>NZ_JABENB010000002.1:300000-600000 GCF_013002715.1 Flexivirga aerilata
CGCCGCGTCCGCGACGACCCCCTGCCCGCGGACGTCGGGGTGGGCGGCATACCCGATCTCGGCGGTGCCGGGCACCCGGGCATTGAGACTCACCGTGCCGGCCCACTCGCCGTCGAACTCGACGGCCCAGATCCGGTCGGTGCCCGACTCCCAGCCCGCGCGCACCGTCTCGAGGAACGCCCGCGCCTCCGGATCGCCGTATGGCGCAGGCAGCGCGATGCTCGCCCTGCTCGCCGGGTCGGTGGCGAACTCCACGACGCGCGGCAGGTCCTGCTCGCGCAGTGCGCGCAGCACCACGCGCTCGTCGGCGAGCTCGGGCACGTCGTCGGGGTAGACCGGCATGCCGGGCAGCAAACCATGTCCGGCAACCGATTAGCATGGGTGGGTCTGTCCACTTGTCCGTCATCCCGCGGGGAGCGTCCGTGCCGAAGGTTGTCGAAAAGGTTCTGCGAGCCGGTGAGGGTCGCACCCTCAAAAAGCTGCAGGGCATTGCCGCGCAGGTCAATCTGCTCGAGGAGGACTTCGAGGGGCTGACCGACGCCGAGCTGCGGGCCGAGACCGACAAGTTCAAGAAGCGGATCGCGGCGGGTGAGTCGCTCGACGACCTGCTGCCGGAAGCGTTCGCGGCCGTCCGCGAGGCGAGCAAGCGCACGATCGGCAAGCGGCACTTCGACGTGCAGCTGGCCGGCGGCGCCGCGCTCCACCTGGGCAACGTCGCCGAGATGCGCACCGGTGAGGGCAAGACCCTCGTCGCGACGCTCCCGTCATACCTCAATGCGTTGACCGGCAAGGGTGTTCACGTCATCACCACCAACGACTACCTGGCCGAGTCGCAGTCGGAGATGATGGGCCGCGTGCACCGGGCGCTCGGCCTGGAGACCGGCTGCATCCTCGCGTCGATGACGCCCGAACAGCGCCGTGTCGAGTACGCCAAGGACATCACCTACGGCACCAACAACGAGTTCGGCTTCGACTACCTGCGCGACAACATGGCGTGGTCCAACGACGAGCTGGTGCAGCGCGGTCACAACTTCGCCATCGTCGACGAGGTCGACTCGATCCTGATCGACGAGGCCCGCACCCCGCTGATCATCAGTGGCCCGGCCGACGAGGCGACCCGGTGGTACGTCGAGTTCGCCAAGATCGTCGAGCACCTCAAGCGGTCGCCGAAGAAGGAGAACTCCCAGCCCGGCGACGGCGACTACGAGATCGACGAGAAGAAGAAGACCGTCGGCCTGCTGGAGTCGGGCATCGAGAAGGTCGAGGACCTGCTCGGCATCGACAACCTCTACGAGGCGCACAACACCCCGCTGATCGGTTATCTCAACAACGCGATCAAGGCCAAGGAGCTGTTCAAGCGCGACAAGGACTACGTCGTGATGAACGGCGAGATCCTGATCGTCGACGAGCACACCGGCCGCATGCTCGCCGGCCGTCGGTACAACGAGGGCATGCACCAGGCGATCGAGGCCAAGGAAAGCGTCGAGATCCAGAACGAGAACCAGACGCTCGCCACGATCACGCTGCAGAACTACTTCCGCATGTACGACAAGCTCTCGGGGATGACGGGCACCGCCCAGACCGAGGCCGCGGAGCTCTACCAGATCTACAAGCTCGGCGTGGTCACCATCCCGACCAACAAGCCGATGATCCGCAAGGACCAGCCGGACCTGATCTACCGCACCGAGGAGGCCAAGTTCCGGGCCGTCGTCGACGACATCGTCGAGCGGCACAAGGAGGGGCAGCCGGTGCTGGTCGGCACCACGAGCGTCAACAAGAGCGAATATCTCTCCGAACAGCTGCGCCGCAAGGGGATCCCGCACGAGGTGCTCAACGCCAAGCACCACGAGAGCGAGGCCGCGATCGTCGCGCAGGCGGGTCGCAAGGGCGCGGTCACCGTGTCGACCAACATGGCCGGCCGAGGCACCGACATCATGCTCGGCGGCAACCCGGAGTTCATCGCGGTCGCCGCGCTGAAGCGCAAGGGCCTGGACCCGGTGGAGACGCCGGAGGACTACGAGGCTGCTTGGGACGAGGCGCTGGAGAAGGCCGAGAAGGCCGTCGCCAAGCAGCACGAGGAGGTCGTCGAGCTCGGCGGGCTCTACGTGCTCGGCACCGAGCGGCACGAGTCGCGCCGCATCGACAACCAGCTGCGCGGTCGCGCCGGCCGTCAGGGCGACCCCGGCGAGAGCCGTTTCTACCTGTCGCTGCAGGACGACCTGATGCGGCTGTTCAACGCCAACATGGTCGACCGCTTCATGCAGACCGCGAAGATCGAGGACGACGTCCCGATCGAGTCCAAGATGGTCAGCCGCTCCATCCAGAGCGCGCAGGGCCAGGTGGAGAGCCAGAACTTCGAGATCCGCAAGAACGTCCTGAAGTACGACGACGTGCTCAACCGGCAGCGCGAGGTCATCTACGGCGAGCGTCGCAAGGTGCTGGAGGGTGCCGACCTGGAAGAGCAGGTGCGGCACTTCATCAACGACACCGTCGATGCGTATGTCGACGGCGCCACCGCGGAGGGTTTCTCCGACGACTGGGACCTCGACACGCTCTGGAAGGCGCTGAAGGACCTCTACCCGGTGTCGATCACCGAGCGGGAGATCGAGGAGGAGGTCGGTGGCCGCGCCGGTCTGCAGCCGGACCTGCTCGCCGAGGAGCTGCGCTCGGACGCCCAGCACGCCTACGACGCGCGGGAGAAGGAACTCGGTGACCGGGTCGCGCGCGAGGTCGAGCGCCGCGTCGTGCTCACGGTGCTGGACCGCAAGTGGCGCGAGCACCTCTACGAGATGGACTACCTCAAGGAGGGCATCCACCTGCGGCAGTACGCCCAGCGCGACCCGCTCGTGGAGTACCAGCGGGAGGGCTACCAGTTGTTCGGTGCGATGAACGACGCGATCAAGGAGGAGTCGGTGCAGCACTTGTTCCACGTGCAGGTCGACCCCGCCGAGGTCGAGGCGTCGCTGCCGGCGCCGAAGGAGAAGATGACCTTCACCGCGCCCGGCGAGGACGGCGCCGCGCAGGCGCACGAGGTCGACGACGACGGCCGGGTGCTCGACGAGGACGACTCGAGCCTGCCGCGCGCGCAGCGTCGCGCCAAGAAGAAGGCGAAGAAGACGACGGGCAAGCAGAAGGCCAAGTCGAAGCGGTGAGCCGCATGCGGCGGCGACAAGGCAGCAGGGTTAACCGAGCTCCATCGCGGTGATCATCCAGCGGCCGTCGACGCCGACCATTCGCAGCGCCATCGCCCGCACCCGTCCGTGGTGGTGGACGACGACGCTCGCCTCGGCGACGCCGTCGTCCGGCTCGCACACGTGCACCTTGCGCACCCGCGGCGGGGAGATGGGGTGCGCGCCGCGGCGCCGGGCGATCACGTTGCGCCGGTTGACCCGCTCGAGCACCAAGGGACTGACCCAGCGGGCGATCTGCGACGGGGCGCGCACGCCGGTCATGCACTCCAGCATCGCCGCCGCGAGCTGACGCAGCCACGGCTCCGGGTCGGGGAGTGCGGCGCGCTGCGTGGCCTGGGGTCCGAACATCGGGTCCAGGTCGGCGGCCCGCAGGTGCACCCGCAGCGTCGGCTGGGAGTAGCCCCGGCGCTGGTCGCGGGAGAGGGCGACGGCCTCGTCATACAGCAGGTCGACCGCCTGCTCGTCGAGTGCCGGGGGCCCCCAGCCGGACGCGGGACGCAACCGCAGCGGCGCGGAGTAGGCGGGCAGGCTCATCGCGTTTTCCCTTCGAGGGCGGTGGGTGCGTGCAGTCGGGTGCCGACCCGCAACAGGTCGGGGTCGTCGCCGATCTGGGCGCGGTTGGCGGCATACCACCGGGGCCACTCGCCGGCGACCGCGGTCGCGTCGGCCTGCGGGCCGAGCCTGGCGGCGACGATCGACCAGAGGCTGTCGCCGCGGCGCACCACCACCTCGCCGGACCGGTCCGGCACCGCGCATCCGGCGACGAGGGCGGCGGAGTCGCGCGCCACCTGGGCGGTGCGGGCCGGTTGCTCCGGTAGCCATCCGGGCACCGGCGGCTCCTCGGCGACCGCGCACGGGTCGTGAGCGGTGTGGGCCGCTCTCGCATCGGGTATGACGCCGGCCGCGGCCGCCGGGGCCGCGGCCACCGGAGAATCGGTCGCCGGCGCGGCGCTCGCTGCGGACAGGCCGCCCGTCGCCCCGAACGCGGTCACCGCGAGCAGCACCCCGGCGATCCGGCCGACCAGCCCGGAGCCGCTGGACGCCGACCGGTCGCGGTAGACCTCCGCGGGACGGGTCAGCGCGGCGGTGGCCATCGCGGTCAGCGTGGCCGCCCAGAGCAGCGCGAGCACCAGGGCGCCCCAGAGGACCAGCGGCAGTGCGTCGATCGGGGCGATCGAGAGGCGCGTGCCGAGCCGGCGTGCCTCGTGTGCGGCGCCGCCCGCCCCGGCCACCACCGCGACGAGGAGTGCGACCGTGGCGAGCGTGCCGAGCGCGGCGGCGCGCGCCCGGTGCGTGAACAACCGCGTGACGACCTGCGTGACGACCTGCGTGACTGCCCGCATGACGATCTGCATGACGATTTCCCCTTCCCCAAAGCGGCTGCCGGCCGGGCCGGGTGACGGACCCGGCACAACTGTCATCAACCGACAACAAACGACATTAACTGCACTTAACCACAGCATTGGTCAGGTGTCTACGGATTGCCCCTTTTGATGTCGATCAATGTCAGGTGATGACCTTTGTCACTATGGCGGCGGGCGGGTGGCTACGGTGATCCGCATGCGCTGGCAGGAGCTCTTCGCCGACCTCGAGGCACAGCTGGTCGCCGAGGCGCGGCTGGAGCAGGCGGCGGAGGTGCCCGACCGCACCCGCCGCGAACGCGCCGACGTCTCGTGGCTGGACCGCGCGGCGCGGTCCGCGGGAACGGTGATCACCTGTGCGACCGCCGCCGGAGTGGTGCGCGGGGCGCTGGAGGACCTGGGCCGGGAGTGGCTGCTGGTACAGGAGCAGGGGCGGCACGCCGCGCTGCTGCCGACCGCCGCGGTGCTCTCGGTGACCGGGCTGTCCGTGCGCAGCGACGACGACCGCGGCATGGGACGGCGGTTCGGGCTGGGGGTGGCGCTACGGGCGATCGCCCGGGACCGGGCGCCGGTCGCGGTGCACGACATCGCCGGCGGACTGGCCACCGGCACTATCGACCGCGTCGGATCGGATCACCTCGACCTCGCCGAGCACCCGGCCGATGCGCTGCGCCGGCCGACCGCCCTGACCGGCCACCGGGTCATCCCGTTCGCCGCCATCGCGATCGTGCGCCGCGCCTGAAGCCGGCCGGTCCGCGGGGAGGGCGCGCCGGTGTGGCTTCAGGGCGTCCCGCCCGGAGACCAGCCCTTCGCTGCTCCTTGGTTATTCCTCGGTCTCGGGCTCCGGCTCGGTGTCGGCGAACTCACCCGAGGCGATGCGGGAGCGCGAGTCTTCGTACTGCCGCTGGATGAACGCCTCCAGCTCGACGAACTCGATGCGCCACGCCTTGCCGATCTTGATGGCCGGCAGCGCACCGCTGGTGACCAAGCCGTAGGCCTGCCGCGAGGAGATGTTGAGCGTCTCGGCGACATCCGCGATCGATGCGAAGCGTGGGGCCACGGTCGATGCACTCCCTCTCGGTCTTGCGGTCGTTGTGCGGACCATTGTGGCGCATGATCCGCAAGCCGCCGATACGAGCCTGTGGATAACTTCCGCGGCGCCTTCGCGAATCTCTCTAGTCTGGCCGCCCGGCCACCGGAAGCGGTGGACCGCCGAGCGGAGGAGACATCGGATGGCGCAGAAGGGGCGAGCAGCAGCGGGCGCTGCCGCAGGAGAGGACCAGGGGCTGCCGCGACCGGTCGCGGGCCGCTTGCAGCGACCCTCGTGGCGCGACGCACGGCTGGTCGCCGGTGTGCTGCTGATCCTGGTGGCGATGCTCGCCGGGGCGGCCGCGCTGCGCCACTACGACGACTCGGTCGAGGTCCTGGAGGCAGCCCGGCCCCTGGTCCCCGGCCAGCCGATCACCGCCGGCGACGTGCGCGCGGTCAAGGTGCGCATCGACAAGGGTGGCGCCACCTACTTCCGGGCCGGTGCGCCGCTTCCGTCGGGCGAGGTGCTCCGTGAGGTGCGCCCCGGGGAGTTGCTGCCACGGTCCGCGGTCGGCGCGGCGTCGTCAGTGCGCATGAAAGCCGTTGCCCTTCCTGTGGATTCGTCCCAGTCGACCAATCTGGTCAAGGGCTCCATCGTGGACCTGTGGGTGTCGGCAAAGCAGAAGGGCGCGGCCGGTCAGGAGTCCTTCGACGCCCCGCAGCGGCTGCTCGACCGTGCCGTGGTGTCGCGGGTGCCGCAACGCACCGGTGGCCTGACCGTCGCGACCGACTCCGATGCGGTGCACGTGCTGGTGCTGGACGACAAGGTCGCCGACGTGCTCGCCGCGGTCAACTCCGGCGCGAAGGTCAACCTCGTGCCGGTCGCCGGCTCGCCGTTGAAGGGGGAGTAGATGAGCGTCACCGTGGTCACCGGCATCGGTGCCGCAGGGGAGGCGACCGTTGCCGAGGCGCTCGGCAACGCGGGCGACGTGCGACTGGTGCGCCGTTGCCCGGACGTCGCCGACCTGCTCGCGATCTGCGCCGCCGCCCGCGCGGACGTCGCCGTCGTCGCACCCGACTTCACCGGCCTCGACCGCACCGTCCTCGCCGACCTGCGCTCCGCCGGGGTCGGCATCGTCGGGGTGTTCCGCGCCGGCGACGAGGAGCAACAGCGGGTGCTGCAGCAGTGGGGTGTGGTGACCTCGCTGCCGATCGGGGCCGCCGTGCGCGACCTCACGGCCGCCGTGCACGCCGCCGCGTCGTCGGCGTCGTCGGCGTCCACGGCAGCCGGGCAGGCCGCCGGTGCCCACGGTGCCGAACGCCCGGACCCTGCTGCCGCCACGAGGGATTCGGCCGCTGACCTCGACCGTGAACTCGAGGCGCTGGCCGCGGGCGGCTCCGACGCGGCATACGTCGCGACCAACCCGTTCATCGGCGACGACGCCGTCGGTGGCGCCCCGGCCGAGGAGCACACGGCCGGCCAGGTCGTCACCGTGTGGGGGCCGGTCGGCGCGCCGGGGCGCACGACGCTCGCAGTCAACCTCGCGGCCGAGGCGGCGCGGTCCGGCGTGCCCGCGATCCTGCTCGACGCCGACACCTATGCTGCCTCGGTCGCACAGCACCTCGCGCTGCTCGACGAGGCACCGGGCATCGCCGCGGCCACCCGGCTGGCCGACTCCGGCCATCTCGACCTGCACAGTCTGGCCGGGGTCGCGCCGGAGGTTGCACCTGGCTTCCGGGTGCTCACCGGGTTGCCCCGCGCGGAGCGGTGGCCGGAGCTGCGCGAGGATGCGCTGACCGCGGTCGTCGAGCAGTGCCGGCGGCTCGCGCGGCTGGTCGTGATCGACATCTCCGGGCCGCTCGAGGAGGACGAGGAGCTGAGCTACGACACGGTGGCGCCGCGCCGCAACGCCGCCACCCTCGCCGCGCTCCGGGCGGCCACGACGGTCGTCGCGGTCGGGAGTGCCGACCCGGTCGGCCTGCAGCGGCTGGTGCGCGGTCTGGACGACCTGCGCGCGGTCACCGCCGACCCGCCTCTCGTGGTCGCCAACCGGGTGCGGGCGGCGGCTGTCGGCGGCAGTCCCGAGCGCCGGGTGACCGAGGCGCTGCAACGTTTCGCCGGTGTCACCCGGCTGACGCTCGTGCCCGACGACCGCGACGCGACGGACGCCGCCCTTCTCGCCGGCCGGGTGCTGGCCGAAAAGGCACCGTCCTCCCCGGCGCGGCGAGCGATCGCCGAGCTCGCCGGGCAACTCACCGGCCAACCCGTCACCACCCGTCGGTCGCGCTTCGCGGGGCGCCGCTGACCGCGTGCCACTATGGCCCCGTGGCCGATCGACTGAGCGCCCTCGATGCGTCATTCCTCTACCTGCAGGACCGCACGACGCCCATGCACGTCGGGTCGGTGATGATCTTCGACCCGCCCGACGGCGGCTTCGAGTACGAGAACCTCGTGAGCTTGGTCAGCAACCGCATCGCCTACGTCCCGCGCTACCGGCAGAAGGTGCGCCAGGTGCCGGGCCGGCTGCTGCCGCCGGTCTGGGTCGACGACGGCGGCTTCGACGTGAGCTACCACGTGCGCCGCGCCGCGCTCCCGCGCCCGGGCAGCACCGCGCAGCTCGAGGAGTTCGTGGCCCGGGTGCAGGCCCGCGTGCTCGACGCCACCCGGCCGCTCTGGGAGCTCTACCTCGTCGAGGGCCTCGAGGGCGGACGCTTCGCGATCGTCACCAAGTCGCACGTCGCGCTGGTGGACGGCATCCACGCGATCGACATCGGCCAGATCATCGTCGACCCGGAGGCCGGTCGCGACCAGCCGGTGCCGCACACCTGGCGCGCGTCCCGGACGCCGAGCGAACTCGAGCTGCTGCTCGGGGTCGCCGTCGACGTGGTGCGCCGCCCGACGCGGGTGGTCGAGCTGGCCCGCGGCGGCGTGAGCGCGGCATCGGGGGAGGTGTGCCGCATCGCCCGTCGCGGCACCGCGACCGCGGCCGCGGCGGCCGGCGCGATCGCCAAGGCCACCGCGCGACCCGCGCCGTCCAGCCCGCTCAACCGCTCGGTCGGCGTGCACCGCCGCTTCGTGATGGTCTCCACCCCACTGGCCGACTACCGCCGCATCCGTGCCTCGTGCGAGGAGCGGGTCACCGTGCACGACGTCGTGCTGGCCACCATCGCCGGAGCCCTGCGCGGCTGGTTGCTCGCCCGCGGCGAGGCGGTCGACGCGACCGAGACTGTGCGGGTGCTCGTGCCGCTCAGCGTGCGCGGCGGACAGGCCGCCGAACAGCTCGACGAGGAGGTCATGCCGGCCTTCGTGGACCTGCCGGTCGGTGAGCCGCGGCCGATGATGCGGCTGCACCAGATCGCCTTCGCGATGCAACAGCAGCTCGAGAGCGGCAGCGCAGCCGTCGACGCGGCGTCGATCGCCGGGCTCGCCGGCTTCGCGCCACCCACCCTGCACTCGCTCGGTGCCCGGCTCGGCAACGCCATGTCGCGGCGGATGTTCAACCTGGTGGTGACCAACGTGCCGGGCCCGCAGCAACCGCTCTACGCCGGGGAGGCCCCGATGGTCGAGTCCTACCCCGTCATACCGTTGCCCAAGGGACAGACCCTGGCGATCGGGTTGACGTCCTACAACGGTCGGGTCGATTTCGGGCTCAACGCCGACCGCGATCAGATGCCCGACGTGGACCTGCTCGGCCAGTGCGTCACCGACGCCCTGACCGAGTTGCTGGACGAGATGGAGGCTCGGGCATGACGAAGGACGCCACCAGCCGCAGACGCGTCTACCTACCGCTGGACGACGCGTCCCTGGCACAACTCGATGAGTCGAAAGTGTTGGACGGCAAGGGCATTCACGGTTACGCGGTGACGCCGGAGCTGCGCGAGTCCGAGCCGAACGAAGACGCCGAGGGGCTGGAGTACCTCGCGATGCAGGATGCCGCCACCGCCGCCGCCGGTCGCGACCTGCGGGTCGTCGCGGCGGTCGATCTCGACCCACAGCAGGTGGGGGAGGGCGCGCACGGCGACGTCGACACCGAGGTCTCGCTGCTCGGCGACGTGCGGCTGCGGTGGGTCGCCAGCCTGCACGTGCTGGACCCCGCGGGGGAGCGGGACGTCGACTCCGATCTGGAGCTCTCCTGGTATGACGTGACCGAACTGCCCGACGTACGAACGCTTTTGCAGTCCTGAGCGGTCCTGATCGGGCCTCAGTACTTCTGAGTGGCAAGTCAGCAGATCCGAACAGTCCTGGCACTCCTCCCACCCCGCGCGATTGCACGGGTGCGAGGATGGGATGACCGCTTACGTCATACATCTTCACGAAGGAGCCGCATCGATGGACGCTGTGACCCAGGTCCCCGCACCGGTGAACGAACCCGTACTCGACTACGCGCCCGGTAGCCCGGAGCGTGCCGCGCTGGAGGTCGCGCTCGTCGAAATCGGTTCGGAGCAGGTCGAATTGCCGCACACCATCGGTGGGAAGCGGGTCATGGGTGGTGGCCGTGCCATCGCGGTGCGCCAGCCGCACGCGCACAAGAAGGTGCTCGGCACGATGAAGAACGCCACGGTCGGCGACGCCCAGGCCGCGGTGGACGCGGCGAAGGCGGCGGCGCCGGCGTGGCGTGCGCTCTCCTTCGACGACCGGGCGGCGGTGCTGCTCAAGGCCGCTGACCTGCTCGCCGGCCCGTGGCGGGCCCGGATGAACGCCGCGACGATGCTCGGCCAGAGCAAGACCGCGACCCAGGCCGAGATCGACAGCGCGTGCGAGCTGATCGACTTCTGGCGCTACAACGTGCATTTCGCGAAGGCGATCATGGCCGAGCAGCCGATGGCCAACTCGCGCGGCGTCTGGAACCGCACCGACCACCGCCCGCTCGAGGGTTTCGTCTACGCGATCACGCCGTTCAACTTCACCGCGATCGCCGGCAACCTGCCGACCGCGCCCGCGCTGATGGGCAACACCGTGGTGTGGAAGCCGTCGCCGACGCAGACCCGTGCGGCGCAGCTGACGATGGAGTTGCTCGAGGCGGCCGGACTGCCCGACGGCGTCATCAACCTGGTGACCGGCGACGGCATCAACGTCTCCAAGGTCGCGCTCGCCGACCCCGATCTGGCCGGCATCCACTTCACCGGTTCGACCCCGACCTTCCAGAACCTCTGGCAGACGGTGGGTTCCAACCTGACCAAGTACCGCACCTACCCGCGGCTGGTCGGCGAGACCGGCGGCAAGGACTTCATCCTGGCGCACCCGTCGGCCGACCCGGATGTGTTGCGCACGGCGATGATTCGCGGCGCCTTCGAGTTCCAGGGGCAGAAGTGCTCGGCCGCCTCGCGCGCCTACGTCCCGGCGAGCGTGTGGCGCAAGATCAAGTCCGACCTGGTCGGCATCACCGACTCGATCGCGATGGGCGACGTCACCGACTTCTCCAACTTCATGGGCGCGGTCATCGACGCGCGGGCGTTCGCCAAGCACAAGGACGCGCTCGACATGGCGCACGCGCACAAGGACATCAAGGTCCTCGCCGGTGGCACCTATGACGACAGCGTCGGCTATTTCGTGCGGCCCACCGTGCTCGAGGTCGGCGACCCGGACAACGCGGTGTTCTCGACCGAGTACTTCGGGCCGATCCTCGCCGTGCACGTCTTCCCCGACCGGCAGTACGACAAGGTGCTGGACCAGATGGAGTCGGTGGCCCCCTACGGCCTGACCGGCTCGATCATCGCCCAGGACCGCGAGGCGATCGCCGACGCGCAGGAGCGGCTGCGTTTCGCCGCCGGCAACTTCTACATCAACGACAAGCCGACCGGTGCGGTCGTCGGCCAGCAGCCGTTCGGCGGCGGCCGCGCCTCGGGCACCAACGACAAGGCCGGCTCCGCGGCCAACCTGATGCGCTGGACCAGCCCGCGGTCGATCAAGGAGACGTTCGTGCCGCCGACCGACTACAGCTACCCGCACATGCAGTGACGCCCGTATGACGAAGGCCCCGCAGCGCGTGCGCTGCGGGGCCTTTCGCGTGCCCGCCGGTCAGGCGAGGTACCTGGCCCCGGTCTCGGCCTCGATCCGCACGCCGTTCGAAATCGCCGGTGCCGCAGCGGATTCCACCCGTCCACCGACGAGCGGGATGCGCGCCTTGAGGTCACCGACCAGGTGCATGGTGGTGGTCGCGCCCTGCGGGGTCATGGTGAGCTTGCCGACGTAGTTGACCGGCAGGCCGCCGAGCGAGACGTCGAGATCGGCGGTGCGCACGCCGTCGGCCTCGGGCTGCCCCCAGAGCTGAATCTCGATGATCTTCAACGATTTGCCGACGATCTTGGCGACGTTGTCGGGCAGGCCCGCGGTCGACATCTCGCGGCGGGTCTCGATGACCTCGACGGGCGGCTCGGTGCGGACGTCGACGGTGCTGGAGAGCGCACCGGTTGCCTCGCACTTGGCCTGCTGGAACTTCGGGTCGAGCAGCATCTCGAAGACGCGGTCGGCCGGGGCGTCGTAGCTCCAGGTCTCCTCGATCTTCACGGCGACTCCTCCTTGGTGGTCATATCCGCAGGGTAGCCGCGGCCGCGACTCGCGCCGCGTGCTCGGCGCGCACCACCCGGGCGAGGACCTGGTCGGCGCCGCCGGAGGTGCCACCGGCGAGTCGCCGCATCTCCACGCGCAAGGTCTCGGCGAGCGCACTCAGCGCGCCCGCGAGCTCGCCGAGCGCGCTCGCGATCTGCCGCCCGTGCTCACCGGCCGGATCGTCGCCGTCGCGCGCGCCGGCGACCCGGCGGATCGTCGAGGCGATGCCGCGCAACTCGGTGGACGCGATCTCGATGCTGGCCGGATCAGCAGGGATCACACCGGATTTCACCTGCTCGGCGAGCCGGCGGCTGGCCCGGGTGGGGCTGTCGGACGCCGCGTCGCCGCCGAGGGCGAGGCTGCCGTCATACACCCGGCACGGGCGGATGTCGGCGAGCTCGTCGTGCCAGCGCAGCAGCTCCTCGGCGGCGCGCTCGACCGCCTCGGCGAGCGCGTCGGCGGTCTCGAACTCGGCCGGATCGGCCTGCACACCGAGCAATCTGGGGACCAGCAGGGCAACACTGCGCGTGCTGTCGCTGGTCTGCATTCGAGGCAGGATAGTGGGCGAAGCAATGCGGACGCATCGCGGCGCCCACAGGCCCGCCGGACCTGCCGCCCGGTCACGCGGCGCCGGGGCTAGTCTTGGCCGCAGGGGCCACAACGACGTCGCCCCTGATCGAGTCACGACGAGGGCCGAAGACGATCTATGTCCGTGGACACACCTTCCCGCACTTCCATCCTGCGCGACTGCGCACGCGACGACCACGGGGAGCCGCCGGCACCCTGGTTGCTCGAGCGCTACTACCGGCACGTTGCCGATGAGGACATCGCCGCCTTCGGGCCGCAGCGCCTCGCCGGAGTGCTCCGCTCGCACACGGAGCTGGCCCGGCACCGCGCTCCCGGCACCGCCGACGTGCAACTGATCCACCCCAGTGCCGACGCCGACGGCTGGTCCTGCCCCTACACGGTGCTGCAGATCGTCACCGACGACATGCCCTTCCTGGTCGACTCGGTGGTCGCGGCGCTCGCGCACCGCGACCGCGACGTGCACGCGCTGATCCACCCGCAGATGTTCGTGCAGCGGGATGCGGCCGGCAATCTCGTGCAGATCTACGACACCGACGAGCTGCCGCCGTCGACCGGGAACGGCCTCGCACCGATCGCCGAGTCGTGGATGCACTTCGAGATAGACCTCGCCGCCGACGACGCCGACGACACCGAGCTGCTGGACGCCGTACGCCGGGTGCTGGCTGACGTGCGCGTCGCGGTCGATGACTGGCACCGCATGCAGGGCGAGTGCGAACAGGTCATCGCCGACCTCGACGCGCACCGCCCCTCGTCGGTGCCCGGATGGGCGGTCGACAACACCCAGGGCTTCCTGCGCTGGCTGGCCGACAACCACTTCACCTTCCTCGGCTACCGCGAGTACGAGCTCGACACGGTCGACGGCGAGGACGTGCTGCGCATCAAGCCCGGTTCGGGCCTCGGCATCCTGCGCTACGACAAGCCCGCGTCGCAGTCGTTCAGCAGGCTGACCCCCAACGGCCGCGCGACGGCCCGCGAGCCGCAGCTGCTCACGATCACCAAGGCCAACTCCCGGTCGACCGTGCACCGGCCGACCTACCTTGACTACATCGGCGTCCGCACCTTCGACGACCAGGGCAACGTCACGGGGGAGAAGCGCTTCCTCGGGCTGTTCACCTCCAGCGCCTACACCGAGTCGGTGCGCCGGGTGCCGGTCGTGCGCGAACGGGTCGCCAAGGTGATCGCCCGCACCGGCTTCTCACCCGACAGCCACTCCGGCAAGGACCTGCTCCAGGTGCTGGAGAACTACCCGCGCGACGAGCTCTTCCAGACCTCCAGCGAACAGCTCTACCGCATCTCCACCCAGGTGCTGCGGCTGCAGGAGCGCCGCCAGGCGCAGCTGTTCCGCCGCGTCGACGAGTTCGGCCGCTTCGTCTCGGTGCTGGTCTACCTGCCCCGCGACCGCTACAACACCAGCGTCCGCCTGCGCATCGAGCAACTGCTGCGTGAGGCATATGACGCCGACAGCGTCGACTACACCACCCGCATCGCCGACTCCGCGCTCGCGCTGATCCACTTCGTGGTCCGGCTGCGCCCCGGTGCCGACGTGCCGGAGGTCGACGACGACGAGTTGCACGCCAAGCTGCTGGAGAACAGCCGCACCTGGGGTGAGCGGCTCGGTGCCGTCGCGGCCGAGGAGGACGGCGAGGACGCGTCGGCGCGGGTGATGAGCCTCTACGCCCGCGCCTTCCCGGAGGCCTACAAGGAGGACTTCAGCCCGCGCCAGGGTGTGGCCGACCTGCGCCGCATCGAAGCCCTGGAGTCCGACGAGCACACCCTCTTCACGCTCTATCGCGACCCCAAGAGCGCCGACCCGCGCGAGCGCCGGTTCAAGCTGTTCCGCCGCGACCGGGTCATCCTGACCGACGTGCTGCCGGTCTTCACCGACCTCGGCGTGCAGGTCACCGACGAGCGCCCCTACTCGATGCAGCGCGCCGACGGCGTCGTGGTGCACGTCTACGACTTCGGCCTGCGCGCCGACGACGCCGCGCTCTGGGGCACCGACGACGCGTCGCTGGCCCGGGTGCGCGACCGCGTCCAGGAGGCGTTCCGCGCGGTGTGGGAGGGCGACGCCGAGAGCGACGGCCTCGGGGCGCTGGTGTTGCGCGCGGGGCTCACCTCCCGCCAGGTCGCGGTGCTGCGCGCGATCAGCAAGTACCTGCGGCAGATCGGGTTCACCTTCAGCCAGAACTACATCGAGCAGGCGCTGCGGGGCAACGTCGATCTCGCGAGGTCCCTCGTCGATCTCTTCGAGGCCCGCTTCGACCCGGCGCGCGCCGGTGCCGGTGCCCGCCAGGACACCGACCGCGAGGCGGCGCAGGCCGCGATCGTGCAGCGCATGGAGACCGCGCTCGACGACGTGAGCAGCCTCGACCACGACCGCATCATCCGCACGATGATGGGTGTCATCCGGGCGACGTTGCGCACCAACGTCTTCCAGCGGGACGAGCAGGGCAACCCCAGCCCGGTGATGAGCTTCAAGCTCGACTGCAAGCGGG
Source organism: Flexivirga aerilata (assembly GCF_013002715.1). Classification (NCBI taxonomy): domain Bacteria; kingdom Bacillati; phylum Actinomycetota; class Actinomycetes; order Micrococcales; family Dermacoccaceae; genus Flexivirga; species Flexivirga aerilata. Next base: position 315,215 of record NZ_JABENB010000002.1, read on the forward strand.
TGCCGGGGCTGCCCGAGCCGAAGCCGATGTTCGAGATCTGGGTCTACGGCCCGCGCGTCGAGGGCGTGCACCTGCGCTTCGGCAAGGTCGCCCGCGGCGGCCTGCGCTGGAGCGACCGGCCCGAGGACTTCCGCACCGAGATCCTCGGTCTGGTCAAGGCGCAGATGGTCAAGAACGCCGTCATCGTGCCGACCGGTTCCAAGGGTGGTTTCGTCGCCAAGAAGCTGCCGGACCCGGCCGACCGCGAGGCGTGGCTCGCCGAGGGCGTTGCGTCATACAAGCTGTTCATCTCGGGACTGCTCGACGTGACCGACAACCTGGTGTCCGGTGAGGTGGTGCCCCCGAAGGACGTCGTGCGGCACGACGAGGACGACACCTACCTGGTGGTCGCCGCCGACAAGGGCACCGCGACGTTCAGTGACATCGCCAACGGTGTCGCGCAGAGCTACGGCTTCTGGCTGGACGACGCGTTCGCCTCGGGCGGTTCGGCCGGGTACGACCACAAGGCGATGGGCATCACCGCCCGCGGCGCGTGGGAGTCGGTCAAGCGCCACTTCCGCGAGATGGGCGTCGACACCCAGTCCGAGGAGTTCACCGTCGTCGGCGTCGGTGACATGAGCGGTGACGTCTTCGGCAACGGCATGCTGCTGTCCGAGCACATCCGGCTGGTCGCCGCGTTCGACCACCGGCACATCTTCCTCGACCCCGACCCGGTGGCCGCCAGTTCGTATGCCGAGCGCCGCCGGCTGTTCGACCTGCCGCGGTCGTCGTGGGCCGACTACGACACGTCGCTGATCTCGCAGGGCGGCGGGGTCTACCCGCGCACGGCGAAGTCGATCCCGATCACGCCGCAGGTGCGGGAGGCGCTCGATCTGCCCGCCGGGACCACCGCGATGACGCCGACCGAGCTGATCCACGCGATCCTGCTCGCGCCGGTCGACCTGTTCTGGAACGGCGGCATCGGCACCTACGTGAAGTCGGCCGTCGAGGCCAACTCCGACATCGGCGACCGTGCCAACGACCAGATCCGGGTCGACGGAAAACAGTTGCGGGTCAAGGTGATCGGGGAGGGCGGCAACCTCGGCGCCAGCCAGCTCGGCCGCATCGAGGCCGCGCAGCACGGCGTGCGGGTCAACACCGACGCGATCGACAACTCCGCCGGCGTCGACACCTCCGACCACGAGGTCAACATCAAGATCCTGGCCACCGACCTCATGCGTCGTGGCCGCTTCGACCTCGACGAGCGCAACACGCTGCTGCACTCGATGACCGACGAGATCGCGCTGCAGGTGCTGCGGGACAACTACGAGCAGAACACCCTGCTCGGCAACGCGCGGGCGCAGACCCACGCGATGCTGCCGGTCCACCAGCGGCTCATCCGCTGGCTGGAGGAGCGCGGCGAGCTGGACCGCGAGCTGGAGTTCCTGCCCAGCGACAGCGAGATCGACGCGCGGGCCGCGGCCGGCACGGGCCTGACCTCGCCGGAGTTCTCGGTGCTGGTCGCCTACGCCAAGCTGGCTCTCAAGGCCGACCTCAGCCACTCCGGGCTGACCGACGACCCCTGGTTCGGCGGGACGCTCACGTCATACTTCCCGGCGCCGATCCGGCAGCAGTATGCCGACGAGCTCACCGCGCACCCGCTGCGCAAGGAGATCGTGGTCAACTCGGTGGTCAACTCGATGATCAACCGCGGCGGCATCACCTTCGGCTACCGGCTCGCCGAGGAGACCGGCGCGTCCCCGGAGCAGGCGGCGCGGGCCTATGTCGTGGCCCGCGAGGCGTTCGACATGGCCGGGTTCGTGTCCGGCGTCGAGGCGCTGGACAACAAGGTGCCGACCGACGCCCAGACGCCGCTCTACCTGGAGTTCCGGCGGCTGATCGACCGGGCCACCCGGTGGCTGGTGCACAGCCGGCCGGCGCACCTCGACGTCGGCGCCGAGATCGAGCGGTTCAAGCCGGTGATCGCGCAGCTCGCGCCGAAGCTGCCCGACCTGTTGCAGGGCGGGGAGCGCGAACGCTGGGAGCGGAGCCGGGACGAGCTGGTCGAAAGCGGCGTGCCGGAGGAGCTGGCCGGGCGTGCGGCGGCGCTGCTCGACGCCTACTCGCTGCTCGACATCACCGAGCAGGCCATCCGCACCGGCACACCGGTGGCGGACGTGGCCGAGGTCTACTTCAAGCTGTCCGAGCGGCTGGGCATCGACCGCATTCTGCACGCGGTCTCCCAACTGCCGCGCGACGACCGCTGGGACTCCCTGGCGCGTGGCGCGGTCCGTGACGACCTCTATGCCGTGCTCGACTCGTTCACCGCGGCGGTGATCGCCGACACCCCGGCCGACGCGACCGCCGACGAGCGGCTCGACACCTGGGCGGAGGCCAACGCCGACTCGATCAACCGTGCGCAGCAGGCGCTGGTCGGGGTCGCCGACCTCGACGAGCCGGGGCTCGCCCCGCTGTCGGTGGCGCTGCGCACGCTGCGCTCGGTGGTGCGGTCCGGCTCGGCCCGGTAGCAGGCGGCCCGGCGGCCGCCGGGTAGGTTCGCGGCATGCCGTCGATGAACGACGTGCTCACCGAGCACACCGACCTGCCGCAGTCGGCGCGTGAGTGGCTGCACCTGCTGGTCGGCGACTGGCAGTTGCTGTCCGACCTGTCGTTCGCCGATCTGGTGCTGTGGGTGCCGACGCGGGGCGGCAACTGGGTCGCGGCCGCGCACGTGCGGCCGACCACGGGCGTTGGGGTGTTCGTGGAGGACCTGGTCGGCGCCGCCATTGACCACACCCGGGTGCGCCCGGTCGCCGAGGCGTATGACGGCAGGCGCATCGTCCGGTCGCAGTCGACGATGTGGCGCGACGACCTGCCGGTGCGCGAGGAGTCGATCCCGGTGCTGCAGCGGGGCGTGCCGGTCGCGGTGCTGACCCGCCATACCAATCTGGCGTCGATGCGCACACCCAGCCGGTTGGAGGTCACCTATCTGGCGACCGCGGACGCCCTCGCCCGGATGATCGCCACCGGCGCGTTCCCCGACCCGGCGTCGGCCCCGGCCGGTCGCCGCGGCGCGCCGCGCGTCGGTGACGGCGTGCTGCGGCTGGACGCCGAGGGCAACGTCACCTACGCCAGCCCCAACGCGGTGTCGGCGATCCACCGGCTCGGCTACGAGGGGGAGCTGATCGGGGTGCGGCTCGCGTCGGTGCTCGGTGACGTGCTGCCCGAACGCGGCCCGGTCGACGAGGAGCTCATGATGGTGCTGACCGGCCGGGTGCCGTGGCGCACCGAGATGGAGTCACGGAGTGCGTCGGTCAGTGCCCGGTCGATTCCGCTGTCGGAGAACGGCCGCCGGATCGGCGCCGTGCTGCTGGTGCGCGACGTCAGCGAGTTGCGCCGCCGGGAGCGCGAGCTGCTGAGCAAGGACGCCACGATCCGGGAGATCCACCACCGGGTGAAGAACAATCTGCAGACGGTCGCCGCGGTGCTGCGCCTGCAGGCGCGGCGGCTCGACGACCCGGGCGCGCGGGCGGCACTCGACGGCGCGGTGCGGCGGGTCGCGACGATCGCGACCGTGCACGAGACGCTCAGCGGAGAGCTGGACGACACGACGCCGTTCGACGAGATCGCGGCGGGCGCGCTGCGGTCGGCGGTGGAGATCAGCAACCGTTCGCAGGAGCGGGTGCAGGCCGAGCTGACCGGCGAGTTCGGGATGCTGCACTCCGACGACGCCACCGCGGTCGCGATGATCGTCGCCGAGCTGGTGCAGAACGCCATCGAGCACGGCTTCGCCACCCACGGTGGGCGGGTGGTGCTGGATGCCGCCCGCAGCGTGGACGAGACCGGTCAGGAACTGCTGACGGTGACCGTCACCGACGACGGCTCGGGACTGCCGGAGGACTTCAGCCCGGCGACCTCCGGGCTCGGCATCCAGATCGTGCGGTCCTTCGTGCAGGACCTGCGGGGGGAGATCACCTGGCACGCAGAGCAGCCGCGCGGAACGCGGGTGCGTTTCGTCGCGCGGCTGCGGGGGGATATGGGTAGTGGGTGAACGCTTCGCAGGTGCTGTCCAGTGTTATCCGGCGCGGCGAGCCCGGGCGTTGCGGCGCTTGAGAGCGCGCCGCTCGTCCTCGGACAGACCGCCCCAGACTCCGGCGTCCTGGCCGGACTCCAGTGCCCACTTGAGGCAGGTGTCGATGACCTCGCAACGCCGGCAGACCTGCTTGGCGTCCTCGATCTGCTGCAGGGCGGGCCCGGTGTTGCCGATCGGGAAGAACAGCTCCGGGTCCTCGTCCAAGCACGCAGCGCGGTCGCGCCAATCCATGTGGTTCTGCTCCTTGCATCAGCCGCATGCGCACGAAGGCACGGAGCGGCATCGGTCCGTATGGGGATGGTGTGGTGGCCTTGACGGCAAGTGCCACTTGCGTCAAATCAACGCGGGCACGTCACACGCTGTTCCCAACTCTCACAGATTCGAACAACACTCCACAAGTGCTTTGGGTCAGAAATTCGCCCTCGAAGGTGAGGTATCGATCACATCGGGTTCACCCAGAGTTGACCGGGGCGACACGCGCCGGGTGATTCCGGCTCACCTGCCTTGGTATGGCGACCCGGTGTGGCGACCTCTGGCGACGTGGCGACCGGGTATGGCGACCACCGGCTGCGCGCCGCCGCGGGTCTACGCATACGGTGCATGACGTGACCGCGAACTCCCGCCGGACGATGTCCTTCTGGCGCCTTGCCGCCGCCCTGATGGCCGTGCAGACGGCGGTGTTGGTGATCCTGGCCCTGGTGCTGATCGTCGTCACCCTCACCGGGAACAGCAGCGACACCGCCCGGGCGCTCACCGAGGCGGCCACCGTGCTCGCCCTCGCGGTGTGCGGCGGGCTGCTCGCGTTCGGCTTCTGGCGTGAGCGCAGCGTCGCCCGCACCCCGTCGCTGCTCTGGAACGGCCTGGCCGCGATCACCGGGCTGACCCTCGCCACCTCCGGCGCACCGGCGATCGGTGCGGCCGTCGGGCTGATTGCGGTGATCACCTTCGTCATCACCCTCGGCGTGCCGCGATACGAGCTCGAGGACGACGCCCCGGAGAGCTGAGCGCGTCGGGGGTGCTGGGACGTGCTGCGGGCGCGCGTGCAGAAGTCGCGACGGTCGCGGGGTGTGCACGCGGAAGTGGGCTGGGGCGTGCAGAAGTCGCGACGGTTGCGGGGTGCGCACGCGGAACTGGCCCGAGGCGTGCAGAAGTCGCGACGGTCGCGGGTTACGCCCGCCAGCGATACTCCACCTCCGGCCGCCCGGCGCGGGTGGGACGGGTGCCGCGGGTCGCGAGCCGGCGGCCGGCGAGGTGCTCGGCGTAGCGGCGGGCGGTGACTCGGCTGACCGAGAGCGCCACCCCGAGCTCGGCCGCCGTCATACCGGAGTCGGCCGCGCGCAGGGTGGCAGTGACCCGGTCCAGCAGCTCCCGCGACAGCCCCTTCGGCAGGTCCTCGGCCGGCTCGTGGCGCAGCGTGCCGAGCATCCGGTCGACGTCGGCCTGGGTGTCGAGCTCACCGGCGCTCGCCGCGGCATACTCCAGGTATGCCGTGAGCCGGTCGCGCAGCCCGGCGAAGACGAACGGTTTGAGCACGTACTGCACCACCCCGAGCGACACCGCCGACCGCACCACCTCCAGCTCGCGCGCCGAGGTGACCGCGATGACGTCCGCGGTGTGGCCCGCGGCGCGCATCGCGCGCACCACCTCCAGGCCGTGCCGGTCGGGCAGGTTCATGTCGAGCAGCACCAGGTCGACGTCCTCGCGCTGCAACGCCCGCAGCGCATCGGCGCTCGTCTGCACGGTGGCCGCCACCTCGAACCCCGCCACCCGCTGGACGTATGACGTGTGGGCCCGCGCCGCGACCGGGTCGTCCTCGACCACCAGCACCCGGAGCGTCCTCATCGGGCGTCCCTCGAGACCGGCAGCCGCACCTCGAAGAGCGCCCCGGACCGCCCGGCGCCCGGGCCGGTGTAGACCTCGATGCTCCCGTGCAGCCGCTGCACGGTCTGCGCGACGAGCGCCAGCCCGATGCCGCGCCCGTCGGTGGCCTTGGTGGAGAAGCCGGGGCGGAAGACCTCGTCCCGCTCGGCCTCGGTCAGTCCGGGCCCGTTGTCGCTGACGGTGAGCACCAGGTCGTCGCCGTCGCGCTCGCCGGTGAGGCTCACCCGTCGCTCGCTCTCGTTGTCCGCGACCGCGTCGAACGCGTTGTCCACCAGGTTGCCCACGATCGTCACCAGGTCGTGACTGGTCGCGTCCGTCGGTGGCCACACCTCGCCGGCGTCGATCGCCAGGTCGATGCCGCGCTCGTGCGCCTCGGCGGTCTTGCCGACCAGCAGCGCGGCGACGGCCGGCTCACCGGTCACCGACTCGACGACGGTGTCGGTGAGCCGCTGCGCGTGCTGCAACTGTCCGGTCGCAAACTCCACGGCCTCCTCCGGCTGCCCCAGCTCGATCAGCGACACGATGGTGTGCAGCCGGTTGTTCGACTCGTGCGCCTGCGCGCGCAGCGCGGTCGCCAGGCTCCGTGCGGAGTCCAATTCCCCTGTCAATCCTTCGAGTTCGGTGCGGTCGCGCAGAGTCACGACATACCCGAGCACGTCGCCGCGCCAGGTCGCGGCGGCCTTGTTGACGACCAGCACCGCACCGCCCGCGACGTGCAGCTCGTCCTCGCGCGGAAGGCCGTCGGTCAGCACCTGCTCGATCGAGGCGGGCAGCCCGAGTTGCTCGGTGGGCAGCTGCACGGCGTCTGCGGGCAGACCGAGCAGGCGCGCCGCCTCGTCGTTGACCACCCGGAGCCGGCCGTGCGGGTCGGTGAGCAGCAGCCCCTCACGGACCGCGTGCAGCACGGCGTCGTGATAGTCGGTCGCCTCCTGCAGCTGGCGGGCCCCGAGGCCGCGGGTGCGGCGGCGCACCCGCGCGGCGACCAGCACGGTGCCGAGACCGGTGAGCGCCGCCGCGAGGAGGCCGGCGAGCAGCAGCGCGGGCAACTGGTCGCGCACCCGCGCCGCGACCGCGGACTTGGCGACGCCGACCGCGACCAGCCCGACGACCCGGCCGCCCGACGTCACCGGCACGACCGCACGGCGCGAGGGGCCGAGCGTGCCGGTGTAGTCCTCGACGACCTGGCCGCCGCGGCCGGCGTCCGCGATGTGCCCGACGAACTGCTTGCCGATCTGCGCCGGATCCGGGTGGGTGTAGCGGCGACCGGTCGGGCTCATCACGACCACGAAGTCGGTGTGCGTGCTGCGGCGCACCGCCTCGGCGAGCGGCTGCAGGGTGGCCGACGGGTCGGTGGTGGAGAGCGCCTGCGCGACCTGCGGGGTGGCGGCGACCGACTCGGCCACCGACAGCACCTGCGCGGTCGCCTGCCGGTTGCTCGCACTGCGCGCCTGCAGATAGGCCGCGCCGGTGCCGAGCCCGACCACGAGCAGCGCGATCGCCGCCTGCAGGGCGAAGGTCTGCGCCGCGAGGCTCCACCGGGCGGGGGAGCGGGGGCGCCGGGCAGTGGTCACGGACATACCCGACCCGTGAACTCAATGAACACAAACGTGACCCGCATCACTTCCGACCGCACTGTATGACGTGCCCCGATCCGTCCGACTTGGAGACTCTCATGAGCACAGCCGCTCCGGCAGCGCAACCGGTGCAACGCCGCAAGGACCGCACCCACTATCTCTACCTCGCCGTCATCGCCGCGATGATCGCGGGCGCGGCGGTCGGTTTCATCTGGCCGGACTTCGGTGTCTCGCTGAAGTGGCTCGGCACCGGCTTCGTCAGCCTGATCACGATGATGATCTCGCCGATCATCTTCTGCACGATCGTGCTCGGCATCGGCTCGGTCCGCAAGGCCACCCAGGTCGGCAAGGTCGGTGGTCTCGCACTCGGCTACTTCGTGGCGATGTCGACGGTCGCGCTCGCGATCGGTCTGGTGGTCGGCAACATCATCCATCCCGGTGACGGGCTGCACCTGACCCAGGAGTTGCAGGCCGCGGGGCACAAGCAGGTCGACGCCGAGGCCGGCTCGACGCAGGACTTCATCCTCGGGGTCATCCCCAAGACGCTGCTGTCGTCGCTCACCGAGGGCAACGTGCTGCAGGCGCTGCTGGTGGCGCTGCTGGTCGGCTTCGCCCTGCAGAAGATGGGCAAGGCCGGTGAGCCGATCCTGGTCGGCATCAAGCACGTCGAACGCCTCGTCTTCCGGCTGATGGCGATGATCATGTATGTCGCGCCGGTGGGCGCCTTCGGCGCGATGGCGGCGGTGGTCGGCGCCACCGGGTGGAAGGCACTGCAGAGCCTGGCGGTGGTGATGATCGCCTTCTACATCACCTGCTTCCTCTTCGTCTTCTGCGTGCTCGGCGCGATCCTCTGGTTCGTGGCAAAAGTCAATGTTTTCAAGCTGTTTCGTTATCTCGGGCGGGAGTTCCTGCTGATCCTGTCGACGTCGTCGTCGGAGTCGGCGCTGCCGCGGCTGATCGCCAAGATGGAGCACCTGGGTGTCTCGCGCCCGGTCGTCGGCATCACCGTCCCGACCGGCTACTCGTTCAACCTGGACGGCACCGCGATCTATCTGACGATGTCGTCGCTCTTCATCGCCGACGCGCTCGACAAGCCGCTCAGCCTGGGGCAGCAGATCTCACTGCTGGTCTTCATGATCATCGCGTCCAAGGGCGCCGCCGGGGTCACCGGCGCCGGCCTCGCCACGCTCGCCGGCGGGCTGCAGTCGCACCGCCCCGACCTGGTGGGCGGCGTCGGCTTCATCGTCGGCATCGACCGGATGATGAGCGAGGCGCGGGCGCTCACCAACTTCGCCGGAAACTCGATCGCCACCGTCCTGGTCGGCACCTGGGTCGGCGAGGTCGACCGGCCACAGCTGGAGGCGGTGCTCGCCGGGGACCGGCCGTTCGACGAGCAGCAACTGCTCGACGACGAACCGGTGCGGGAGGCGCCGGCCGGGCACAAGGAGCCGGTGCCGGTCGGTTAGCCGGTTCCCGTCATACCTGCTGCTCGTCGCCTGCTCACATGCGGGCGGCGAGCAGCTGCATGATGAGCGGCATCACCTGACCCTGCAGCACCTGGTCGCTGTCGAAGTTGTCCGACAGGGGAGTGAAGTTGTCGGTGTCGAGCTTCAGCTGCATCGCGGTCCTGCCGTTGCCGATGACGACGGTCCAGGAGTTGATCGCGCGACTGAGCCGCTGAGTCTTGAAAGCCCCGTCCTTGTAGTAGACGCGGCCGCTGTTGGGTTTGCCGTCGCCGCCGGTGTAGATCGACTGGTCGCCGCGCCGCTGGGAGTCGTAGTCGCCGAGGACCTTCTCCTCCGTGCCGACCGCGGTGATCGTGGTGGTGATCGTGGAGTCCTCGGAGGAGTTGGGCAGCTTGACCGCGATCTGCACCTTGCTCGGGCCCTGCGGGTTGAGCGCGATCGTGTAGGCGTCCGGGAAGACGCCGATGAGTTCCTTGATGCTGTAGAGCCGCCCGGCGACCGGCCAGTTGCCCTGCTCGACGGTGTCCCCGGAAAGCGGCGGGTCGAAGACCGGCAGCGCCGGGTCGAGCACGACCTTGCGGCCCTTGTCGTTGGCGATCACCACACCCTGGGAGTAGTAGGGCTTGGGTGCCTCGGTGGAGAACGACACCGGCCCGCGCGAAGTCGCGGCGCTGCTGTTGCTCACGACGGTCGCGCCCTTGCTGCACGCGGCCAGGCCGGTCGCCGCGACGACGGCCGCGGTCACTGCGGCGAGTCGCCTCATGATGTCGCCTTCCCAGGGTCGAGTTTGGTGGCCAGCAACCGGACGAGTGCGGGCACGATCGTGGTGCGGTAGCTGTTGCGGGAGGCCAGGTAGTCGCTCTTCAGCCGGGTGAATCCGACACCGCTGAACCAGATCTCGCCGGCGACGTTGCCCTTCTGGAGCAGCACCTTGGTGGTGGTGCCGTCGGTGTAGCTCGCCGAGGCGCCGAGGGCGCCGTTGCGGTAGAAGGTGTAGAGGCCCGGCCGGGCGGCCGACCGTTTGACGTCCGCCGCCAGGTCCTTGGTCCACCGGGCGCCGACGGTCGCCGGCAGCCCGAAGCCGCGGATGTCGACCACCAGCTTGCTGCGGTCGTCGGAGCGCTCGCCGTTCATCGTCAGGGTGAGCGTGCAGGTCGTCGGCTTGGTGGTCGCGCCGCCGCCTGGCCGGTCGCCGGTGCTGCAGCCGGACGGGGTGAGCGCGCTCAGCTGCGGGAGCACCTGGCGCAGTTCGGCCAGCGTGAAGACGTCCTGCGCGGACGGCCAGGTCCCGTCCATCGGCTTCCTGCCGGTGGCATCCACCTGCACGGCGAACGCCGACGACGGGGTGATCGTGGTGGGCATCGGTGCGACCGCTCCGGACGGCGCGGCCGGCGGGGTGTATGGCGTGACCTTCGGCGCGGGGGCGCTCGTCACCGGCGCGGCGGGCGCGGCCGCAGCCGGCCGGGCGGAGCCGGCCCCGGGATGACCGGCCGCGGCATACGCGCCGACGGCGGGGACCGCGACGGCGACCAGGCCGGCAACGGCGATCATCGGCAGCTTGCGGCCGGGGGAGGAGCGTCGTGGGGTGTTCATGCGTATTTCCGGGGGAGTCGGTCGGCGAGGTCGGCGGCCAGCACGGGGAAGATGCCGGTATTCACGGCGCTACGCCAGTCGGGCAGGGAGGTGAAGCCGACGAACCGCAGGTTGATCCAGGCCGCGATGTTGCCGTCGGAGACCAGCACGGAGGCGTTGCCGTTGTCGAGGTAGTAGGCGCCCTTGGCCCCGAACGCGCCCTGCTCGAAGAACCGCTCGTCGGCCTTGCGGCTGGAGAAGCTTGCGTTGCGGGCGTTCTGCCAGTCGGTGGTGATGCGTTGGTCGGCGGCGACCGCGACGAGGTCGACGGTGATGCTGCTCGGGTAGGCGGCGCTGCCGCCGGGCAGGGTGAGGTCCCAGGTGCAGGAGGCGTTCTTGGCGGTGCTGCCGCTCGGGCCGCTGGTGCCCTTGACGCACGACTTCTTGGTGACCGCGGTTGCCTCGGGTACCGCCGCCTTGAGCTGAGCCTCCGTGAGCACGTCGGCCGCGTCCGGCCACTGCTCGGTCGGCACGTTGGGGTTGGTCGAGTCCTTGGCGAGGGTGAACGACCAGGTGCCGTCTCCGGTGGTCTTGCGGCCGGGGCTGCCGGTCGGCGTGCTGCCGGCGATCAGGCCCTGCTGCCCCGGGTCGGCCGACCACGGGGGAGGCGTCGCGGTGTTCCCGCCGCCACCACAGCCGGTCAGCAGTCCGGCACCGAGCGCAATCGCCGCGGACGCGGCGATGCCACGTGCCCTGTGCATGAACGATCCCCCTTCGTCGGCCTGGCAGTTGCCCGCACATTATGACCCGGGCCCGGCCGGAGTCGTTCCATGGCCGCCACGGCGGGTCCGGTGTCAGGCGATGACGAGCAACAGATCTCCGCCGGCCACCTGCTGATGTGACCGTATGGCGAGGCGCGCGATCCGGCCGCTCACCGGCGCCGTCACGACCGCCTCGAGCTTGGTGAGTTCGACGATCGCGACCGCGTCGCCCTCGGCCACCTCGTCGCCGGCGCGGACCAGCAGGGTCACGACGCCGCCGAAGCGGGCGACCACCTCCACGCCGGCGCCCGGGCCCGCCCCGGTGGGATCGTCCGCCGCGACGGCACGCCCGATGCGCTCGCCGTCACGAGGTCCCTTCGCGAGGTCCTCAGCCAGGTCCTTTGCCACGACCGCCACCGTACTCAACGCGCCGCCCGCGGCATACCGGATCGCCGCACTCTGAACACGCACGACCGGCACGACCGGCACCACCCACATCACCACCCGCACCGAAAGGCCCACGTACGCGACGAGAGGCCCACGAAATCACGCGGATTTCGTGGGCCTCTCGGTGCGGTGCTGTGCCTCTCGATGGAGAGAGTGCGCCGGTGCGGCGTCGTCAGCCGACGTGCACCGCGGCTTCCTCGGTGGACAGCTCGTCGTGCTTGATGCCGAGCAGCGCGACGACCAGCACGGTGCCGACGAGCAGCATGCCGGCGGCGAACCAGAACGCGTGGGTCGAACCGAAGGTCTGCGCCTGCAGCTGCGCCTGGTGCGTGGCGTCGGCGATCTGCTCCTTGGTCGGGGTCTGACCCGCCGCGGTGGCCTTCGCCATCGCCGCGCGCCCGGCCTCGGCCAGCTCGTTGCCCTTCTGCGTGGCGTAGTGCGTGAACGCCGTGGTCAGGGCGGCGATACCGACAGCTCCTCCGATTTGCTGTGCGGTGTTGAGCGCCGACGCGGCGGCACCCGAGTCGTTCTTGTCCACGCCTGCTGTCGCGGTGAGCGTCAGCGGGATGAACAGGAAGCCCATGCCGAAGCCCATCACGATGACCCACGGCAGCAGGTTGGTCGCGTAGCTGCTGTCCATCGACAGGTTGGTCAGGCCCCACATCGACACCGTGGTCAGCAGGCCGCCGAAACCGGCGACCCAGCGCGGGTCGACCCGGCTGACCAGGTTGGACGCGATGCCCGCGGCGGCGACGATGCCGACGCTGAACGGCAGGAACGCGAAGCCGGACTTGATCGGCGAGTAGCCCAGCACCTGCTGGATGAACAGGCCGAGGAAGAAGAACATCGCGAACATGCCGGCGCCGATCAGCAGCATCGAGAAGAGGGACACCGCACGCGTGCGGTCGGCGAGGATCCGCATCGGCAGCAGCGGGTGCTTCACCCGGGTCTCGATCAGCACGAACATGCCGAGCATGACGAGTCCGCCGATCAGCGGGAAGAGGGTCTCGAAGTCACCCCACGAGGCACCCTGCTGGCCGGCGTGCGACAGGCCGTAGACGATCCCGAACAGACCGACGGTGCCGGCGACGGCGCCCCAGATGTCGAGCGTGCCGTCGTTGCCCTCCGACTCCACGAGCACGCGCGGCGCGATGGCGGCGACGATCAGGCCGATCGGCACGTTGATGAAAAACGTTGCGCGCCAGTCCCATTCGGTGAGGATGCCACCGAGGATCAGACCGACGGCGGCGCCGGCACCGGACATCGCGGCATACACGGCCATCGCGCGGTTGCGCTCCTTGCCGGCCGGGAAGGTGGTGTTGATCAGCGCGAGTGCCGCCGGAGAGGCGAGCGCGGCACCGGCACCCTGCAGCCCGCGGGCGGCGAGCAGCATGGCGCTGTTGGCGGCGATGCCGCCGAGCAGTGAGGCGATGGCGAAGATCGCCACGCCGAGCACGAACATGCGACGGCGGCCGAAGAGGTCACCGAGCCGGCCACCGAGCAGCAGCAGGCTGCCGAAGGCGAGGGCGTATGCCGTCACGACCCACTGCACACTCGACTGACTGAAGTCGAGGTCGGTGAGGATGTGCGGGGTGGCGATGTTCACGATCGTGCCGTCGAGCACGATCATGAGCTGCGCCATGGCGATCACGATGAGTGCCACGGTGAGGTTTGTCTTCCTCGGTGTGACTTCCTCGTCGCGAGCCAAGTCGACGGGTGTCGTCATTGGCGGTTCCTTCCTGGTTATGAATCTGTTGTAAGCACAGGGGTTTTCGCGCCGTCTGCCAGGTCGGCATGACGGCGGTGGTCTGTTTGGGTCTGGTCACGCCACCGCCCGCGTCGCGGCGGTGCGAGATCAAGTAAGCCGCAGGTTCAGGACGCTTTCGGTCCGCTGGCTATTCCGCCCGGCGTCGCGGGCCCGCGATCAGGAGACCGTGGCGCGACAGGCGGGCAGCATGACGTTGTCGATCACCTGCGTGACGAAGGACTTGTCCGGACAGTCGCCGGTGGTGAGCACCCGGAAGGTGACCGCCGCCGGCAGGATGGAGGCGAGCAGGTCGAGGTCGGCGTCCGGGCCCACCTCGCCCCGCTGTTGGGCACGCTCGATCGCCTTGCGCAGCTCGGCCATGCGTGGTTTGACGAACCGATCGGTGAAGACCGCCGTGAGCTCGGGGTCTCGGTGGATCGCCGAGGTGACCGCTCCGAAGACCTGGATCGAGCGGTCGTTGTACTGCGGGTCCTCGCAGAAGTGGAACGTCAGGTCCCCGACCAGGCTGCCGGTGTCGGGCAGCTTCGGGTCGTGCCCGGCGGGCATCGACTGCGCCTTCAGATGCTCCAGTGCACCCACCACCAGGTCGGGCTTGGTGGGCCACTTGCGGTAGAGCGTCGCCTTGCTGGCACGCACCTTCGACGCGACGGCGTCGAAGGTGAGCCGGTCGTAGCCGACATCGATCAGGGTGTCGATCACGCCGTCGAGGATCTCGGCCTCGCGCTCACCCTCGATGCGCGGCTTGGTGCCGGTCTCGGTGGTGGCGGGCGCATTCATGGTGCTTCCCCTCTCGCGTTGCAGTTCGCGTGCTGGATTCGCTGCCGGATGACCGACGTGGATAGAACGAAACTGTTTCGTTCTATCCACAAGCTAGACCTGCGGCTGCGCCGGCGCAAGTCGGGTTGGTGTGACGTGCACCGCTCCGTCACGGGCTGGGCGTCTGCCGTCGGTCGGGGGAGAGTAGGTTGCTGGGCGCACATCGGCAGGCAATCGACACGCATCCAGGAGGACCCCGTGACGCGGGAGAACGGCGAGATCGTCGGGTGGGCGCGACATCGCGAGGCGGTTGCCGATCTGCAACGACAGCTGGCGGCGATGCCCACCGGCGCGCCGGTCCGGCTGGCCAAGAAGACGTCCAACCTCTTCCGCCCACGAGAGGCGAATGCCGTTGCGGGACTTGATGTTTCGCAGCTCCGAGGTGTCATCGAGGTCGACCCGGAGGCGGGCACCGCCGACGTGCAGGGGATGACCACCTACGAGGACCTGGTCGACGTCACGCTCCGCTACGGCTTCATGCCGTATGTCGTGCCGCAGCTGCGCACCATCACCCTCGGCGGAGCGGTCACCGGTCTCGGTGTCGAGTCGAGTTCGTTCCGCAACGGGCTGCCGCACGAGTCGGTGCTCGAGCTCGATGTGCTGACCGGCGCGGGCGAGATCGTGACCGCGACGCCGGACGGGGAGAACTCCGAGCTGTTCCGCGCGTTCCCCAACTCCTACGGATCGCTCGGCTACTCGGTCCGGCTGAAGATCAAGCTGGAGAAGGTCTCGCCATACGTCCACCTCCGGCACGTGCGCTTCACCGACCTGCACCAGCTGACCGAGCAGTTGCGCACGATCCTCGACCTGCGGCGTCACGACGGTGAGTCGGTCGACTTCCTCGACGGCGTGGTCTTCTCCGCGGACGAGAGTTATCTGGTGCTGGGCAGTTTCGTCGACGAGGCGCCCTACACCTCCGACTACTCGAGCCAGCAGATCTACTACCGCTCGATCCAGCAGCGCACCGAGGACTACCTCACGATTCACGACTACATCTGGCGCTGGGACACCGACTGGTTCTGGTGCAGCCGGGCGTTCGGGGTGCAGAAGCCGGCGTTCCGGCGGATCGTTCCGCGCAGCCTGCTGCGCAGCGACGTCTACAGCAAGATCATCCGGTGGGAGAACCGCCACGGCTATTTCGCCAAGCTCGACGCGGCGAAGGGCAAGCTGCCGAGGGAGCGCGTCGTCCAGGACGTCGAGGTGCCGGTGGAGCGCACCGAAGAGTTCCTCCGGTGGTTCCTCGACAATGTGCCGATCGAGCCGATCTGGTTGTGCCCGTTGGCTGTTCGCGATCGCGAGCACGGCGTGCAGCCGTGGCCGCTCTACCCGCTGCAGCGCGACGAGCACTACGTCAACGTCGGCTTCTGGTCGACGGTCGAGATCACGCCGGGCCGTGAGGACGGCGACGTCAACCGCGACATCGAGCGGGTGGTGCACGACCTCGGCGGGCACAAGTCCCTCTACAGCGACGCCTACTACGACGAGCAGACCTTCTGGTCGCTCTACGGCGGCGACACCTATCAGTTGGTCAAGAAGCAGTACGACCCCGACGGCCGGCTGCCCGACCTCTACTCCAAGGCGGTGAAACGGCGATGACACAACTCAGCATCGGCGAGATCTCCGACCGCATCTTCGGCACCGACGTGCCGTTCGCGGTCACGGCATACGACGGCTCGACGGGTGGCAACCCGGCGGCTGCGGTCACGATCAACATCTCCAACGAGACCGCGCTGCGCTACCTGGTGACGGCTCCCGGCGAGCTCGGCCTGGCCCGCGCCTACATCACCGGCGACCTGATCGTCGAAGGCATCGACCCCGGCGACCCTTACGACTTCCTCGCGCTCTTCCTGGACGACTTCGGCCCGAAGCGGCCGGCGCCCCGCGACGTCGTCGATGTCGCAAAGTCGTT
The DNA here is from genome assembly GCF_013002715.1 of Flexivirga aerilata. NCBI lineage: Bacteria > Bacillati > Actinomycetota > Actinomycetes > Micrococcales > Dermacoccaceae > Flexivirga > Flexivirga aerilata. The sequence goes on from NZ_JABENB010000002.1 coordinate 331,481, forward strand.
GGGCCTCAGTAGTTTTCGGGTGCCGCCTCTGCCCGCGCAGGAGGTGGCGCCGCAGTGGCGGCGTGCGGTCGAGGGACTGCGCCACTCCCGCAAGCGGGACGCCGAGGCGATCCACCACCACTACGACGTGAGCAACGACTTCTACGAGTTGGTGCTCGGTCCGTCGATGGCCTACACCTGTGCGTGCTACCCGAGCGACGGCGCGACCCTCGAGGAGGCGCAGGAGCACAAGTTCGACCTGGTCTGCAAGAAGCTCGGGCTCCAGCCGGGGATGCGGCTGCTCGACGTCGGCTGCGGCTGGGGTGGCATGGTCAAGCACGCCGTCAAGCACTACGGGGTGACCGCGCTCGGCGTGACGCTCTCGGCGGAGCAGGCGTCGTGGGCGCAGCAGCACCTCAAGGAGGAGGGGCTGGACGACCGGGCCGAGGTGCGGTTCCTGGACTACCGGGACGTCACCGAGGGCGACTTCGACGCGGTCAGCTCGATCGGGCTCACCGAGCACATCGGCGTGAAGAACTACCCGAGCTACTTCAGCTTCCTCTACGGCAAGCTGAAGGAGGGCGGCCGGATGCTCAACCACAGCATCACCCGCCCGGACAACAAGGCTCCGGCGCTCACCCGTGGCGGCTTCATCAACCGCTACGTCTTCCCGGACGGGGAGATCACCGGGGTGGGCACGATCATCTCGGCGATGCAGGACCAGGGTTTCGAGATCCGGCACAGCGAGGACCTGCGCGAGCACTACGCCCGCACGACCCGCGCCTGGTGCAAGAACCTCTCGGCCAACTGGGACGAGTGCGTGCAGGACGCGGGCGAGCAGATCTCCCGCATCTGGGGTCTTTACCTCGCAGGTTCGTCGATCGGCTTCGAGCGCAACAACATTCAGCTGCACCAGGTGCTCGGTGAGAAGCTCACCCGCACCGGCGCGGGCGCCTACCCGTTGCGGCCCGACTTCGGCGTCTGAGGCCCGGCGGCCTGCTTCGCCGCGACCCGGCGACGCAGGCGCTCGGACGGCCAGACGTGCCACCACATCGACGCCAGTCCGAAGGGCAGCGCGATGAGGTATGCCGTGGCGGTGTGCGCGAGGAACGCGCCGATGAAATTGAGGATGATCGGCACCTCGGTGATCGCGAAGCGCAGCATGATGCCGGCGACGTAGGGCGAGGTGGAGGCACCGGCGCCCGCGGCGCTGTCGAGCACCGGGCGGTAGCCGGCCACCTGCGCGACCAGCCAGCCGAGCGCGACGAGCAGCAGCCCGCCGACGACCCAGCCCACTCCGACCGAGCCGACGCCGACCGTGATCGCGGCGACGACGCCGAGGATCACCGGTGCCGCGAGCAGCGCGTAGATCGTGGTGCGCAGCGACTGGGCGCTGGTCGGGGCCTCGCCCGGCGTGGGTAGGTGCGTCATACGGCACGAGCGTAGGCGGAATGCGTTCGCGTCGCGCGGCGTTGGACCGTATGCTCATCCAACACAACTGAACAGTGATGTACCCGCATGTTCGGCCGCCCGGCACAGCTCGAGCGATCGAATGAAGGAAACATCTCATCGACGATGCTTGGACTGACCGAGGAACGAGGTCAGGGCAAGAGGAGGAGATGGGATCGAAAAAACATCTCATCGACGATGCTTGGGACTGACCGAGGAACGAGGTCAGGGCAAGAGGAGGAGATGGGATCAAGTAACACCCAACGGGGGTGATCGGTTTCGACGTTGATTGCCGTTGTAGGGGAAGCGGGTCGAGGAAGCACGGTTATCTCGTTAACGCTCCGTGCACAACCAATAGGTGCCAACTCCAAGCGCACCGACTTCGCCCTCGCCGCCTGAGCGAGCCTCGAAGTCCGTCAGCCTGAGCTAGTTCTCGACTCAGTGTCTGGCGTCAGCTAGAGAACTTGCTGCGTCGTCACGCCGAGGGGCGACGCGGGACTCTTACTCGGCTGGGCCTGTCAGGGAACGTGTGCGTGCGAGCCCTGGGGCCGAGAAAATCCTCAAGCGCACTGCACCCGGAGAAGCCCTACTTCGTGGTCAGCGGACGCGGGTTCGATTCCCGCCACCTCCACGAGCTGTGTACATCACCGCCGAACGCCGCCCGGAGCCGTTGCGCTCCGGGCGGCGTTCGTCTGTCTGCGGCGGGTCAGTGGCGCGCGTCGCCTTCCTTGCGGCGCTCGTCCTGCGAGCCGAGGTCGTCGACGCCGCCGCCGGTCTCCTCGAAGACCTCGTCACGGATTTCCTGCCGGCGCTCGTCGTGCTCGAGGTTTTCCTCGCGGCGTTCTTCGTTGCCTTTGTGGTGGCCCATGGCTGCCTTTCCGTGCGACTGGTGGTGTTCCGATGGCGCGAGTCTAGGTCTCGCGCCACTCCGGTAGGCCCTGCCGCTGCAGGTCGTGCAGTTCCAGTTGGAGCACCCGCCCGTCGGGCAGGAAGTCCAGTGCGGCGACGACCTCCCCGTCGGCGTCGCGGACGGTGAGGGTGCGCGGCTGCTCGCCGACGGCGCGGCGGGTGAAGAAGATCGTCGCCATGTTCGCCTCCGGATCGACATACAGGTCGGCTTCGATCCGGCGAAGCCCTCGATCTTCTGTCGGTTCCGGCATGACCGTGGACGTTAGCCGCGAAAGGGTGTCTTTCGCCATACGCTGACCGCAGCCCTCACCAAAAGGACGCGCATGCGCATCGGAGTCGTCAAGGAGTCACAGCCGGGTGAGACGCGGGTCGCCGCGACGCCGGCGACCGTCACCCAGCTGCGGGGACTCGGGTATGACGTGATTGTGCAGCCGGGCGCGGGCGAGCGGTCCGGCTTCCCCGACGAGGCGTATGACGAGGCCGGCGCGACGATCGGTGACCCGGCGGAGGGCGAGGTCGTCCTCGGCGTGAACGCGCTCGACGCGCAGCAGCTGCAGGCGGTGCGGCCGGGTGCGACGGTCGTCGGCATCCTCGCGCCGCGGCTGCACCCCGAGCTGGGCGAGGAGTGGTCCGCCCCGAGTCTGGGCAAGCCGATCACCGCGCTCGCGCTGGACGCGGCGCCGCGGATCTCGCGGGCGCAGTCCCTGGACGTGTTGTCGTCGATGGCGAACATCGCCGGCTATCGGGCGGTGGTGGAGGCGGCGCACGCCTTCGGGCGGTTCTTCACCGGTCAGGTGACCGCGGCGGGGAAGGTGCCGCCGGCGAAGGTGCTGGTCGCCGGTGCCGGGGTGGCCGGTCTGGCGGCGATCGGCACGGCGGTGTCGCTGGGTGCGGTCGTGCGGGCGACCGATCCGCGCCCGGAGGTGGCCGATCAGGTCGCGTCGCTGGGCGGGGAGTATCTGCCGATCGAGGCCACCGACGAGGCCGACGATGCGCCGAACACCGGCTACGCCAAGGAGATGGGGGAGGACTACAGGGCGCGCGAGGCGCAGTTGTATGCGCAGCAGGCGGCCGACTCCGACATCATCATCACGACCGCGCTGATCCCCGGCCGTCCCGCGCCGCGGCTGCTGACCGCCGACATGGTCGCGTCGATGAAGCCGGGGTCGGTGATCGTGGACATGGCCGCCGCCAACGGTGGCAACGTCGAGGGGTCGGTGCCCGGTGAGGTCGTCACCACCGGCAACGGCGTGACGATCATCGGCTACACCGACCTCGCCGGCCGGTTGCCCGCGCAGGCGTCCCAGCTCTACGGCACCAACCTGGTCAACCTGATGAAGTTGCTCACGCCCGGCAAGGACGGGCAGCTGGTGCTCGACGAGGACGACGTGGTGCAACGCTCGATCACCGTGGTCGAGAACGGCGAGAACCGTTGGCCCCCACCGCCGGTCGAGGTCTCCGCGGCGCCCGCACAGACGGCCGCGGCACCGGCGCCGGCGGCGGAGGCTGGCGAGCCGGCGAAGCCGCCGATGACGCCGGGGCGCCGACTGATGGTGGTGCTGGGTGCGGCGGCAGTGGTGTTCGTGCTGCTGGCGATCTCGCCGGAGGCGTTGACGGTGCATCTGACGGTGTTCGCGCTGGCGATCGTGATCGGCTACTACGTGATCCGCAACGTGCACCACGCGCTGCACACGCCGCTGATGTCGGTGACCAACGCGATCTCGGGGATCATCGTGGTCGGTGCGTTGCTGCAGGTCGGGCACTCCGGGGCGGCGGTCACGACGCTCGCGACGGCGGCGATCCTGCTGGCGTCGATCAACGTGTTCGGCGGGTTCGCGGTGACCCGCCGGATGCTCGCGATGTTCTCCCGGTCCTAGTCGCCGATTTCGTGAATTCATCACAACGACAGGTGTTTTCGACATGCTCACGGTAGCTTCCGCGGCGTCTGCGGCATACATCGTCGCGGCGTTGTTGTTCATCCTCGCCCTGGACGGGTTGTCCCGGCACGAGACGGCGAAGGTCGGCAACAACTTCGGCATCGCCGGTATGACGGTGGCCCTCGCCGCGACGATCGCGCTCGCGATCGACCGGCACATCTCCTCGCTCGGTCTGGTCCTGCTGATCTGCGCGATGCTCGCAGGCGCCGCGATCGGATTGTGGCGAGCCCGGGTGGTCGAGATGACCGGCATGCCGGAGCTGATCGCGTTGCTGCACTCGTTCGTCGGGCTGGCCGCGGTGCTGGTCGGGTGGAACGGCTACCTGCAGGTCGAGCACGACCCGGGCGGTGCCGAGGCCCGCAGCCTGGATGCGATGAGCACCCTCGGCATCCACCACGCGGAGGTCTTCATCGGGGTGTTCGTCGGTGCGGTCACCTTCACCGGGTCGGTCATCGCCTACCTGAAGCTGTCCGCGCGGATCAACTCCAAGCCGCTGGTGCTGCCCGGCAAGAACCTGCTCAACCTCGGCGCGCTGGCGGTGTTCGTGGCGTTGACCGTGTGGTTCGTGATCGACCCGCAGCTGTGGCTGTTGATCGTGGTCACCGTCGTGGCGCTGTTGCTCGGGCTGCATCTGGTCGCGTCGATCGGCGGCGGCGACATGCCCGTCGTGGTGTCGATGCTCAACAGCTACTCCGGATGGGCGGCCGCCGCGTCCGGCTTCCTGCTCGAGAACGACCTGCTGATCGTGACCGGCGCGCTGGTCGGGTCCTCGGGTGCCTACCTGTCCTACATCATGTGCAAGGCGATGAACCGGTCGTTCCTGTCGGTCATCGCCGGCGGGTTCGGCATCGAGGCCGGCCCGGCAGGGGAGGAGGATCTCGGCGAGCACCGTGAGATCACCGCTGACGGTGTCGCCGACCTGCTGTCGCAGGCCAGGTCGGTCGTCATCGCCCCGGGTTACGGCATGGCCGTCGCCCAGGCGCAGTATGGCGTGGCGGAGCTGACGAAAGCCTTGCGGGACAAGGGTGTTGACGTGCGGTTCGCCATACACCCCGTTGCCGGACGGCTCCCCGGACACATGAACGTCCTGCTCGCCGAGGCCAAGGTGCCCTACGACATCGTGCTGGAGATGGACGAGATCAACGACGACCTCGCCGACACCGACGTCGTGCTGGTCATCGGCGCCAACGACACGGTCAACCCGGCCGCCGCCGAGGACCCCGGCTCACCGATCGCCGGCATGCCCGTGCTGCGGGTCTGGGAGGCCGGCAACGTCATTGTCCTCAAACGCTCGATGGCCTCCGGATACGCCGGCGTGCAGAACCCGCTGTTCTTCCGCGACAACACCCAGATGCTCTTCGGCGACGCCAAGGATCAGGTCGCGTCGGTGATCTCCGACCTGCGGTGAGACCGGACCTCGGACCCGGTGGCACGCGCGCGCGGCATAGCGCTTGAATGGACGGCATGAGCGCCCAGCCTTCCGTGTCCAACTCCATCACCGTCCGCCTCGAACTCCCGGGCCGAGCGACCGCCGTCAGTGAGCTGACCGGCGCGGTGGAGCGCAGCGGGGGACTGGTCACCGCGCTCGACATCACCCACTCCGACAACGACCGGCTGCGGGTCGACGCGACCATCGCGGCCCGCGACCAGGACCACGCCGACGGCATCGTCGAGGCGATGCGCGAGATCGAGGGCGTCGAGATCCACAAGGTCAGCGACCGCACGTTCCTCGCTCACCTGGGCGGCAAGCTGAAGATCGAGTCCAAGGTGCCGATCCGCAACCGCGACGACCTGTCGATGGTCTACACGCCGGGTGTGGCGCGCGTGTCCCTCGCGATCGCCGAAAACCCCGAGGACGCAAGGCGATTGACGATCAAGCGCAACACCGTCGCGGTCGTCACCGACGGAACGGCGGTGCTGGGCCTCGGCGACATCGGCCCGCTCGGTGCACTGCCGGTGATGGAGGGCAAGGCGGCGCTCTTCAAGCGCTTCGCCGACATCGACGCCTTCCCGCTGTGCCTCGACACCAAGGACACCGAGGAGATCATCCGCACGGTCAAGATCGTCGCGCCGGAGTTTGCCGGCATCAACCTCGAGGACATCTCCGCGCCGCGCTGCTTCGAGATCGAGCGCCGGCTGCGCGACGAGCTCGACATCCCGGTCTTCCACGACGACCAGCACGGCACCGCGATCGTGGTGCTCGCCGCCCTGCGCAACGCGCTGCGGGTCGTCGGCAAGGACCTCTCCGACGTGCGGATCGTGCAGTCCGGCGCCGGCGCCGCGGGCACCGCGATCGCCTTCCTGCTGGTGCACGCGGGCGCGAAGGACGTCGTGCTCGCCGACATCAACGGGGTCGTCGAGCCGGAGCGTCCCGACATCAAGGCCAACCCCGGAAGCGACCTGGCCCAGATCGCCGCGCACACCAACCCCAAGCGGGTGACCGGCACGCTGAAGGACGCGTTGCGTGGCGCCGACGTCTTCATCGGCGTCTCGGCGCCGAACATCCTGACCGGTGACGACATCGCCACGATGGCCGACGACGCGATCGTCTTCGCCCTCGCCAACCCCACCCCCGAGGTCGACCCCGACGAGGCGGCCAAGCACGCGACCGTCGTGGCCACTGGCCGCAGCGACTTCGCCAACCAGATCAACAACGTGCTGGTCTTTCCGGGCGTCTTCCGCGGGCTGCTCGACGCGGCCGCCACCAAGGTCACCCTCGACGTGATGCTCGCGGCGTCCGAGGCGCTCGCCGACGTGGTGAAGCCGGAGGAGCTCAACCCGGCATACATCATCCCGAGCGTCTTCCAGCCCGACGTGTCCAAGGTCGTCGCCCGCGCGGTCGCCGACGCCGTGCGCACCGAGCACCCGGAACGAGACTGAACTCACGCCGCCGCGTTTTGTCGCCGTGGCATCGGCTCCGCTACGGTTGAAGGGTTAATCACGCGATCTTGCGTTCATTGTTTGTGATGTCTTTGTTCTGAGCGCCGAGATCTTTGGCGCTCAAGGCATCCCTCGAGCAGCACGTCACCCGCCCCACAACTGCGGGTCACTTCATCGTGCTTCGAGGTACGTGCGCCCTTTGGACACGTAAAGGACGTGGGTCACTCATGACCAAGAAGACAATGGACGGCAAGAAGGCCCGGTGGACCCGGGCCCAGAAACTCGAGGCGAAGCGGTCCTCCGCTCGCAAGCAGCGCGGCGCCGATGGCGGCCGCGAATTCGACCGCGACGCAAAGCGTTCCGCGCGCTCCGACCGCTCCGAGCGGTTCGACAAGCGCGCCGGGTCGGCCCGTGCCGAGCGCGGTGACGACCGTCGCCCGCGGCGCGCGTATGACGAGCGCGACGACCGCCGCGGCGGCTCGCGCTACACCGACCGCCGGGACGACAACCGCGGCTCGCGCGGCTACCGCACCGACGACCGGCGCGATGACCGTCGTGACTTCCGGCGCGATGACCGCCGGGACGACCGGCGTGATTTCCGCCGTGACGACCGTCGGGATGAGCGTCGTGACTTCCGCCGGGACGACCGGCGCGATGAGCGTCGTGACTTCCGGCGGGACGAGCGACGGGATGACCGTCGTGACTTCCGGCGGGATGACCGTCGTGACTTCCGACGTGACGACCGGCGCGATTTCCGGCGCGACGAGCGACGGACCGAGCGACCGGCCCCGGCATACCGCGACGACAAGCCCGCCACCCGCGAGCCCGTCGTGCAGGAGCCGATCAGCTTGGACGGCAACGGTTTTGCCGATCTCGGCCTGCCCGAGTCGCTCGTCGAGCGGCTCGCCCGCGACGGCATCACCCAGCCGTTCCCGATCCAGACCGCGACGATCCCCGACGCCCTGGAGGGCCGGGACGTGCTCGGCCGCGGCCGCACCGGCTCCGGCAAGACGCTGTCCTTCGGCCTGCCGGCGCTCACGCGTCTGGCCGCCGGTGGGCGGGCCCGGCCCAACCAGCCGCGCGCGATCGTGCTCGTGCCGACCCGTGAGCTCGCGATGCAGGTGAGCGACGCGCTGCAGCCGCTGGTCCACGTCATCGGGCTGCGCCACAAGCTGGTCGCCGGTGGCATGCCCTACGAACCGCAGCTGTCGGCGCTCGAGCGTGGTGTCGACCTGCTGATCGCCACCCCGGGCCGGCTCATCGACCTGATGGAACGCGGTGCGGCCGACCTCAGCCGCGTCGAGATCGCGATCCTCGACGAGGCGGACCACATGGCGGAGATGGGCTTCCTCGAGGCGATCACCCAGATCCTCGACGAGGTCCCGGCGGACGGCCAGCGGCTGCTCTTCTCGGCGACGCTCGACCGCGGCATCGACACCGTCGTGGAGCGTTACCTGACCGACCCGGTCGAGCACGCCACCGACGACGGCACAGCATCGGTCAGCACGATGGCGCACCACGCGCTGCTGATCGAGCCGCGCGACAAGAAGATCGTGACCGCAGAGGTCGCCAACCGTTCCGGCCGGACGGTGGTCTTCGTGCGCACCAAGCTCGGCGCCGACCGGGTGGCCGCCGAGCTGCGCGACCAGGGCGTGATGGCCGCGGCTCTGCACGGTGGCCTCAACCAGGGTCAGCGCAACAAGGTGCTGAGTGCGTTCAAGGACGGCAAGGTGCCGGTGCTGGTGGCGACCGACGTCGCCGCCCGCGGCATTCACGTCGACGACGTCGGCGTGGTCCTGCAGGTCGACCCGCCGGCCGACCACAAGGACTACCTGCACCGCGCCGGGCGCACCGCCCGCGCCGGTGAGCAGGGCACGGTCGTCACGCTCGCGTTGCCGCACCAGCGCCGCACCATGCAGCGGCTGCTCGACGAGGCGGGCGTCGAGACGACCCTGCAGCGCGCGCAGCCGGGCGACGACGTCATCCGCGCCGCGGGCGGCAGCACCCCGGAGGGGCGCCGCATCACCGACGACGACCTGCAGCGCATCCTCACTCCGCCGCGGGCAAACCGTGGCGGCCGTGGCGGCGACCGTCGTGGTGGCGGTGGCTACCGCGGCGGACGGTCCGGCGGCTACGGCGGCGGGTATGGCGCAGGCCGCCCGCGCCGCGACGGGTTCCGTTCCGGCAGTGGACGATCCGGCGGTTACTCCGGTGGCAGCCGCGGCGGTCGGTACGACCGGCGCGACCGGGACTGACGTTCGCGCGGACCGGTGTCGCACCTGTCGTCATAATGGTGGCGTGGACGATCTGACCAGCCGGCTGCTCGTTGCGGTCCCGCGCGAGCAGTCGGAGGTCCGCGACGACGACGTCTTCGATCGCAGCGTGGTGCTGGTGCTGCACCACGACGACGACGGGGCGCACGGCCTGATCCTCAACCGTCCGCTCACCGCCGAGGTCGACGCGGTGCTGCCCGGCTGGCAGGAGCACGTCTCGCGCCCCGACTGCGTCTTCCAGGGCGGTCCGGTGTCGCTGGACACCGCGCTCGGGCTGGCGTCGTCGCCCGGCGACGAGGACGAACAACTCGGCATCAAGCGGCTCTTCGGCGGGGTCTGCCTGATCGACCTCGACGCGCCGCCGCCGGTGGTCATGCCCTCGCTCGCCGCGCTGCGCATCTACGCGGGTTACGCCGGCTGGGGCCCCGAGCAGCTCGAGAGCGAGATCGAGTCCGGTTACTGGTTCGTGGTCGACGCCGAGGCCTACGACCCGTTCAGCGACGACCCGGACGACCTGTGGGAGCAGGTGCTGCGCCGGCAGCGTTCGTCGATGGCGTTCGCGGCGAGCTTCCCCGACGACCCGGAGCTCAACTAGCGCGGCCGCTCGCGGGCCCGGCCCGAGCGGGCCACCCCCGGCCGGCGAGCACCGTCATACACTTGACGGCCATGAGCACTGTCGACGAACCAGACCGTCTCTCCTCGCCCGAGGCCGCACCGAGTGTGCCCGGCACCTCGACGGCGACGATCGAGCGGCCCGACGTTCAGGAGCAGCTGCAGGAGCCGGGCGACCATGAGCGCTTCGCGCACTACGTGCGCAAGGAGAAGATCATGGAGAGCGCCCTGTCCGGTGAGCCGGTGACGGCCCTCTGCGGCAAGGTGTGGGTGCCCGGCCGCGACCCCGAGAAGTTCCCGGTCTGCCCGACCTGCAAGGAGATCTACGAGGGGCTGCGCGAGCCGCAGGACGGTGGCGACGGCAAGTAGCCGCCACGTGACTCACGCCTCGCGAGTCGCCCGCGGGGGTGTCACTCGCGGAAGTTAGCCTGGTCCACCTATGAGCACCTCCGCCGCCTCGCACCTGTCCCCGGCGTTTCCCGACAAGGCGGCGTGGGGCACGGCGGGCAAGCTGCGCGCCTGGCAGGCGGCGGCGATGGAGCGATACTTCACCGACCAGCCGCGTGACTTCCTCGCGGTGGCGACGCCCGGCGCCGGCAAGACCACCTACGCGCTGCGCCTCGCCACCGAGCTCATGGACCGCGGGATCATCGAGCAGGTGACGATCGTCGCACCGACCGAGCACCTCAAGACGCAGTGGGCCGATGCGGCCTCCCGGGTCGGCATCCACATCGACCCGCGTTTCACCAACGCCCAGCAGGAGCACGCCGCCGACTTCGACGGGGTCGCGGTCACCTATGCGGGCGTCGCCAGCCGCCCCGCGCTGCACCGGATCCGCACCGAGAAGCGGCGCACGCTGGTGATCCTCGACGAGGTGCACCACGGCGGTGACACCAAGTCGTGGGGCGACGCCATGCGCGAGGCGTTCGAGCCGGCCACCCGCCGCATCTGCTTGACCGGCACCCCTTTCCGGTCCGACACCGCGCCGATCCCGTTCGTCCGTTACGAGGAGGGCGACGACGGCATACGGCGCTCGGCCAGCGACTTCACCTACGGCTATGCCGAGGCGTTGCGCGACGGCGTCGTCCGTCCGGTCCTCTTCATGGCCTATGGCGGGGCGATGCGGTGGCGCACCTCTGCCGGTGACGAGATCGCGGCCCGTCTCGGGGAGCCGCTCACCAAGGACGCCACCGCGGCGGCCTGGCGCACCGCGCTCGACCCGACCGGCTCCTGGATCCCGGCGGTGCTGCGGGCCGCGGACAAGCGGCTGACCGAGGTGCGTCGGCACGTCCCGGACGCCGGCGGCCTGGTGATCGCGTCCAACCAGACGGCGGCGCGTTCCTACGCCCGCACCCTGCGTGAGGTCACCGGTGTGCAGCCGGTCGTCGTGCTCTCCGACGACGCCGGAGCCTCATCGCGCATCGAGGAGTTCGCACACTCCGAGGACCGCTGGATGGTCGCGGTGCGCATGGTGTCCGAGGGGGTCGACGTCCCACGACTCGCGGTCGGCGTCTTCGCCACCTCCACCTCGACCCCGCTCTACTTCGCCCAGGCGGTCGGTCGTTTCGTGCGCGCACGGCGGCGCGGCGAGACCGCGACGGTCTTCCTCCCCACGGTGCCGCAGATCCTCGAGCTGGCGTCCTCGATGGAGAAGCAGCGCGACCACGCGCTGGCTCGACCTGAAAAACAAGAGGATTCGATCTGGTCGGAGGAAGAGGGCCTGATCGCGGAGGCCAACCGCGAGGAGAAGGCACTCGGCCCAGACGACGGGAAGTTCGAGGCCCTGGAGTCGGAGGCGGAGTTTGATCACGTCCTCTTCGACGCCCAGCAGTTCGGTCTCGGCGCCGAGGTCGGCAGCGACGACGAGCAGGAATACCTCGGGCTACCAGGCCTGCTCGAGCCCGAGCAGGTCACCGACCTGTTGCGGCAGCGGCAGGACAAGCAGAACAAGAAGGGCCGCGCCCGCCCCGCGGAGGACCAGCCGGTCGCCGCTCACCGGGCCCTCGCCGCGCAGCGCAAGGAGCTCAACGCGCTCGTCGCGGCATACTCGACCAAGACCGGCAAGCCGCACGCCCACGTGCACCACGAGCTGCGGGTCAAGTGCGGCGGCCCGGCGCTCGATCGGGCGTCGACCACCGAGGTCAGCGAGCGCATCACGATGATCCGCAACTGGTTCGTGGGGAGGAAGCGCTGACTTCCGTTGCTTGCAGTCGGCGATTCAGTCGGAGATCGAGTCGCTGATTCAGTCGGTGACGCCGCCGGTCTGCCGCACCAGCGGCAGGGTGCGGTGCGCGACGAGTTCGGCGAGCGCGATCGTGGTGGATGCCCGCACCACGAGGCCGTCGCCGACGACCTGGTCGATCACCCGCTGCAGGTCGCTGTTGTCCTTGGCCACGAACCGCGCGAAAAGGTCCCCGCTGCCGGTGATCGTGTGCACCTCCAGCACCTCGGGGATCTGCGAGAGATGCTCGACGACCTTCTCTCGGCCCTTGCGCTGCTGGATCTCCAGGGTGCAGAACGCCATCACCGGGTAGCCCAGCGCGGCGGGGGAGACCGACGGGCCGAGCGAGGAGATCACGCCCCGCTCGATCAGCCGGTCCAGGCGGGCCTGCACGGTGCCGCGCGCGACCCCGAGCACCCGCGAAGCTCCGAGCACGCCGATCTGCGGGCGCTCGCTGAACAGCGCGATCAGGCGCGCATCGAGGTTGTCGATCGACGGCATGGCCCTGACGGTAGCGGGCGGGGCCGCTCAGCGAGGTGCTAGACCGGCGAGGAAAATGTCCAGCCAGCGCTGCCGGACCGGCTCGGGCTGGTCGACGGGGGCGGTGGCGACGAGCAGCTGGAAGTCGGCCGGGCCCACGTCGGGGCCGAGGACGCCGGCCTCGATGCACGCCTGCACCACCACGGTCAGGCTGCGCATCGCGCGCTGCCGATCACCTACGCGCGACGCGTGCTGCCCGACCGGGTGATCGACGGTGGGGTGAAGCTGATGTTCGGCGCGGCCGGTCGCATGCGCTGACTGCATATCGCAGTGCGGCCGTCGGACGCTGACGACGCGCCCGGCGGCCAGCCAATTCCCGGCATACTCACCGGTAACGCTCATAGTGATGCGGGTCACAGCCGTTTCCCGGTGAGAGGACACCGCGATGTCGTCCGGTTCGGAATTGCCCGCAGACACCGCCCAGGCCTACCTGCGGGTCGAGCAGTCACCTGAATTCAGAGATCTGCGCAGCAGATTCCGCCGTTTCGTCTTCCCGATGACGGCGGTCTTCCTGATCTGGTATTTCGTCTACGTCCTGCTCGGCGCCTATGCGCACGACTTCATGGCGCACAAGCTCTTCGGCAACATCACCGTCGGGCTGGTGCTCGGCCTGCTGCAGTTCGTGTCGACCTTCGCGATCACGATGATCTACGTGCGCTGGGCCAACCGGGTCTTCGACCCGGCCGCCGAGCGGCTTGCCGCATCGGTCGGACTCACCGAGCACGAGGGTGGTGAGTCGCGATGACCGCGATGAGCGCGCTCGCTGCCGCCGAGGCGACCAAGGTCGGCAACTCGACCGTCAACATCCTCATCTTCGCCGCGTTCGTGCTGGTCACGTTGGCGATCGTGATCCGCGCGTCCCGCAACAACAACACCGCGGCCGACTACTACGCCGGCGGCCGGGCCTTCACCGGCCGGCAGAACGGCATTGCGATCTCGGGTGACTACCTGTCGGCGGCGTCCTTCCTCGGCATCGCCGGCGCCATCGCGGTCAACGGCTACGACGGCTTCCTCTACTCCATCGGCTTCCTAGTCGCCTGGCTGGTGGCGTTGCTCCTGGTCGCCGAATTGCTCCGCAACACAGGGCGATTCACCATGGCGGACGTCCTGTCGTTCCGGTTGCGCCAGCGCCCGGTGCGCACCGCGGCCGCCGTCTCCACGCTCGCCGTCAGCTTCTTCTACCTGCTCGCCCAGATGGCGGGAGCCGGAGGTCTGGTCGCGCTGCTGCTCGGCATCGACGGCAAGGCCGCACAGAGCGTGGTCATCGCCGTCGTCGGCGTGATCATGGTCTTCTACGTGCTGGTCGGCGGCATGAAGGGCACCACCTGGGTGCAGATCGTCAAGGCCGCGCTGCTCATCGTGGGCGCCGCGCTGATGACCGTATGGGTGCTCGGCAAGTACGGCATGAACTTCTCCGACGTGCTGCAGGGCGCCGTCGACAACTCCAAGTCGGGCCAGGACGTTCTCGGCCCGGGCCTGCAATACGGCAAGGACTCCACGACCAAGCTCGACTTCGTCTCGCTCGGGCTGGCACTGGTGCTCGGCACCGCCGGCCTGCCGCACGTGCTGATGCGCTTCTACACCGTGCCGTCAGCGAAAGAGGCTCGTAACTCTGTGGTCTGGGCGATCTGGCTGATCGGCATCTTCTACCTCTTCACCCTTGTGCTCGGGTATGGCGCGGCGGCCCTCGTCGGGCCCGACAAGATCCTCGCCGCACCCGGGAAGGTCAACAGCGCGGCGCCGCTCCTGGCATACGAACTTGGTGGGGAAGTCCTGCTCGGGGTGATCTCCGCGGTCGCCTTCGCGACCATCCTCGCGGTGGTCGCCGGTCTCACGATCACCGCCAGCGCGTCGTTCGCGCACGACATCTACGCCAACGTGATCAAGAAGGGCACCGTCGATTCGGCGGGCGAGGTGCGCGTCGCGCGCATCACCGCCCTGGTGATCGGCGTCATCGCGATCGTCGGCGGCATCTTCGCCAACGGTCAGAATGTCGCCTTCCTCGTCGCGCTGGCGTTCGCGATCGCGGCCAGCGCCAACCTGCCGACGATCCTCTACTCGCTCTTCTGGCGGCGGTTCAACACCCGCGGCGCGCTGTGGTCGATGTATGGCGGCCTCGGGTGCGCGCTGATCCTGATCATCTTCAGCCCGGTGGTGTCCGGCAAGGTCGACAAGGCCGGCAAGGCGACGTCGATGATCACCGACACCTCCATCGACTTCCACTGGTTCCCGCTGGACAACCCGGGCATCGTGTCGATCCCGGTCGGCTTCTTCCTCGGCTGGCTCGGCACGGTCACCAGCAAGGAGAAGAGCGACGACGCGAAGTTCGCCGAGATGGAGGTGCGGTCGCTCACCGGCGCCGGCGCGGAGAAGGCCGTCGAGCACTGAGGAGCAACGCTGAGGAGCTCCCGTCATACTCTGGTCAATATGTATGACGAATCCGCATTCATGCCTGACAGTTTGTGCATGGTGACCAGCGGAAAATCGACTGGTTGCGCGGTCACTGTGGTTGGCGCCACAGTGACCGCATGACCTCGACGCTGAACCTCACCCTCGACGAGCTCGCCGCCGGCCAGGACCTCGACCAGCTCAAGCAACTGGTCGGTCTGGTCGACTACGACGCCGACAAGGATCCCTTCCCGGTCACCGGCTGGGACGCGATCGTCTTCGTGTCCGGCAACGCCACCCAGTCGGCGCTCTACTACCAGTCCGCGTGGGGCATGGAGCTGGTCGCCTACAGCGGCCCCGAGACTGGCAACCGCGACCACAAGTCGTTCGTGCTGAAGAGCGGGTCGATCCGCTTCGTCATCAATGGGGCTGTCGACCCGGACAGCCCGCTGGTGGAGCACCACCGCAAGCACGGCGACGGAGTCGTCGACATCGCGCTCGAGGTGCCCGACGTCGACAAGTGCATCGCCCAGGCGCGCGCCGCCGGGGCGACCGTCGTGCGTGAGCCCGAGGACGTCAGCGACGAGCACGGCACGATCCGCACCGCCGCGATCGCGACGTATGGCGAGACGATCCACACGCTGGTCGACCGCTCCAAGTACGACGGCCCCTACCTGCCGGGTTACGTTGCGCAGCAGTCGAATTACCAGCCGCGGCCGGGTCAGCCCAAGCGCCTCTTCCAGGCGCTCGACCACATCGTCGGCAACGTCGAGCTCGGCAAGATGGACGAGTGGGTCGGCTTCTACAACCGGGTCATGGGGTTTGTGAACATGGCCGAGTTCATCGGCGATGACATCGCGACGGACTACTCGGCGCTGATGAGCAAGGTCGTGGCCAACGGCAACCACCGGGTGAAGTTCCCGCTCAACGAACCGGCGATCGCCAAGAAGAAGTCGCAGATCGACGAATACCTGGAGTTCTACCGCGGCGCCGGCGCACAGCACCTCGCGGTCGCGACCGGCGACATCATCGCGTCGGTGGATGCGCTGCGCGCCAACGGCGTGGAGTTCCTCGACACCCCCGACAGCTACTACGAGGACCCCGAGCTGCGCGCCCGGATCGGGCAGGTGCGGGTGCCGGTCGAGGAGCTGCAGAAGCGCGGCATCCTGGTCGACCGCGACGAGGACGGTTACCTGCTGCAGATCTTCACCAAGCCGCTCGGTGACCGCCCGACGGTGTTCTTCGAGCTGATCGAGCGGCACGGCTCGCTCGGCTTCGGCAAGGGCAACTTCAAGGCGCTCTTCGAGGCGATCGAGCGCGAGCAGGACAGGCGCGGCAACCTCTGAGCGACGAGCGGGCCAGACCCTAGAGGGCCGGGAGACCGCGCGAGCGGTGAGCGCGGGTCTACATTCGAGGTCCCGTGACACGCGGCGGAAAGGACCGACATGTCATCCAAGCGCACGTCGTCGAAGGCCGATCCGAAGGTCGTCTGGCTGCAAGAGACCCAGGCGCACGACTACCCGGCCGCCGCGTCATACCTGTCGTTGCTCGCGGTGCCGAAGGTGGTGGACAAGGTGGTCGCCAGCCTGCGCAAGACCACGCCCACCCATTTCAAGGCCAAAGACATCCTGCGGGCCGCGCAGCTGCCGCTGCTGCCGCTCGACAACGAGCACGTGGTCCGCGACCTGCGCAAGATCATCCAGGGTGAGGCGCTGTCGCCGGTGCTACTCGTGCGCGGCGACCTGCGCCTCGGCGTGGCCGCGCAGGTCGCCGACGGCTACCACCGGGTCTGCGCGAGCTACCACGTCAACGAGAACACCGACATACCCGTCACGATCGTCGACCTGCCCACGCGCTGACCTGCGGTGGGATTCGCCGGCCTCGCCCTGATCTGTGCGGTGGCCCTGCTCGGGCCGCTGCTGTCGGTGCCGCGCGGTCTGCACCTGCCGGTCGTCATCGGTGAGCTTGCCGTCGGCATCGTCGTCGGGCAGACCGGCTTGCGGGTGCTGCAGCCGGACAACGGGACGTTCGTCTTCCTGGCCGAGATCGGCTTCGCGCTGGTGATGTTCGTCGCTGGATCCCACGTGCCGATCCGCGACCGTGCCCTGCGCACCGGCCTGGTGCGTGGTGCGGCACGCGCGGTCGCGATCGGCGTGCTCGCGGTGCCACTGGGTCTCGGCGTCGCCGCACTCTTCGGCACCGGGCACGGCGTCCTCTACACGGTGCTGATCGCGTCGTCGTCGGCGAGCATCGTCATGCCGGCACTGCAGGGTATGCCGACCGACGCGCCGGCCATCCGCTCGCCATCGATCCGGAGCATGCGTTGCGGGCGGTTGTCGGTGCTGTCGCGGTCGCCGTTGCTGCCGGGATCCTCTTCGTCGTATTGCGCAGGTTGGTCACCTCCGGGGTGCAGCGCCGCATCCACGTGCTGTCCGAAGACCGTGGTCTGGCAATGGAATTGCGCTTCTCGCTGGCCGCCGTCTTCGCGATCGCGGCGGTCGCCGTGGCCCTGCACGTCTCGGTGATGCTGGCCGGTTTCGCGGCCGGGCTGGCAGTCGCCGGGGCGGGGGAGTCGCGGCGTCTCGGCAACCAGCTCTTCGCGGTGACGGAGGGCCTCTTCGGGCCGATCTTCTTCGTCTGGCTCGGCGCCTCGCTCAATCTCCGGGAACTGGCGTCCCACCCGTCGTCGGTGCTGCTCGGCATCAGCCTCGGCCTCACCGCGATCGCCGCGCACGGCGCGATGGCCCTGACCCGGCAGCCGTGGCCGGTCGCCGTCATCACCAGCGCACAGCTCGGGGTGCCGGTTGCCGCCGCGACGCTCGGCGCCACCCTCGGGGTGCTGCGCCCCGGGGAGAACACCGACATGCTGCTCGGCGCGCTCGTCACGATCGCCGCGACCGCGCTGGTGGCCGGGCGGGTGCGGCGGATCGCCGGCGGGTGAGAGGATCGGTGACCATGACCGATCGCCCGTCGGGTTGGTACGACGACCCAGATGATCCCGACCTGCTGCGCTACTGGGACGGCATCCTGTGGTCCGACCGCACGATGCCGAAGGTGAAGCCCGGCCTCGACCAATCCCGGATCGGTGACTCCAAGCAGCAGTGGGAGGAAGCCGAGGCCCGTCGGCAGGCCGCTCAGGTGGGGTCCGCCCCACCCGCCGGGGGTCCCCGGCCGCCCCTGCAGCCCTATCAGTCCGGTGACCGCGACCCCTACCGCCGCGACGCCGGCCAGCGACCGCCCAGCGGGCAGCGATTCGGCGAACAGGGACCGGCGCCGTACGGGCAGCCTTACGCGCCATACGCACAGCAGGTCGGCAAGACCACCCCTGACGGCGAGCCCACCGCGTCCTGGTGGCGCCGGCTGGTGGCCTACTTCCTGGACTACCTGCTGATCGCCGCGGTGGCGCTGGTGATCGCGCTGCCGTGGGTGCGGCCGTGGATGGACAAGTTCTCGACCTGGTACGGCGACGTGATGGACGCCGCCCGGGCCGGACGATCGCAGCCGCCGATGCCGGACTCGCTGCTGCAGCTGCCGTGGCAGTATCCGCTGATCATGCTCGGGCTCTACCTGGTCTACGAGATCGGGCTCGTCACCTGGCGCGGACAGACGCTGGGCAAGATGGCGCTCGGCATCCGGGTGCGCGGCGCCGGGTCCACCGCACGGCCGCCGCTGGCCGCGGTCGCGGTGCGGTCCCTGGTGAAGGGCATCCCGTTCCTCGGTGGGCTCATCCCGCTCGCCGGGTCGCTCGGCAGCGTCTTCGGTCTCATCGACGGGCTGTTGCCGCTGGGCGACAAGCACGCGCAGTCGCTGCACGACAAGGCCGCCAAAACCTATGTCGTGCCTCGCGATCCGAAGCTCCCGGCATACGGTCAGGGCCCGTATGCCGGACCCCCGCAAGGTCGCTGAGCGGCTACCTGCTGGGGAGGATCGTGCCGCTGACCTCGCCGAGCGCAATGCGACCGCCGCCCGCGGACGGCGCGGTCGCGGTGATCGTGACCACGTCGCCGTCCTCGAGGAACGAACGCTGCGAGCCGTCGTCGAGAGTGATGGGATCCTGGCCGCTCCAGGCGAGCTCGAGCAGACTGCCGCGCTGCCCCGGCTCATCCCCGGAGACCGTGCCGGAGGCGAAGAGATCACCGTCGCGCAGACTCGCGCCGTTCACCGTCAGGTGCGCCAGCATCTGCGCCGGGCTCCAATACATCTCCTTGTAGGGCGGCCGTGACACGACGGTGTCGTTGATCCGGACGATGAGCTCCAGGTCGAGGCCGAAGAGCTCCTTGCCGAGGAGATAATCCAGCGGCTGCGGATCCTGCGCCGGCAGAGGGGTTTTCGCGGCTTCGAGCGCGGCCATCGGCGTGACCCACGGGCTCAGTGACGACGCGAAGGATTTGCCGAGGAACGGCCCGAGCGGCACGTACTCCCATGCCTGGATGTCACGCGCCGACCAGTCGTTGAACAACGCCACACCGAACAGGTGGTCGGCGGCCTCGTCCACGCTCACCCGGGAACCGAGTTCGGTCTGGCCGCCGATGACGAAGCCGACCTCGGCCTCGATGTCGAGCCGCACGCTCGGGCCGAAGACCGGTTGGGCGTCCTTCGAGGTCTTGCGCTGGCCGACCGGACGCACGATGTCGGTGCCGCTGACGACCACGGTGCCGGCCCGGCCGTGGTAGCCGATCGGCAGATGCTTCCAGTTGGGGGTGAGCGCGTCCCCGTCGGGTCGGAAGATCCGCCCGACGTTGGTCGCGTGCTGCTCGCTGGCGTAGAAGTCGACGTAGTCGGCGATCTCGACCGGCAGGTGCAGCGTCACCTCGTCGAGCGGCCTCATGGCCGACCTGACCTCATCACGCCGCGCGTCGTCGCCGATGAGCTGCTGCAGCCACTCGCGGGCCGATGCCCAGGACGAACGCCCTTGCGCGATAAAGGGATTGAGCGACTGGTTGCTCCACGCCCGAGCCCACTTGGGATAACCGTCGAGGGTGGCCAGCGCGGCCAGGTCGATGACGTGATCGCCGAGCCGGGTCACCACGTGGGCGTCCTGGCCCTCGGCGCTCGCCACACCGAAGGGGAAATTGTCGGGACCCCACAGGTCGTCGGCGGACAGGTCGAACGGGTCTGGCGTCATACGTTCCTCAGATCAGGCCGAGCGTGGTCAGGTCGTCGATGGGGTCGAGCACATTGCAGCACCCGAAGCTACTGAAGCTGTTGCGGGTGGTCACCGCGCGCGCCTCGGAGAAGCCGGCGAGTGCGGCGGTGATCGCCTCGGTGTCGCGGCTGTCGAGCAGCGCGGCCGGATCTCCTTCGCGCAGAGCGGCGTCCGTGGCGAGCAGCACGTTGAGGAAGCCGAACTGGTCCTCTGCGCCGTGGCCGGTCGTCACGGTGGTCGAGATCGCGTGGTGCAGGCCGCCGGTCAGTTTGAAGGCCAGGCCCGCGTGCACACACCCGGTGATGAAGGCCGCGAGATCGTCGGTGGACGGGACCGTGTTGCTCGCGGTGGCACCGGTGCGCAGCTTGGCGACGACCTCCTCGCGCGGGCCGGCGAGGTCGGCGAGCAGTCCCAGCCCGATCGAGCCGGCCGGCACCTCGACCGCGATCGGCACCGACAGCTTGATCGCCTCCTGCCAGCCGTCGGCCGCCGGCACCTCGACCCCGGCGAGCGCGTGCGCCGGCGAGTCCGCGACCCGCGTCGCGGCGTCGATGACGTCGGTGATCGGGGTGCCCGCGCGTCCGACGACGGTGATCACCAGGCCGCCCGGATCGGCCAGCGCGTCGTCGACCAGTGCCGGCGGCAGCAGTAGCGGCCCGACGAAGTCCGACGCAGGGGTGCCGCGCCGCCCGGCTCGTCGCTCGATAGCCTCGTCGAGCGGGAAGTTACCCGGTGGGAAGACGGCAGCGTCGTCGATCAGCTGAGTGAAGAGTGCTCGCGTGGGCAGACTCGGCATGGTGGCCACCGTAACGAAGTCAGGAGTGGGAACAATGGCGTTCTACCGAGCGATGGGCCAGTTGCCGCGGCAGCGGCACACCGCGCTGCGCACCTCCGAGGGTGGCGTGTTCTACGAGGAGCTCATGGGGGAGGAGGGCTTCTCCAGCGATTCCTCGCTGCTCTACCACCGGGGTCTGCCGTCGGCGATCTCGGACGCGAAACCGTGGGAGTTCGCGCGGGCGCTGGACACCGAGCCCAATCATCCACTGCTTCCGCGTCACCTGAAGCTGCACGATCTCTTCCCCGAGGGCGAGACCGGCGTCGACGTCGTGAAGGGCCGGCGGCTGGTGCTCGGCAACGGTGACGTGCGGCTGTCGTATGTCGTCGCCGACGCGCCAAGTCCCTGGTATCGCAACGGGATTGGCGACGAATGCCTGTATGTCGAACGCGGCGCCGCACGTGTCGAGACCGTCTTCGGCAGCTTCGACGTCGCCGAGGGCGACTACCTCATCGTGCCCCGCGCGACGACACATCGGTGGCTGCCGGTGACGAAGGGCGACGAGGGCTTCACCGAGCCGTTGCGGGTCTACGCCATCGAGGGCAACTCGCACATCAGCCCGCCCAAGCGCTACCTGTCGCGCTTCGGGCAGCTGCTGGAGCACTCGCCATACTGCGAACGCGACCTGCGCGGACCCCAGGGGCCGCTGCTCGCCGAGGACATCGGCGAGCAGGAGGGCGAGCCGACCGAGGTCTACGTCAAGCACCGGGGGACCGGTGCGGGCTCCAGCGGTGGCATCGTCGGCACGATCTACACCTACCCTTACCACCCGCTCGATGTCGTCGGCTGGGACGGCTGCCTCTACCCCTACGTGTTCAACGTCGCCGACTTCATGCCGATCACCGGCAAGGTGCACCAGCCGCCGCCGGTGCACCAGGTGTTCGAGGGCCACAACTTCGTGGTCTGCAACTTCGTGCCGCGCAAGGTCGACTACCACGAGGACTCGATCCCGGTGCCCTACTACCACTCCAACGTCGACAGCGACGAGGTGATGTTCTACGTCGACGGCGATTACGAGGCCCGCAAGGGCTCCGGCATCGGCAAGGGCTCGGTGTCGCTGCACCCGGGTGGCCACGCCCACGGCCCACAGCCCGGTGCCTACGAAAACTCCATCGGGGTCACCGAATTCGACGAACTCGCCGTCATGGTCGACACCTTCCGCCCGCTCGAGCTGGGCGAGGGCGGCCGTGCCGTCGACGACGGCAAGTATGCGTGGAGCTGGGTCGGCGGACGCTGAGGCGACCGGCCGGGTTGAGGGCGGATGAACGTTGGCCGAACCTGTGGCCCGGTTCGGGCGCCGGGGCGGCCGCCGCCCGCTAGCGTGGACCGGCCGCCACGAGCGGCGTTCCGTCCCATGTGCTCGAGGAGCAAAACATGTCGCACCCCGTCATCCGCACGTCCGCCAGCCGCCGTCAGTTGCTGGCGATGACCGTCATCGGTGGAGCCGGCCTCGCCGGCCTGGCCTCGGCGCCGGCCGCCGACGCGAAGCCCGGCGGGAAGGGGCTGCGGCTGACCGTGCTC
This sequence comes from Flexivirga aerilata, assembly GCF_013002715.1. NCBI lineage: Bacteria > Bacillati > Actinomycetota > Actinomycetes > Micrococcales > Dermacoccaceae > Flexivirga > Flexivirga aerilata. The sequence goes on from NZ_JABENB010000002.1 coordinate 354,171, forward strand.
GGCACCACCGACCTGCACGGCAACGTCCTCAACTGGGACTACTTCAAGAACGCCGAGTATGACGACGCGAAGCACAACGACGTCGGCGCCGCCAAGTGCGCGACCCTCATCAAGGCGGTCCGTGCCGAGCGCGGCGCCGACACCTGCATCACCCTCGACGCGGGCGACACCATCCAGGGCACGCCGCTGGCCTACTACTTCGCCAAGATCGAGCCGATCAGCGCGACCGTGAAACACCCGATGGCGTTGGCGATGAACGAGATCGGGTATGACGCTGCCGCCCTCGGCAACCACGAGTTCAACTACGGCCTGGACATCCTGCGCACCTTCGAGAGCCAGCTCGACCACCCGCTGCTCGGGGCCAACGCCCTCGACTGGCACTCCGGCGAGGCGGTCTTCCCGTCATACACGCTGAAGACGGTGCAGGTGCCCGGCAACAAGCCGGTGACCGTCGGCATCGTCGGCCTCGTCACCCCGGGCGTGGCGATCTGGGACAAGGCCAACGTGGACGGCAAGGTGAAGTTCAACGGCATCGTCGAACAGGCGAAGATCGTCATCCCCGAGGTCAAGCGGCGCGGCGCGGACATCGTCGTCGTGTCCTGCCACTCCGGCATGGACACCTCGTCGTCCTACGGCGACGCTCTGCCCTACCCGGAGAACGCGAGCACCCTTCTGGCGCAACAGGTCCCGGGCATCGACGCGATCCTCGTCGGTCACGCGCACCAGGAGATCCCGCAGCGCTACGTGACCAACGACAAGACCGGCAAGCAGGTGCTGCTGTCGGAGCCGCTGTGCTGGGGCGAGCGCGTGACCGTCATGGACCTCGACCTGGAGAAGGTGCGCGGGCAATGGCAGGTGAGCAGTGCGACCGCCACGCTGCTCAACTCCAACACCGTCCCCGAGGACCCGGCGGTTGCCGCGCTGCTGCGCCCGCAGCACCAGAAGGTCCTGTCCTACGTCAACGGCGTCATCGGCACCTGCACCCAGGAGATGACGGGAGCCCGTGCGGTTGTTGAGGATTCGGCTGCCGTCGACCTGATCAACCTGGTGCAGGCGCAGGCGGTCAAGGCGGGCCTCGTCGGCACTGCCGACGAGAAGACGCCGGTGCTGTCGATCGCGGCGCCGTTCAGCCGGACCGCGTCGATCCCCAAGGGCGAGGTGACCGTGCGCGACGTCGCGGGCCTCTACATCTACGACAACACGTTGCTCGGCATCAAGTTCACCGGCGCCCAGGTGAAGGCCTACCTGGAGACGTCCGCGCAGTACTTCAAGCAGGTGAGCGGGACTGGCCCGTTCACCATCGACCAGCTCACCAACGCGGTCACGCCGACCGCACCGCGGGGCACGCCGGACTACAACTACGACGTCATGGGCGGCCTCGACGCGCCGCTCACCTACGACATCGACGTCAGCGCCGCCCCGGGCAGCCGCATCAAGAACCTGGCGTATGCCGGGAAGCCGGTCGCCGACGGCGACAGCTTCGTGATCGCGATCAACAACTACCGCCAGTCCGGCGGCGGTGGCTTCCCGGGGGTGACGACCGCACCGGTGGTTTACAACCGGCAGAACGAGATTCGGCAGTTGATCATCGACTGGGTGACCGCCAACAAGGTGATCGACCCGCCGACGTTCCACACGATCAACTGGCGTCTGGTGTCGGGCAGCACCCCAATCACGATCAGCTGACGTCGGACCGGACGGCCACTCCCGCGGCGCGTAGCTCCTCGAGTGCGGCAGACGTCGACTCGGGGGCCACGCCGGCGGTGAGGCCGTCCAGCACGGTCGTGCTGAAGCCCGCCCCGGCGGCGTCCAGCGCGGTCGCCCGCACGCAGTAGTCGGTCGCGATCCCGACGACGTCGACCGTGTCGACGTCATGGTCGCGCAACCAGTCGGTGAGCTTTTCGCCGTCCTCGGTCGCGCCCTCGAACCCGCTGTATGCGGCTTCGTACTGTCCCTTGCGGAAGATCGCCGCGGCCCGCGCGATCGCCGGCTGCACCTCGGAGCGGAAGTCCGCCCCAGGCGTGCCGACCTTGCAGTGCACCGGCCAGCTGTGCTGGAAGTCGGGGTTGTCCGACCAGTGATCGCCCGGGTCGATGTGCCAGTCGGCCGTGGCCACGATCTGGTCGTATGCCGGGTCGTCGCCCGCGACATACGCATTGATCCGCTCGGCGACCTCGATCCCGCCGTTGACAGCGAGCGAGCCGCCCTCACAGAAGTCGTTCTGCACGTCCACGATCACCAGTGCGCGAGCCATGCCCGGAGCATACGGCGATGATCGAGGATTCACCATAATGGACCACAACTAGCCCATTGACGTACCCGCGGGTCCGGTGTTTGATCAGCGCAGCGCTCAGCCACCACGGAGGTTTGCCATGACCGACACTCGCGAGGGCAACGACGAGGACCTGCTCGCCGAACTCGGCTACAAGCAGGAACTGCACCGCGGCATGTCCGCCTTCTCCAACTTCGCCGTGTCGTTCTCGATCATCTCGGTGCTCGCTGGCTGCATCACGACCTACTACCTGGCGATGGACGGCGGCGGTCCGGTCGCGATCACCCTGGGCTGGCCGCTGTGCTCGATCATGGTGCTCTGCGTCGCGATGGCGATGGCCGAGATCTGCTCGGTCTATCCCACGTCGGGCGGTCTCTACTTCTGGGCAGGCCGGCTTGCGCGCACGCGGAAGCGCGAATGGGCTTGGTACACAGGGTGGTTCAACTTTCTCGGTGAGGTCGGAGTCACCGCGTCGGTCGACTACGGCGCAGCCGTGACGTGGATGGCCTTCGCCAACGAGGTGTGGGGCACTGAGGTCACCATCCGCAAGACGTTTGTCCTCTTCCTGGTCTTCATCGTCGCGCACGGATTGCTCAACACGTTCGGTGTCAACGTCGTGAAGGTGCTCTCGTCGGTCAGCGCGTGGTGGCACCTGGTCGGCGTCGCCTTCATCGTCGCGGTGCTGGCGTTCGTGCCGGATCGGCACCAGTCGGTGCACGACACGTTCCTGAAGTTCAACAACGGCCTCGGCTTCACCGACGGCATCTTCGCGACCTCCATCTACGCATTCTTCATTGGTCTGCTGATGGCGCAATACACCTTGACGGGGTATGACGCGTCGGCTCACCTCGCCGAAGAGACCCACGACGCGAGCAGAGAGGCGCCCAAGGGCATCGTGCGGTCGGTCTGGGTGTCGGCGATCGCCGGCTGGGTGTTGCTCATCGCGGTCACCGCCGCGATCCAGAACTTCTCCGCCGAGCGGGAGACCGCCACCGGGCTGCCGCCCGCCCAGATCTTCATCGATGCCGCCGGCCACTCGCTCGGCCTGACGCTGCTGTTCATCTGCGGGGTCGCGCAGTTCTTCTGCGGTATGGCGTGTGTGACGTCCAACTCGCGGATGTCCTATGCGTTCTCCCGCGACGGCGCCCTGCCCGGGTCCTCCCTGTGGGCGCGGGTCAACCCGCGCACCGGGACGCCCACCAACTCGATCTGGTTCTGTGTGGCGTGCTCGGTGGTGCTGACACTGCCGGCGCTGTGGAGCACTACGGCGTTCTTCGCGGTGGTGTCGATCGCCGTCATCGGCCTCTACATCGCCTACACCGTGCCGATCTTCCTGCGGCGCATCAACCGGGATTTCGTGCCAGGACGCTGGCAACTCGGACGCTGGTCGGCACCGATCGGCTGGATCGCGGTGGTGTGGGTGATCTTCATCGTGGTCATGTTCATGCTGCCGCAGTACTACCCGGGCACGATCGGGTCCGACACCTTCAACTACGCCCCGGTCGCGGTCATCGTCGTGCTGGTCTTCGCGACCGGCATGTGGATCGTGTCGGGCCGCAAACACTTCATGCGTGACGTGCCGCCGGGCCACGAGACCAAGGCGGCGGACGAGATCTTCGAGGAGCGCGATCCGGCATGAACCAGGCGACGAGCCCGCCACTGGCCGAGTTGGTGCTGCAGCCGACGGGAGCCAACATCTTCGAGGCGACGGTGCGTCAGCTGGCGACCGCGATCCGGCTGGGTGTCTTTCCCGACGGACAGCAACTGCCGCCGGAGCGTGACCTCGCCGAACAGCTCAAGGTCAGCAGGATGACCTTGCGCGAGGCGATCAGCGCCCTGCGCGACGCCGGGCTGGTGCGCACCACCCGCGGTCGCGGGGGCGGCACCGTCGTCACGTATGACGGGACGTCCGCCGCGGCGGTCGACCGCCCGGACGCCACCACCCCACGTCGCCTGGAGGACGTGCTCGGTTTCCGGCAGGTGGTGGAGCCGGGCGCGGCGGCGCTGGCGGCAGGCCGAGCGCTCGATGCGCAACAACGCGCCTGGCTGGTCGACTCGGCGCGCGAGTGCGCGGCCGCGGTGGGCTCACCGGCATACCGGGTCGCCGACTCCCGCCTGCACCTGGCGATCGCCGCCGTGTGCGGAAGCCAGATGCTGGTCGACGCGGTCACTCAGGCGCAGGTGGCCGTCGGTGAGTTGCTCGGTCAGATCCCCGTGCTGCCGTTGAACATTCGCCACTCGGAGGAGCAGCACCACACGATCGTGCAGGCGATCCTCGGCGGCGATGCCGGCGCAGCGAAGGCTGCGATGCAGGAGCACTGCGACGCCACCGGCGAGTTGCTGCACGGTCTGGTCGGCTCGCGACATCACACCGACGTGCCCGTCGAAGGAGAATCATGAGCGGCCTGACTGTCGACGAGCTCCGTGCCGCGGTCGACGCAGACACGATCGACACGGTGATCGTCGCGTTCACCGACATGCAGGGGCGGCTGCAGGGCAAGCGACTGCACGCCCGCTACTTCCTCGACTACGCGCTCGCCGAAGGTGTCGAGGGCTGCAACTATCTGCTGGCGGTCGATGTCGACATGAACACCGTTGACGGCTATGAGATTTCGTCCTGGAAGACCGGCTACGGCGACTTCCAGCTGGAGCTGGACCTCTCGACCCTCCGGCACACGCCAGGCGATCATCGGTCGGCGACCGTGCAGTGCGACCTCGCGTGGCTGGACGGGAATGGACCTGTCCGGCAGTCGCCGCGCACCGTGCTCAGCGGGCAGGTCGACCGCGCCGCCGGACAGGGATGGGCGGCACTCGCCGGGACCGAGCTGGAGCTCATGGTGTTCGACGACAGTTACGAGAATGCTTGGGACAAGCGCTATCTCGGCCTCACACCGGCAAACCGCTACAACATCGACTACTCGATCCTCGGGGGAGCACGCGTCGAGCCGCTGCTGCGCGAGATCCGGGTCGAGATGGACCGGGCCGGCCTCACGGTGGAGGGCGCGAAGGGCGAGTGCAACTACGGCCAGCACGAGGTGGGCTTCCGTTATGACGAGGTGATCCGCACCTGCGACAACCACGTCATCTACAAGGAAGGCGCCAAGGAGATCGCGGCGCGGCACGGCAAGTCGCTCACCTTCATGGCCAAGTATGACGAGCGAGAGGGCAACAGCTGCCACATCCACCTGTCATTGCGCGGCACGGACGGCACGCCGGTCTTCGCCGACGACTCACGGGACGGCGGGCGCAGTGCTCTCTTCGACCATTTCCTCGCCGCGCTGCGCGAGTTCAGTCTCTTCTACGCGCCGAACATCAACTCCTACAAGCGGTTTGCCGGTAACTCCTTCGCGCCGACCGCAGTGGCGTGGGGCACGGACAACCGCACCTGCGCGCTGCGCGTGGTCGGACACGGCGCGGGCCTCCGGGTCGAGAACCGCCTGCCGGGCGGCGACGTGAACCCCTATCTCGCGGTCGCCGCCATGCTGGCCGGCGGACTCCATGGCATCGAGCAGGAGCTGGCGCTGGAGCCGGCCTTCGTCGGCAACGCCTACGAGAGCGACAAGCCCAAGGTGCCGGCCACCCTTGCCGAAGCGCGGCAGTTGCTGCTCGACTCGCGGCTCGCCCGCGACACCTTCGGCGACGACGTCGTCGAGCACTACGCGCGCAACGCGGAGGTCGAGATCGAGGCCTTCGGCGCTGCCGTGACCGACTGGGAACGAGTGAGAGGATTCGAACGACTGTGACGGCGTACGACGTGGTCGATCCGGCAACCGCCAAGCCGATCAGCACGGTGGAGCTCGCCGACCTCGGTGCGACCGACGCCGCGATCGAACGCGCCGCGCGGGCGGCGCCGGCGTGGCGTGACGTCGCACCCGCCGACCGCGCCCGACTTCTGCGGTCGTTCGCACGGGTCGTCGACGAACACCTCGAAGAACTCGCGCAGCTCGAAGTGCGCAACGCCGGGCACGTCATCGGCAACGCCCGGTGGGAGGCCGGCAATGTCCGGGACGTCCTCGACTACTACGCCGGAGCGCCGGAACGGTTGTGCGGCAAGCAGATTCCGGTCGCCGGCGGAGTCGACATCACCTTCCACGAACCACTCGGAGTGGTCGGCATCATCGTGCCGTGGAACTTCCCGATGCCGATCGCCGGGTGGGGGATGGCGCCGGCCCTCGCCGCCGGGAACACGGTCGTGCTCAAACCCGCCGAGCTCACCCCACTCAGCGCGATGCGGCTCGGTGAGCTGGCGCTGGAGGCAGGCCTGCCGCCGGACGTGTTGACCGTCGTGCCCGGTGCGGGAGACGTGGTGGGGCACCGGTTCGTCACCCATCCGCTCGTGCGGAAGGTGGTCTTCACCGGATCGACGCGGGTCGGCAAACAGATCATGGCGCAGGCGGCGGACGACCTGACGAGAGTGACGCTCGAACTCGGCGGCAAGAGTGCCAACATCGTCTTCGCCGACGCCGACCTCGAGAAGGCGGCCGCTGCGGCTCCCGGCGCGGTGTTCGACAACGCCGGGCAGGATTGCTGTGCCCGCAGCCGGATCCTGGTGCAGCGTAAGGCATTCGACCGGTTCATGGAGCTGCTCGAGCCGGCCGTCCGTTCGTTCCGGGTCGGGGAGCCGGGCGCGGACGACACGCAGATGGGTCCGTTGATCAGTGACGGGCAACGTTCTCGCGTCAGGGGATTCGTGGAGGAGGCCGACGTCGACGTTGCGTTCCGCGGCGACGCCCCGGACGGCGACGGTTTCTGGTATCCGCCCACGGTCGTCCTGCCGCGAGCAACGACGGACCCGGTGTGGCACGAGGAGGTCTTCGGGCCGGTGGTCGGGGTGCTGCCGTTCGACGACGAGGCGGACGCGATCCGCATGGCCAACGACACGGCATACGGGCTGTCGGGGTCGATCTGGACCCGCGACGTCGGCCGCGCCCTGCGGGTCGCGCGCGGGGTCGAGGCCGGCAATCTCGCGGTCAACAGCAACTCGGCGGTCCGCTACGCCACCCCGTTCGGTGGCTTCAAGGGATCCGGCCTCGGCCGAGAGCTGGGCCCGGACGCGCTCGACGAGTTCACCGAGGTGAAGAACGTCTTCATCTCGACCGATGACTGAACGGCTTGAGGAACAAGGAGATTCAGCGATGACAGGACGGCTCGACGGCAAGACGGCGGTGGTGACCGGTGGGTGTTCCGGCATCGGCCTCGCAACGGTGCGGCGGTTTGCCGAAGAGGGCGCCCGCGTCGTCATCGGCGATGTCGACGACGACAGCGGCAAGCAGGTCGCCGACGAGGTCGACGGCCTCTTCGTGCACTGCGATGTCACCGACAAGGCCGAGGTCGATGCGCTCTTCGCTGCGGCGAAGAGCGCGTTCGGCAGCGTCGACGTCGCGTTCAACAACGCCGGCATCTCGCCGCCCGAGGACGATTCGATCCTCACCACCGAGCTCGAGGCGTGGCGCAAGGTGCAGGAGGTCAACCTCACCAGCGTCTACCTGTGCTGCAAGGCCGCACTGCCCTACATGATCGAGCAGCAGCACGGCTCGATCATCAACACGGCATCCTTCGTCGCGGTGCTGGGTGCGGCGACCTCGCAGATCTCCTACACGGCCAGCAAGGGCGGGGTGCTCGCCCTGTCGAGGGAGCTCGGGGTGCAGTTCGCCCGCGAGGGCGTGCGGGTCAATGCGGTGTGCCCCGGACCGGTGAATACCCCTTTGTTGCAAGAGCTTTTCGCCAAAGACCCGGAGCGGGCGCAACGCCGCCTGGTGCACGTGCCGGTCGGGCGCTTCGGCGAGCCCGAGGAGATCGCCAACGCGGTCGTCTTCCTCGCGTCGGACGAGTCGAGCTTCGTCACGGCCACCGACTTCATGGTCGACGGGGGCATCTCGGCCGCCTACGTCACGCCGTTGTGATGGCTGCCGTCGTCGGGATCACCGCCTACGCGGAGCCGATCACCCGCGGGTTCTGGCCGACCGAACGGGCGACGTTCGTGACCCAGCCCTACATCGACAAGGTGTATGCCGCAGGCGGGCTCCCGCTCGTCGTGCCGCCTCGGGTGGGGAACGGCGCCGACTGGGCGCATGCGGTGCTCGATCGGCTCGACGCGCTGATCATCGGTGGCGGAGCCGACCTCGATCCGCAGCACTACCAGGCGGACCCGCACCCGCTCGTGCAGGAATACCGACCCGATCGCGACGACAGCGAACTGGCACTGGTGCGCGCCGCGGTGGAGCGGGACCTCCCGCTGCTCGGCATCTGTCGTGGCATGCAGGTGATGGCGGTCGCGGCCGGCGGCTCGCTCGACCAACATGTGCCGGATCGTGTTGGCCACTATCGACATTCGCCGACAGTGGGTCAGTTCGGCAGCCACCCGGTGCGCACTCGCAGCGAGACCCGGTTGCGTGCGTTGCTCGGCGAGCACCTCAGCTGTCCGACCTATCACCACCAGAGCGTGCTCACCCACCCGTCATACGAGCCGGCGGCGGATGCCGACGACGGTGTGCTGGAAGCGATCGAGGCGCCCGACGCCCGATGGCGCTTCGGGGTGCAGTGGCACCCGGAGGTCGGTGAGGACCCGCGACTGTTCGACGCGTTGGTCGCGGCAGCCCGCTGAGCCGATCGGCACCGTCGCGCAAGCCGCCGACGTGCGCCGAGGTAGCAGTCGCTGCCGTTCTGGCCGCGGCGAAGCGACCTCAGGTGCTACCTCGGCGTGGTTGGGGATGATCAAGGATGATCAGGGCAGTTCGCGGCCCATCACCTGGCGCGCCGGATCGAGCAGGCCGAGCGTGCGCCAGCCGGCAGACCGATAGAGCCGCACTGCCGGGTCGGCCGGATCGCTCGTGGTGCCGAGCAGCGCTCGTCCGGTGAGCCCGTCGAGGAGCGCGTCGTGGAGGCGGCGTCCGAGCCCGCCACCGCGATGGCCGGGATCGACGGCGAGCTCGACGAACTCGAAGTGGTCGCCGATCCAGCCGCTCGTCGCCTCGGGCGGCAGCGTCCGCTCGACCAGGTCGCTCCAGAACTGGCCGCGCTGCCCGACATACCCCCACGCGAAGCCGGCCAGCGCGGTGTCCGCGGTGGCCGTCGCCAGCCGGAAGCCGTCGCGGGCACGATGCCGGTCGAACATCTGCTCGCGCCACGACTCGAAGCTCTCGGCGTCGCCGAACACCTCGTCGTAGAGGCGGAACACCGCAGGCGCCAGGGCCGCGGCGTCGGACGCGGTCAGCACGGCGATACGCGGGTTCACGAGATCGAGTCTGTCAGCGAGGTAGCAGTCGCGGTCGTGATGCGGGCTCACGAAGCGACCGGGAGTGCTACCTCGGCGAGGCGCTGGGTCTCGATACGCGGCTCGTTCCTCGCCGCTACTCGACCAGCAGGGGGTGGCCTACTCGACCAGCAGGCGGGGAGTCAGTCCTCGTAGACCGTCGGGATCACCGGCTCGCCGCGGGACATCTGGCGCGCGGTGGGCGGCAGCTCGTCGCGGGCGGAGGAGTGCAGCTTGCGGGCGTCGTCGAGGGTGCCGTGGAAGACCCGGTCGCCGTCCTTGACCAGCGGGACGAGCAGCTGGCGGTCGTCGCCGTCGTCCTCGGGGCGGGTGCCGATGCCGATCAGCTCGGCCTCGGCGGTGCCCCGCGCGTTGCGGCGGCGCAGGGCATATTTGCGGCCGCCGACGGAGGTCTTGTCCTTGCTCTTCTTGGCGACGCCCTGCATCTGGCCGGTGGAGTCCTCGCGGGCGACCAGCTTGTAGACCAATCCCGCTGTGGGAGCGCCGGATCCGGTCACCAACTGGGTGCCGACGCCGTAGCCGTCGACCGGGCCGGCCTGCAGCGCCGCGATCGCGAACTCGTCGAGATCGGACGTGACGACGATCTTGGTCTTGGTGGCGCCGAGGCTGTCGAGTTGGGCCCGCACCTCCCGCGCCTGTTGCAGCAGGTCGCCCGAGTCCAGGCGCACACCGCCGAGCTCGGTGCCCGCGACCTCCACGGCGAGCTTGACCGCGTTGGTCACGTCATAGGTGTCGACCAGCAACGTGGTGCCGACCCCGAGCGCGTCCACCTGCGACTGGAACGCGGCGCGTTCGTCGTCGTGCAGCAGCGTGAACGAGTGCGCCGACGTGCCGGTCGTCGGCACGCCGTAGCGGCGGCCGGCCTCCAGGTTGGAGGTGGTCGCGAAGCCGGCGATGTATGCCGCCCGGGCCGCCGCGACGGCCGCGTCCTCATGGGTACGACGAGAGCCCATCTCGATGCACGGCCGATCCTCCGCAGCTGCCGTCATACGGGAAGCCGCCGACGCGATCGCGCTGTCGTGGTTGAGGATCGACAGCACGAGCGTCTCCAGCACGACCCCCTCGGCGAAGGTGGACTCGACGATCAGCATCGGCGACCCGGGGAAGTAGACGTCGCCCTCGGCGTAGCCCCAGATGTCGCCGGTGAAGCGGTAGTCGGCCAGCCAGTCGAGTGTCGGCTCGTCCACCACGCCGCGCTCACGCAGGTCGGCGAGCTCGGCGTCGCCGAAGCGGAAGTCGGCCAGCGCGTCCAGCAGCCGGCCGGTGCCGGCGACCACGCCGTAGCGGCGCCCGTCGGGCAGCCGGCGCCCGAATGTCTCGAACACGCTGCGGCGGTGCGCCGTGCCGTCCTTGAGGGCGGCGCTGAGCATGGTCAGCTCGTACTGGTCGGTGAGCAGGGCGGTGGACACGCCCGGTGGTGTCGTCACCCGCGTCACTGTAGTTGTTCACCCGCCGAGGGCCGGGCAGCCTCGCGCGCCGGGCGGTCGGGTGCTTATCGTGGAGAGCGTGTCCGTTGCGCCCCCCGAGCATGCCTCGCCCGACGTCGAACTCGACACCGACGCCGAGCAACAGCTCGACCAGCCGTGGGTCACGATCGTCTGGAACGACCCGGTCAACCTGATGTCCTACGTCTCGTGGGTGTTCCAGAACTACTTCGGTTACTCGCAGGCCAAGGCCGAGAAGCTGATGATGAGCGTGCATCGCGACGGCAAGGCGGCCGTCTCCCACGGCCCCCGCGAACGCATGGAGACCGACACCGAGGCGATGCACGGCTACGGACTGTGGGCCACCTTCGAAAAGGACGTATGACGTGGCAACCCCCTTCAAACGCAAGGGTTCTCGCGTCGTGGCCAAGATGGCGCCCGAGGAACGCGAGGTGGTCAGCGAGCTGCTGACCCAGACCCGGCAGCTCGTCGCACCCGACGACGGCACGACCGGTGACCCGGTCGAGGACATGATGGCGTCGATCGGCCGCACGGCCGACCCCGACGAGCTCGCGTCCCGCGACCCGGCGCTGGCCCGACTGCTGCCGGACGGTCACCGGGAGGACGCCGAGGTCGCCTCGGAGTTCCGGTCGCTCACCGAGCACGGCCTGCGGCAGCGCAAGGCGGCCAACCTGTCCACCGCGATCACCGCCCTCGACACCACGCGCGGCGACAAGCTGGAGCTCGACCTCGGGCAGGCCCAGGCTCTGCTCATCGCGCTCACCGATGTGCGGCTGGCGCTGGGGGAGCGGCTGGAGCTGCGCACCGACGACGACGGCGACCGCCTGCAGCACGACATCGCCGAGGCCGGCGACGCGGTCGGGGAGGACCCGAGGTTGCTGACCGGGCTCTACTACGACTTCCTCACCTGGATGCAGGAGTCGCTCGCGCACGCGCTGCTGTAGGTGTCGCCGGTCCGTCCGTCGGCCCCCTCCGTCGCCGCACGGCTAGCATCGTGCCCATCATGAGCACCGCTACGCCCGCACCCGCCCGCAAGCCCCGCCTGCGCGTCGCGCCGTCGCCCACCGGCGACCCGCACGTCGGCACGGCATACGTCTCGATCTTCGACCTGGCGTTCGCCCGGCAGCAGGGTGGCAGCTTCATCCTGCGCATCGAGGACACCGACCGGACGCGGTTCCAGGCCGACAGCGAGCAGCAGCTCTACGACACGCTGCACTGGCTCGGGCTGGGCTGGGACGAGGGCCCCGACAAGGGCGGGCCGTTCGCGCCCTACAAGCAGTCCGAGCGGCTCGAGACCTACAAGCCGTATGCCGAGCAGCTGCTCGCCGACGGTCACGCCTACCTGTGCTGGTGCTCCAGCGAGCGCCTCGCCGAGATGCGCGAGATGCAGCAGAAGACCAAGCAGCCCACCGGCTACGACCGGATGTGCCTCGGCATGACGCGCGAAGAGCGCTCCAAACTCCCGGGATTCACCGAGACCCCGGTGGTGCGCATGCTGATCCCGGACGACGTGCCGCTGGAGTTCGACGACCTGATCATGGGCCGCACCAAGGCGCCGAAGCCGGACGACCAGGTGATCGTGAAGGCCGACGGCTACCCGACCTACCACCTGGCCGTCGTGGTCGACGACCACCTGATGGAGATCACGCACGTGGTGCGCGGGCAGGAGTGGATCTCGTCCACGCCCAAGCACCTGCTGCTCTTCACCTGGCTCGGCTGGCAGGCCCCGGAGTTTGCGCACATCCCGCTGCTGCGGGACGAGAAGAAGGCGAAGATCTCCAAGCGCAAGAGCCCGTGGGCCAAGCTCACCTGGTTCAAGGACGAGGGCTACGTGCCGGAAGCGCTCGTCAATTTCCTTGCGCTGCAAGGCCACCCGCCGATCATCGAGGACGATGCGTCCGAGCGGGAGGTCTTCAGCTTCGAGGAGTTCAGCAAGAATTTTGCCTGGCACAAGATCAACCCGGCGGGTGCGGTGTTCAACCTCGACAAACTCAACTGGCTCAACGCGCATTACATCCGCGAGTTGTCCGAGCAGGACCTCACGGCGCGGTTGCTGCCCTTCCTGCAGCGTGACGGCGTGCTCCCGGAGAACCCGTCGTTGCCGCAGTTCGGCCGGCTGGGCGCGATCGTGCCGCTGATCCAGACGCGCATCAACCTGCTGACCGAGGCCACCCCGCTGGTGGCACCGTTCTTCGTCGACGACGACAAGCTCGAGATAGCCGATGACGCGCGAAAGCAGTTGAAGGAGAGCGCTCCTCAGGTGCTGGATGCGGCGATCGCCGCGCTCGAGCCGATCAGCGGCGCCATCGGCAACCCGGACGGTTCCGGGCGCGAGTGGACCGCCGACCGCCTCGAGGAGGCGCTGCGCGCCGCGATCGTCGACGGCCTCGGCATCAAGCCGCGGCTGGCGTTCGGGCCCATCCGCACCGCGATCTCCGGGCAGCGCATCTCACCGCCGCTCTTCGAGTCGATGGAGATCCTCGGCAAGGCCTCCACGATGCGACGGCTGCAGGCGCTGCGCGACTCGCTGTGAGCGTGACGTTGGGCGTCCACGCGGTGTTGGTGGACATCGACGACACGCTGCTCGACACCACGGCGGCGATGATCGGCGCCGGCGAGGTGGCGATGGCCGCGGTCTGGCCGGACGAGTCGGACGTATGGCGGCAGGCCGCGGCCCGCCGCTTCCGCAGTGACCCCGGCGGCTTCTTCAAGCGCTACACCGCGGGCGAGCTCGACTTCGAGGAGATGCGCGCGGCACGCCTCGCCGAAGTCGCTGCGACACAAGGGCGTTCGCTGCCCGATGGCGCGATCGACAGCTACGAGACGGCGTTCCGGCCGGCCTTCCTGGCGCGTCAGCGGGTCTACGACGACGTGCTGCCGTTCCTCGACGCCTGCGCCGCGGCCGGCCTGCGCTTCGGCGCGTTGACCAATTCGTCGGCGGCGGCGACGCAGTCGAAGCTCGCGGCTCTCGGGCTCGAAGGGCGGCTGGGACCGGTCGTCACCCGGGACACGCTCGGCGTCGGCAAGCCGGACCCTGCGGTCTTCCGGCACGCCGTCGCCGCGCTCGGCAGCGACCCGTCGCGCACGGCATACATCGGCGACGAGTACGAAGCGGACGTGCTCGGCCCGGCCCGCGCCGGGCTGCAGCCGATCTGGCTGCGCCGGCCCCGTCATACCGAGGTCGGACAGGCGCCCGACGCCGCGATCCCGGACGCGCAGGCGCCGGGCGATGTGCCGTTGATCACGGGACTGGACCAGCTGCGGCCGACGCCCGACGGTGTGGCGGTGCTCGATTTGGGCCGGACGGCACCTGCCCGGTAAGGTTTCTCCTCGGTTCACCTCGCACGGCCGCTACCGGCAAGCGCGGAGTGATACCCCCTTGGGGTATGGTGTAATTGGCAGCACGACTGATTCTGGTTCAGTTAGTCTAGGTTCGAGTCCTGGTACCCCAGCCAATCGGTGAGCAATCACCCGATTGGGCAGAACGCACTGGAACCGGTAATGTTCTGCCAGCCGCGGCCCCATCGTATAGCGGCCTAGTACGCCGCCCTCTCACGGCGGTAACGCGGGTTCGAATCCCGCTGGGGTCACGTTTGAAAAAAGACGGCCCCCGATCCTTGTCCAAGGATCGGGGGCCGTTCTGCGTTGTGCACCCGGGTGCGATCATCGGCCGATGACCGATCGACTCTGGTACGCCGCGTACGGATCGAACATCTCGCCGGAGCGACTGGCCTGCTACCTCGGCGGCGGCCGGCCCGCCGGGGCGACGCGTGACTACCCCGGCTGCCGGGACACGACCCCACCGGACGAGCGCGTGCCCCTGGAGCTGCCCGGCGCCGTCTTCTTCGGCTGGCAGTCGCCCACCTGGGGCGGGGGAGTCGCCTTCTACGACCCCGACGCATCGGGGCGCGCGTTGGTGACGGCCTACCGGGTCGGGGCCGACCAGCTCGCCGACATCTGGGCGCAGGAGATGCACCGGCAGCCGGGAGCCGACCTCGATCTGGACCTCCTGGTGCGGCACGGCTCCCTCGTCGCGGGACCCGGCAGATACGAACGGCTGCTCGTGGTCGACGAATACGGGTCGCAGCCGGTGGTCACCTTCACCTTCCCGCCAGGGCATCGCCCGGTGGAGAATCCGCCGAGCCTCGCGTATGCCGAGACCATCGTGCGCGGGCTGGAGGAGACGCACGGTCTGTCGGCGGACGTCGCGCAGGGCTACGTCGCGTCCCTGGCTCCGGCGGCGTGAGGTCTACTTCTCCTCGAAAAGCGTTGCGCTGCGGTGCTGTTGGGCGAGGCGCCGCAGGGTGGCGAGCACCGGGTCGGTGAGCACCGTCCCGACGACGACCTGGCGCAGCGCCGCGGCCGGGTCGTCCGGGACCGTCGACAGGTCGGCATCCGCGATCGACTCGGCGGCATCCGCCCAGGCCATGAGCGGCGCCCCGTCGTCGACCTCGATGCCGGCCTCGGCGAGGGCGTGCAGCTGCCCGCCCAGCAGGTCGATGAGTGGTTCGTCGTCGCGGATCTGCCAGCCGCGTCGATCGACGAATCCCCTTGCGAAAGCTGACCATTCGGGGTCGCATGTGGTCCCGTCCGGCGTCAACGCGTCCTGTGCCGCACCGAGCAGGTGGTGCCGGCTGGATGGCGGGTCGCCCAGTGCGTCGAGCACCTGACGCACCCGCGCGAGGCTCAGCCCACCCGCTTCGCTCAGTGCCCGGATCAGGCGGACCCGCTCGGCGTGGCTCTCGTCATACCGCGCCTGGGTGCGGCTGGTCTGCTCGCCGGGATGCAGGAGCCCTTCGCGCAGGTAGAACTTCAGCGTCGGCACCGGCACGCCGGTCGCGTCGGAGAGCTGGGAGATGCGCATGCGGTCGATCTTGACATTGGATAGTGCGACTCGCCAATAATGGGGAGTCGCACTATCCGATCGAGGAGCGGGCATGGACAGCACCGGGACCACCGACGCCGGCGAGCGGCTGGAGGTCGCGCGCTTCATCCCGTTCGCGGCAGAGCAGATCTTCGCGGTGCTGACCGACCCGATGGGGCACGTCGACATCGACGCCAGCGGCATGCTCCAGGACGCGGAGGGGAAGCCGGTGACACGGGCGGGCGACTCCTTCGTCGTCCACATGGACCGGGAGGCGCTCGGTGACCTGCCGATGGGCAGGTATGACGTGACCGTCACCATCGAGACCTTCGAGGCGGATCGGGCGATCAGTTGGTCGGTGCTCGGCACCGTGCGGCCGGGCATCGGGCACACCTTCGGCTACCGGCTCGAGCCCGTCGACGGCGGCACCACCGTCACGTCGGTCTACGACTGGTCGACGGCCAGTGCCGAGTGGCGGACCAGCGGCATCTTCCCGGTCGTGTCGCAGGCGGCGCTGCGCGGCACGCTGGGGATTCTGGAGCGAGTCGTCCGGCGGCGCACCGCCGATCCGCAGCAGGCTCAGGCGGTTTCGGTCTGACGCGGCTGCTGGGTGGCGGCGTGGGCGCGCGCCAGCACCTCGGTGAGCTTGTTGGCGCCGGCGACCACGGTGGCGGCGTGCAGGCGGCCGGGCTGGCGTGAGACGCGCTCGATCGGCCCGGAGATGGACACCGCGGCGATGACCCGACCGGAGGGGCTGCGCACCGGTGCGGACACCGACGCGACGCCCTGCTCGCGCTCGCTCACGCTCTGCGACCAGCCGCGCCGGCGGACCGCCGACAGCATGGTCGCGGTGAACTTCGCGCCCTGCAGGCCCCGGTGCAGCCGGTCCGGCTCCTCCCACGCCAGCAGGATCTGTGCCGCGGAGCCGGCCTGCATCGACAGGGTGGCGCCGACCGGGATGGAGTCGCGCAGGCCCATGGGGCGGTCGGCGGCGGCGACGCAGATGCGCTGGTCGCCCTGACGGCGGAACAACTGGGCGCTCTCACCGCAGTGATCGCGCAGGGCGCCGAGCACCGGACCGGCGGCGGCGAGCAGGCGGTCCTCGCCGGCGGCGGAGGCGAGTTCGGCCAGGCGCGGGCCGAGGATGAAGCGCCCCTGCATGTCGCGGGCCACCAGCCGGTGGTGCTCCAGGGCGACCGCCAGGCGGTGCGCCGTGGGACGGGCCAGGCCGGTGTGTGCCACCAGCTGGGCAAGTGTCGACGGACCCGCCTCGAGGGCGGACAGCACGACTGCGGCCTTGTCGAGAACGCCGACTCCGCTAGAGTTGTCCATGCACTGATATTGCAGTCTCATTCCGCGAGACGCAAGTCCTTCCGCAAAATCGGCGAGTCACGCTGAGGACGCAAGGGGCGAGAAGAACATTCGTGAAGGAGGCCCATCGTGGGGCGCACGTTGGCGGAGAAGGTCTGGGAGCAACACGTCGTCCGGCATGCCGAGGGCGAACCGGATCTGCTCTACATCGACCTGCACCTGCTGCACGAAGTCACCAGCCCGCAGGCGTTCGACGGGCTCCGGCTCGCCGGCCGCAGTGTGCGCCGGCCGGACCTCACCCTTGCGACCGAGGACCACAACGTGCCCACCACGCCGGGGCCGATCGTCGACCCGGTCAGCCTGACGCAGGTGGAGACGATGCGGAAGAACTGCGCCGACTTCGGCGTGAAGCTCTTCCCGATGGGCGACGCCGAGCAGGGCATCGTGCACATCATCGGTCCGCAGCTGGGCCTGACCCAGCCCGGTATGACGATCGTCTGCGGTGACAGCCACACCTCCACGCACGGCGCCTTCGGCGCCCTCGCGTTCGGCATCGGCACCAGCGAGGTCGAGCACGTGCTCGCCACCCAGACGCTGCCGTTGAAGCCGTTCAGGACCATGGCGATCAACGTCGACGGCGCACTGCCCGAGGGCGTCACGGCGAAGGACATCATCCTGGCCGTCATCGCCGAGATCGGCACCGGCGGCGGCCAGGGCTACGTGCTCGAGTATCGCGGCGAGGCGATCCGCGCGCTGTCGATGGAAGCGCGGATGACGGTGTGCAACATGTCGATCGAGGCCGGCGCACGCGCCGGGATGATCGCCCCCGACGACACCACCTTCGACTATCTGAAGGGCCGAGACTACGCGCCGGAGGGTGCCGACTGGGACGCCGCCGTCGCCGCGTGGCGCGAGCTGGCGACCGACGACGACGCGACCTACGACGCGGAGATCGACATCGACGCGTCGCAGCTCTCGCCCTACGTCACCTGGGGGACCAACCCCGGCCAAGGACTGCCGCTGTCGGCGAATGTCCCTGACCCCGAGATGCTTTCGGACGACGGTGAGCGCACCGCGGCCGAGCGCGCGATCGAATATATGGGCCTGACGCCGGGCGCACCGCTGCGCGACATCAGCGTCGACACGGTCTTCCTCGGCTCCTGCACCAACGGCCGCATCGAGGACCTGCGGGCTGCGGCCGAGATCGTCAAGGGCCGCAAGGTGGCCGGCAGCGTGCGGATGCTCGTCGTGCCCGGCTCGGCCAAGGTCCGGCTGCAGGCCGAATCCGAAGGCCTGGACAAGGTGTTCACCGATGCCGGTGCCGAATGGCGGCTCGCCGGTTGCTCGATGTGTCTCGGCATGAACCCCGACCAGCTGTCGCCGGGGGAGCGCAGTGCGTCCACTTCCAACCGCAACTTCGAGGGGCGGCAGGGCAAGGGCGGCCGCACCCACCTGGTGAGCCCGCTGGTGGCGGCGGCGACCGCGATCCGCGGCACGCTGTCCAGCCCGGCCGACCTGTCCAACTAGACCCCGCCACCCGAGAGGACTTTCGCCATGGAGCAGTTCAGCAAGCACACCGGCGTCGGGGTGCCGCTGCGCCGCAGCAACGTCGACACCGACCAGATCATCCCGGCCGTCTACCTCAAGCGCGTCACCCGCACCGGCTTCGAGGACGGGCTCTTCTCCGCCTGGCGCAACGACGACACCTTCGTGCTGAACAACCCTGATTTCGCTCAGGGTTCGGTGCTGGTCGCCGGTCCCGACTTCGGCACCGGGTCGTCGCGCGAGCACGCGGTGTGGGCGCTGATGGACTACGGCTTCCGGGTCGTGCTGTCGTCGCGCTTCGCCGACATCTTCCGGGGCAACTCGGGCAAGTCCGGCCTGCTGACCGCGCAGCTGCGGCAGGAGGACATCGAGCTCATCTGGAAGCTGCTCGAGAACGAGCCGGGCATGCAGCTGACGGTCGATCTCGAGGAGCGCACGGTCACCGCCGGCGAGCACGTCTTCGCCTTCGAGGTGGACGACTACACGCGCTGGCGGCTGCTCGAAGGGCTCGACGACGTGAGTTTGACCCTTCGACACGCTGACGAGATCACAAATTTCGAATCCAGCCGTCCGGATTGGAAACCGGCGGTCGAACCGGCCTGAGCCAGACTCGATCCCGCTGATTCGCGTGGGCCACCCTCCGGGGTGACCCACGCGAATTTCATTGTGCGATAAAGGCATTCGGGATTCTGTGGTATGGCGGGGCATCCTGCCCGCGATCGCGCCCCGGCGGTGGCTGCGCCCGACCGACGCAGTGCCCGGACCTCCCAAAGCTGTTGTGCCTTAGGCAAATTCCGCGCGTTGTTGGTTGCCGACCGGGCGTCCTGGGCATACCGTCTGTCTCAATCGAGTGCAAGAAGCTCGAGGTATGCAAACCAGCCGCCCGGCACGTGCCGGCCGCACCTTTGAAGGGGACACGACCCATGAACAAGGCAGAGCTCATCGAGAGCCTCGAATCTCGCCTGGGCAGCAAGAAGGCCGCCAGCGACGCACTCGAGGCTGTCGTGGATGCGATCATCCGCGAGGTTGCCAAGGGCAACAAGGTCGGCATCACCGGCTTCGGCACCTTCGAGAAGATCTCGCGTGCGGCTCGCACCGGCCGCAACCCGCGCACCGGCACGACCGTGCGCATCAAGAAGACCGCCGTGCCGAAGTTCAAGCCCGGCACCGCGTTCAAGTCCGTTGTCGCAGACCCGCGTTCGCTGCCGAAGACCGGCAACGCCGGTGGTCGCGCCTCGGCGGCCGGCACTCCGGCCAAGAAGACCACCACCAAGAAGGCGGCGGCCAAGAAGACGACCGCGAAGAAGGCCACGGCCAAGAAGGCGACGACCAAGACCGCGGCCGCCAAGAAGACCACCGCCAAGCAGGCGGCCTCCAAGACGACCGCCGCGAAGAAGACCACGGCGAAGAAGGCCACGACGGCTGCCGCGAAGAAGACCACGGCCAAGAAGACCGTCGCCAAGAAGGCTCCGGCGAAGAAGGCCCCCGCCAAGAAGACGACCGCCAAGAAGACCACGGCGAAGAAGACCGCGCGTCGCTGACGTCCGCACGCGTTTCGGCCCGCCCCGTCATACGACAGGGCGGGCCGAATTGCGTTGTCGCAGAGGCTTTCGGGTCAGCGAATGCGCTGGCCCGAGCCGATGCCGACGATCCAGAGGCGGCTGACGCCCGAGGAACCGACCTCGATGCTCACCCGCTGGCCGACGCGCAGGTGCCGCAGCTCCGAGGCGGCAAAAACCGTGTGCGAGAAGGGAAGCACCCGGCCGTTGTCGGTCAGCACCGACCCCTCCCCGGAGTCGTGGTCGAATTCGTGAACCGTTGCCTGCATGGGCACGACCCTAGTGCTCCCAGTGCTCCCCAGTGCTTCTGGTGTTGCTCAATGCTTCTGGTGGTCGCCGCGCCCGCGGCCCGGCGACGGCGCCCTACGCGCCGGCGGCCGCCGGCAGGTCCAGCACCCGCCGCGTCCACGGGCCGACGCCGAGCGAGACCGCCTCCCGCAGAGCCTTGTCGTCGTCGACATCGGTGCGCAGCCGGGGCAGTTCGGGTTGCAGCACGGTCGCGGTGCGCGCATGCCGGGCCGCCGACCCGGTGCCGAAGCGCGGCACCAGCCGGCCCGCGTCGTGGTGGGTGAGCAGCACCGTGCCGGTGCCGTCGCGGTCGGGCACGACGGCCGCCTCGGTCGCGGCGCACGCCGCGAGGCCGTCGCGGAGTTCGTCTGCCGTGAGCGCCGGCAGGTCGCCGAGCAGCACCGCCGCCGGCGTGCCGGCGGCCTCGCGGCGGACCCGGTCGATGCCGGCGGCGATCGCGGGGTTGAGGCCGCGACCCGGATCCGGCAGGACGTGTGCTCCGCGGTCCTGCATCTGCAGGCGCACCTCGGCGTCCTCGGTCACGACGATCACCTGCGCCGGCTCGACGACCTCCAGCACCACGTGCAGCGTGTCCAGCGCGATCGCGAGCGCGAGATCGCTGCGGCGCACCCCCGGCGGAGGGTGCAGCCGCGACTTGCCGTGCGCGCTGTGCTTGACCGGCACAATCACGTGCCAGGTCGACGTCGCAGGGGAGTTCACGGGCAAGATGTTCTCAGACCGGCCTGCGGTCACTCGCGGCGGTTCGGTCGCAACTGCGGCCGGTCTCGGTTTAGATAGCCGGTGAGCCGCACGACGCCTCGGCTCACCGGACGACCCAGAGCGAAGGAGACTCGATCCGTGTCTCGGCCACCGATGAGCGAACACATCGAACCGATGTATTCCAAGGTCATTGCGACCCTGTACCCGGTGATGCAGCGCATCACCGTCCGCGAGTGGACCGGCATGGAGAACATCCCGGCGACGGGCGGATTCGTGGTCGCGTCCAACCACACCTCCAACATGGACCACTTCCCGCTGGCGCACTTCCTGGTCGACGCCGGACGGGCGCCGCACTACCTGGCCAAGTCGTCATTGTTCAAACCGCCGGGCGTGAAGCAGATCATGTGGGGCACCGGGCAGATCCCGGTCTACCGGGGCACCACCAAGGCGACGTCGGCGCTGTCGGCGGCCGAGGAGGCGCTCGAGCGCGGCGCCTGCGTGTGCGTCTATCCCGAGGGCACGATCACCCGTGAGCCCGACTTCTGGCCGATGGTCGGCAAATCCGGCGCGGCACGGCTTGCGCTGGAGACCGGCGTGCCGCTGATCCCGATGGCGATGTGGGGCACGCGCGACATCATGTGGCCCTACAAGGACAAGCTGCCGCGGATCTGGCCGCCGAAGAAGGTCAGCGTCAGCGCCGGCCCCGCGGTCGACCTCGACGACCTGCGCGGCGGGCCCGTCGACGGCAAATCGCTGCGGGTGGCGACCGATCGGCTGATGGAGGACATCACCGGTCTCCTGGAAGGCATTCGGGGCGCCAAGGCCCCCGACCACCGTTTCGATCCGCGCACGGAGAAGGCCGCACGCGGCCACGGCGAGGGTCGCGCGCGATGACCCGCGTCGCGGTCCTCGGCGGCGGCAACTGGGGCACGGCCTACGCTGCGGTGATGGCCGACGCGGGCTGCACGGTCCGGCTCTGGGCCCGCCGTGCCGAGGTGGCCGACGAGATCAACCGCACCAGGGTCAACTCCGCCTATCTGCCCGAACTCACCGTCCCCGAAGGGATTTCGGCGACCAGCGACTCAGCCGAGGCGCTCGCCGACGCCGAGATCGTCGTGCTGGCGGTGCCCTCCCAGAGCTTGCGCGACAACCTCGCCGTATGGCGGGAACAACTGCCCGCCGACGCCCCCGTCGTGTCGCTGATGAAGGGCATCGAGCTCGGCACCGGCGAACGCATGAGCGAGGTCATCGCCGACGCCGGGGGAGTGGACCCCGATCGCATCGTGGTGGTGTCGGGGCCCAATCTCGCCCACGAGATCGCCGCGCAGCAGCCGGCCGCGGCGGTCGTCGCATCGGCCAGCCCCCGGGCCCGCGCACGGGTCGCGGAGGCCAGCGCCACCGGCTACTTCCGCCCCTACCTCGGCAACGACGTCGTCGGCACCGAGATCGCCGGCGCGACCAAGAACGTCATCGCGCTCGCGGTCGGCATGGCCTCGGGCATGGGGATGGGCGACAACACCATGGCGAGCCTGCTCACCCGTGGGCTCGCCGAGACCGCCCGGCTCGGAACGGCTTTGGGCGCAGACCCGCAGACCTTCCTCGGGCTCGCGGGCGTCGGTGACCTGGTGGCGACCTGTGCGTCGCCGTTGTCGCGCAACCGCACGTTCGGCTACAAGCTCGGCTCGGGGATGACGCTGGCCGAGGTCACCGCGAGCACGACCCAGACCGCCGAGGGCGTGAAGTCGTGCGAATCCATCCTGCAGCTCGCGCAGGGTGCCGGCGTCGACGTGCCGATCGTCGAGAACGTCGCTGCCGTCGTGCACGAGGGACGCAGCCCGCGTGACGTGGTCGGTGCGCTGATGTCCCGCGCCCGCAAGCACGAGGGTCACTGAGGTCTCTGGGCTCACTGACCTCGTCGGTTCAACCGCGTTCTGGCAGCGGCGGATCCGGCGCCCAGGTGGAGCCGGTCAGCCGCGCAGCGCCTGGTCCAGGTCGCGCCAGAGGTCCTCGACGTCCTCGATGCCGACGGACAGCCGCAGCAGAGCGTCGGGCACGGTCTCGGGCTCTCCGGGGTGGCGCCGGCGGCGTTCGAGCAGCGACTCGACCCCGCCGAGGCTGGTGGCCGGCAGCCACACCCGCACGCGCTGCTCGACGGCCTCGGTGGCCGCGCGGCCACCGACGGGCTCGACCGCGATGACCGCTCCGAAGCCGGGGTAGCGCACGTCCGCGACCTGGGGATGATCGGCCAGCCGGCGCGCGAGCTCGGCCGCGTTGGCGCACGAGCGCTCGAGGCGCACGTGCAGCGTGCGCATGCCGCGCAGCGCCAGCCAGGTCTCGTGCGGGCCGGGGATGGCGCCATACATCACGCGGTGCAGCGAAAGGCGTTCGTAGAGCTCGTCGTTGGCGGTGACGGCGGCGCCGAGCAGCACGTCGGAGTGACCGGCCAGGAATTTCGTCACCGAGTGCACCACGACGTCCGCGCCGAGCGACAGCGGTTGGGCCAGCAGTGGGGTGTTGAAGGTGTTGTCGACGATGCTCAGCACGCCCTTGCTGCGGGCGGCGGTGAGGATCGCGGGCAGGTCACCGACCTCCAGCATCGGATTGGTCGGTGACTCCATCCAGAGCACGTCCGCGCCGTCAAGCGCGGCGACCACCGCGGCGGTGTCGGTCGGGTCGACCCGGCGCGTGCGCAAGCGGCCCTGCTCCTCCTGCGAGGTCAGCAGTGAGGACGAGCCGTTGTAGACGTGCTCCGGCAGCACGACGGTGCCCCCCTGCGGGGTCAGCGACATGGCGGCACTGATCGCCGCCATACCGCTGGCGAAGGCGAGAGCCCGTCCGCCCTCCAGCGCACCGAGGACGTCCTCGAACGCCGTCCAGGTGGCGTTGCCGGACCGGCCGTAGTTGACCGGGCCGTCTGCCACGAACGTCGAGCTCAGCTCCACCGGTGGGCTCACCGGGGCACCCGGCTGTCGTGCCGGCCGGCCGAGACCGACCAGCCGGGTGGCCGGGGAGTGTGCGGTGTCATCTGCCATGCGTTCACCCTGGCACGCCGGGCTGCGTCCGGCCGTCGGCGTTCGCAAGGTGAGCGCCGGACTCCGTTACGCTCCTTCGTGATGAGCACCAGCAACCAGCCCGAGAAGGCCGAGAAGATCGAGGACGCCGGCCGAAAGCCGGTCGTCGCAATTGTTTTCGGTGGACGGTCGAGCGAGCACGCGGTCTCCTGCTCCACCGCCGCGAGTGTGCTGCGGGCGATCGACCGAGATCGCTTCGACGTCGTCCCGATCGGCATCGCGCAGGACGGCCGCTGGTTGCTCATGGCCGACGACCCCGAGCCGTTGCAGCTGACCGCCGAGCACACCCCGAGCGTGCAGGGCGACACCACCGCGCTGATCCCGGCGGACCCGGGCAACCGCGAGCTCATGGTCTTCCCGCCCGACGAGCCGCCGCGCCGGCTCACCACCGTCGACGTCGTCTTCCCGCTGCTGCACGGCCCGTTCGGCGAGGACGGCACGCTGCAGGGCATGCTCGAGCTCGCCGACACCCGCTACGTCGGCTCCGGCGTCGCCGCCTCCGCGGTGATGATGGACAAGGCGCTGATGAAGGTGGTCTTCACGGCCGCGGGCCTGCCGGTCGGGCGCTATGTCGTGATCACCGACAAGGAGTGGCGCCGCGACAAGGCGGCCGCGCTCGACCCGATCGCCGCGCTCGGCATGCCGGTCTTCGTCAAGCCGGCCCGCGCCGGCTCCAGCGTCGGCGTCGTGCGGGTGGACGACCCGGCCGACCTCGAGGCGGCGATCGAGCAGGCGCGCGAGTCGGACCCGAAGGTGCTGGTGGAGGCCGCGATCGACGGCCGCGAGGTCGAGTGCGGCGTCCTGGAGGGGCGCGGCGCGGATCGGCCGCGAGCCAGCGAGATCGGCGAGATCACCGTGACCGGCGACCGCCATACGTTCTACGACTTCGAGGCGAAGTATCTCGATGACGACGCGCAGCTCACCTGCCCGGCCGACCTGCCGAAGAGCGTCGCCGACGAGATCCGCGAGTTGTCGATCAAGGCGTTCGACGCCGCGGGGTGTGAGGGCCTTGCCCGGGTCGACTGGTTCTACACCACCGACGGGCGGTTGATGCTCAACGAGATCAACACGATGCCCGGTTTCACGCCGAGCTCGATGTTCCCGCGCATCTGGGCCGAGACCGGGTTCGACTACCCGTCCCTGATCACCGAGCTCATCACGCTGGCGATGGAGCGGCGCACCGGGCTGCGTTGAGCCGCAGGGTTTCGGCTCAGTTGCAACGGCTCAACTGCAGTGGTGTGAGCCCTGGGGGATCTGCGATGCAGCACCGGAAAACGCCGCGAGCGGCCAGCCGCCGTATTTGGTCGGCACCAGCAGCTCGATGGCCGGGCTCCGGCCGTAGGTGACGTAGCGGGTGCCGTCGGACAGCGGCGTCGCCACCCAGTCGATGTTGTCGGCGCTGACGCACTTGTCGGTGGTCGGGCCGGGGGAGGTGACCCCGCACCGCGCGATGATCGCCGGATCGCCCCACGCCCGCACGGTCGGCGAGTCGGTCGTGACCTTGCGCTGCTTCTCACTCGAAACGGTTGCCGGCCAGTGCTGGGAAACCTTGGTGCACAACGGGTTCGACGCCTGATCGGCAGGTGCGGCGTCGACCGCCTTCTCTCCGCCACCACCGCAGGCGGCCAGCGCGAGAGTGACGCCGACCGCGCCGGTGGCCGCCGCGGCGCGGCGCATCAGCCGCATTAAGGGTGGACGACGGTGCACGTGAGCGTGCGCATGATGCCGGGCGCGTCCTGGATCTTGGCGATCACCAGCGACCCGAGCTCGTCGAGGGTCGGCGCCTCGGCGCGCGCGATCACGTCGTAGGGGCCGGTGACGTCCTCGGAGGACAACACACCGGGGATCTCACGCACCGCGGCGGCGACCGCGGTCGCCTTGCCGAGGTCTGCCTGAATGAGGATGTAGGCCTGGACCATCAGGATCTCCCGAGACTGGCTGGAGTGCGTCGCGGGCGACGCACGAGCGCGGCGCCGTCGCCATGCTCGTGCGCACGCTACCGTGCGGTGCTGTCGCGGAACGAACGAAGGGCGGGATTGGACGTATGACTGGCGATTGCGCACCTCGCACACTCGCCGACCTGGACGAGGACGGTCTGCTGGCGCAGACCCTTCCCCGCTTCGCGACCAGCGACGACGTGCTCGTCGGGCCGGGGGACGACGCCGCGCTGCTGCAGGTGCGCACGGGTGCCGTGATCGCGACGACCGACACGATGGTGCTCGGCCGCGACTGGCTGGACGAGTGGTCGACCGGGTCGGACGTCGGGCACAAGATCGTGGTGCAGAACGTCGCCGACATCGCGGCGATGGGTGGCCGCTGCACCGGCCTCCTCGTGACCCTGATCGCCGACCCGGCGACGCCGCTGCAGTGGGTGCTCGACTTCAACGCCGGCGTCGACGAGGCCGCAACTGCCGCGAAAACCGTTGTGCTGGGCGGGGATCTGTCATCGGCACCGCCTGGGGTGCGTGCGGTCTCGGTCACCGCGCTGGGCGAGCTGGACGGCGTGTCACCGGTGCTCCGGTCCGGCGCGCAGGTGGGCGACGTCATTGCGGTGTGCGGCACGCTTGGCCATGCTGCTGCGGGATTGCTTCTGCTCCAACGGGATTCAGGAGATGCACCGGAGGCGGGGCCGGTGGCGTCGGATCTCGTGCTGGCGCAACGCCGCCCGCGTGCGCCATACAAGCAAGGACCGGTGGCCGCCCGAGCCGGTGCCACGTCGATGCTGGACGTCTCCGACGGCCTGGTGCGGGACGCCGGCCGGATAGCCCGGGCGAGCGGCGTGCGCCTCGACCTCGACGTCGACGCGTTGGCGCCGGACATCGAGATGCTCGCGCCCGCTGTGGGTCCCGACGCGGCCCGGGAGTGCGTGCTGGCCGGGGGAGAGGAGCACGCGCTGCTCGCGACGTTCCCGCCGGAGGGCGTGCCGGCCGGCTGGCGCACGATCGGGTCGGTGCTGCCCGGAGACGGTGTGACACTCGGAAAAGTTCCCCAAACCGGCGGTGGCTGGGATCACTTCGGCGCGCGTTTCCGGTGAATTACACAGGGCCACACGCGTTTCGACGTTCGATTGTGTAGGGGCGGCGGTAGGGTCAACACCGGGCGTGTGTAGCGTGTCACGTCGCTCCATCAAAGCTCACGTGTAGAAAGCCCGAGGTCGACCATGCACATGGATTCCTCCGCGTTGAGGTTGGACGCCGGTCCGATCGACTACTTCCTCATCGCGCTCTACTTCGTCTTCGTCCTCGGCATCGGGCTCATCGCCCGGCGCCAGGTTTCCAGCAGCGTCGACTTCTTCCTGTCCGGCCGGTCACTGCCGGCCTGGATCACCGGTCTGGCGTTCATCTCCGCAAACCTGGGCGCCACCGAGATCATGGGTATGTCGGCCAGCGGCGCGCAGATCGGCATGGCGACCTTCCACTACTACTGGATCGGCGCGATCCCGGCGATGCTCTTCCTCGCCGTGGTGATGATGCCCTTCTACTACGGGTCCGGCGTGCGCAGCGTGCCGGAGTTCATGTTCCGCCGGTTCGGCTCGGCGGCACACCTGGTCAACGCGATCAGTTTCGCCGTCGCCCAGGTGCTGATCGCGGGCATCAACCTCTACCTGCTCGCGACCATCGTGAACACCCTGTTCGGCTGGAACATCTGGATTTCCACGGTCATCGCCGCGATCATCGTGCTGTCGTACATCACCCTCGGCGGGCTGTCGGCGGCGATCTACAACGAGGTGCTGCAGTTCTTCGTGATCGTCGCGGCGCTGCTGCCGCTGACGCTGATCGCGATGCACAAGATCGGCGGCTGGAACGGCCTGTCCGACAAGTTGCACTCGATGAGCTACGCGCACGACCCGATGAAGTCCTGGCCCGGTCAGGGGCTGACCAACTTCGACAGCGCGTTCCTGTCGGTGGTCGGCATCGTCTTCGGGCTCGGCTTCGTGCTGTCCTTCGGTTACTGGACCACCAACTTCGTGGAGGTCCAGCGCGCGATGGTGAGCAAGGACATGAACTCCGCGCGGCGGGCGCCGATCATCGGCACCTTCCCCAAGATGTTCATCCCGTTCATCATCATCATTCCGGGTATGGCGGCCGCCGGCCTCGGTGCCTTTTCCGGCTCGGGCGAGAAGGACTACAACAACGCCCTGCTCTTCTTGATGCGCGACCTGCTGCCCAACGGTCTGCTCGGTGTCGCGATCGCCGGCATGCTCGCCGCCTTCATGGCCGGTATGGCGGCCAACATCTCGGCGTTCAACACGGTCATGTCCTACGACATCTGGCAGACCTACGTGGTCAAGGACCGCGACGACAAGTACTACCTGAGCTTCGGCCGTATCGCGACCATCGTCGCGACGGTCCTCGCGGTCGGCACCTCGGCCTTCGCCAGCCAGTACAGCAACGTCATGAACTACCTGCAGACGTTGTTCGGCTTCTTCAACGCGCCGCTGTTCGCGACGTTCATCCTCGGCATGTTCTGGAAGCGGATGACCCCGACCGCCGGTTGGACCGGTCTGGTGGCCGGAACGCTCGGTGCGGTGCTGGTCGGCATCGCCTCCGAGGACGCGCTCGGTGGTGCGTCCCAGGGCTGGATCGGGTTGTCCGGTCAGGGCGCGAGCTTCGTGTGCGCCGGTGCCGCCTTCGTGATCGACATCCTGGTGAGCGTCGTGGTGACCGCCTTCACGGTGCCCAAACCCGACTCGGAGCTGCGCGGCCTGGTCAAGTCGGTGACGCCCAAGGAGGACCACGCCGAGGAGGCCGTCGCACACTGGTGGCTGTCCCCGGTGAAGCTGGCCGGCGTCTCGCTGGTCATGGTCATCGCCCTCAACGTGATCTTCCACTGACGCACAGGAGCTGAGAGATATGACGACGAAAACTGGCTCCCAGCGGCACACCGCGGGCCTGTTCGACGTGCGCAACATCATCGCCGCGTTGATGGGCATCTACGGCGTGGTGCTGTTCATCATGGGCCTGGTCAACTTCACCGAGGCCGACAAGCAGCGCGCGGACAACTTCAACTTGAACCTCTGGTGCGGCCTCGGCATGTTCGTCTTCGCCGTTTGTATGGCGGCCTGGGCCTACCTGCGACCGATCGTGGTCGACGAGCAGGAGCTCGCCCGGGAGAAGGCGGCGGCCGAGATGGAGAACCCCAACCTGCACAAGTAGTGCCCTCATGAGGCGTCACCCCCGCGGTCGTCTCGTGAGCGACAGTGACGCAGGCGTCACTGTCGCTCACGAGACGCGCGGGGGTGTTTGCCGTTCGCGAGTGGCGGCATACGAAAGCGGGCCGCCCCGGTGAGGGGCGACCCGCTTCGAAGATGCGTCGAGAACGCGTCAGCGCTTGACCTTGCCCGCCTTGAGGCAGGAGGTGCAGACGTTGATCCGCTTCGGGGTCACGCCCGCCTCGCCGACCAGCGCACGGACACGCTGGATGTTGGGGTTCCAACGGCGCTTGGTGCGGCGGTGTGAGTGCGAGATGTTGTGACCGAAGCCGGGTCCCTTGCCGCAGACGTCGCAGGTGGCAGCCACGGTGAATCTCCTTGGAATGAAATGGTTGAGCGTCCGATGCCCGGTGCATGACGCCATGAGATATGGCGAGCAGTCGCACGCGGGAACCGCACAAGCGTAGCCGAGGCGGGGTCGGGACACCAAAACGGCCGGTGAACTAGTCTCGCGGTGGCCAAGCATCCGCCCGAGAAAGTGTGCCTCCTCCATGCCGCTCGCGCAGCTCGACCTGGTGGCGTTGCGTCGTTGGGTGATCACCGCGCGCGCCGACCTCGCCGCCTATGCCGAGGCGCTCAACCGGCTCAACGTCTTCCCGGTGCCGGACGGCGACACCGGCAGCAACCTGCTGCTCACGATGAGCGAGGCGATCGACCAGCTCGGCACCGACGGTCCGGGCGACCTGCGCGACGCGACCGCGACCATGGCCCGCGCCACGCTCGTGGCTGCCCACGGCAACTCGGGCGTGATCCTCAGCCAGCTGGCCCGCGGCGTGAACGAGGTGGTCTCCCAGGTCGAGGGCGACGCGCTCGACGGGCACGACCTGGCCGCCGTGCTCTCCCGGGCCTCGCAACTGGCCCGCGACGGCGTCTCCCGGCCCGAGCGCGGCACCATGCTGACCGTCGCCGGCGCGGCAGCGTCCGCCGCGGTGTCCGCCGACAGCGGCGGCGCAGACCTGCCCGGCGTGGTGGACGCCGCGGTCAACGGCGCCGGTGCCGCCCTGTTGCGCACCCGCACCGAGCACGAGGTGCTGCGCCGCGCCGGTGTGGTCGACGCCGGGGGAGCCGGCTACCTGCTGGTGATCGAGGCGTTGCAGCGCGTGGTGCGCGGCGAGGGCGGCCTCGCGCAGCGACCCGCCGCCGAGCCGGAGTGGCTGCGGATCAGCGCGCAGGGCAGCGCCGTGCGCAACTCCGACCCTGCGGTGCTCGACGGGTGCGACGGCCACGGTGTCGCGGGCGGCCCGGCATATGAGGTGATGTTCCTGCTGGAGGAGTCCGACGCGCCCCGCGTCGCGACGCTCAAGGGCACCCTCGACGGGCTCGGCGACTCGCTCGTGGTCGCGGGCGGACCCGACCTGTGGTCGGTGCACGTGCACGTCGACGACGTCGCCGCTGCCGTCAATGCTGCGGTCGGTGCCGGGCGGGCGCACCGTTTCGTCATCACCCGCTTCGCCGATGACGCCGCGGCGGGCGCGCTCGTCGTGCTGCCACTCGTCGCAAGCGACGGTATGGCGCAGGCGGTCCGCGACGCAGGTTTCGTGCCGGTGCAGGACGCCACTCCCGCACAGTTGCGAAGCCGGCTGCGTGACGCGAACGCCCTTGTGCTGTGCGGCAGTCCGCACCTGCGCGAGCTGGCCGACGACGCCGCCGCGGGCGGCGCCCCGCACGGCGCACCCGACGCCGACCGGGTGCAGGTCGTCGGCACGGACGCCGCCCAGTTGCTCGCGGCGCTCGCGGTGGTCGTCCCGGACGCCGGCCTGCAGGCCGCGGGCGCTGCGGCCCGCGACGCGCTCGAGGGCGTGCGCAGCCTGCGGGTTGTCAGTGCGGTCGGCGACGATGACGCCATGCGGGAGGTGCGGGACTTCGTCGACGGGCTGCCCGGCGACGCCGAGCTGCTGACCGTCGTGGTCGGCGACCCCGGCCCGGCCGCGGCGCGCCTGGAGGCGGCGCTGCGCTCGGCATACCCGCTGGTCGACGTCACGGTGGTCGACGGCGGGGCGGGCGAGCCGCCGCTCACGATCGGGGTGGAGTAGGTGGCGTTCACCCCGGAGTCGTCACTGAAGCCGATCGTCGGCGACCTCGCGACCAGGCTCGCCAAGCACCGCGACGTGCACACGGTCGGTGACCTGCTGGACTTCCTCCCACGCCGCTACCTCGACGCGAGCAAGAGCGGCCGGCTCGCCGATTTCGCGCCCGGTGAGGACGTCGTGCTGGTCGCGACCGTGGTCGCCGCCACCACCCGCACCATGCGGCAGCGCCGCGGCAAGATGCTGACGGTCGTGCTCGAGGACGCCGACGGGCAACGCGCCGACCTGGTCTTCTTCAAGGCCTACGGCCACGAGGCCCGGCTGGTGCCGGGTGCGCACGGTGTCTTCCGCGGCAAGCTGCAGACCTATCAGGGCAGCTGGCAGCTGGCGCATCCCGACTACACCCTGTTCGACGGCGGCGAGGCCGACCCGGTCTATCGCGGCGGGCTGATCCCACTCTATCCGACGGTCAAGGGCGTCACCGACATGCAACTGACCCGCGCCCTGCGGCTGGTGCTGGACGAGGTCGAGCTGCCCGACCCGGTGCCGCCGGGCATCCGGCGCGAGCGCGGTCTGCCGGTGCTGGCCGACGCCTACCGGCTGCTGCACTTCCCGATGGACGCCAAGGACTGGGGCCGTGGCAAGCGGCGGCTGCGCTACGACGAGGCGCTCGTCGTGCAGACCGTCCTCGCCCAGCGGCGGGCCGAGGCCCAGGCCGAGGAGGCCACCCCGCGGCACGCGACGAGCGGCGGGCTGCTTGCGGCGTTCGACGCCAAGCTCCCCTTCGAGCTGACCGACGGACAGCGGCGGGTCGGCGAGCAGATCGAGCACGACCTCGCGCAGGGTCACCCGATGCACCGGTTGCTGCAGGGCGAGGTCGGCTCGGGCAAGACGATCGTCGCGCTGCGGGCGATGCTCGCGGCGATCGACGCCGGTGCGCAGGCGGCGCTGCTCGCGCCGACCGAGGTGCTGGCCCAGCAGCACGCCCGCTCGATCCGGGCGATGCTCGGCGAGCTCGCCGAGGCGGGCATGCTCGGCGGCGCCGACAACGCCACCCAGGTGGCGCTGCTCACCGGCTCGATGACCAAGGCGCAGCGGGAGAAGGTGCTGCTCGACGTGGCCACCGGGCCGGTCGGCATCGTGATCGGCACGCACGCGCTGATCCAGGAGCACGTGATGTTTGCCGACCTCGGCCTGGTCGTGGTCGACGAACAGCACAGGTTTGGTGTCGAGCAGCGAGATGCGTTGCGGGCCAAGGCGATTCGACCGCCGCACGTCCTGGTGATGACCGCCACTCCGATCCCGCGCACGGTCGCGATGACCGTCTTCGGCGACATGGACACCTCGACCCTGAGCGAGCTGCCGCGCGGCCGGCAGCCGATCGCGACCCACGTCGTGCCGGGCATCCGGCCCGACTGGGTGGCGCGCACCTGGGCCCGCGTCGCCGAGGAGGTGCGGGCCGGCCACCAGGCCTACGTCGTCTGCCCGCGCATCGGCGACCCGATGGACGGCTCGCTCGAGGTGGTGTCCGAGGACGACCCGCCCGAGGCCGACGACTACGCCGAAGGGGAGGAGGGCGAGGCGACCCCGCGCGAACTCACCGGCGTCTACCAGCAGATCGAGCGGCTGCGCGAGGAGCCGTCGCTCGCCGGCATGCGCATCGAGATGCTGCACGGCAAGATGCCGCCCGACCAGAAGGAAGCGGTGATGCAGGCCTTCGGCCGCGGCGAGATCGACGTGCTGGTGTCGACCACCGTCATCGAGGTCGGCGTCGACGTGCCCAACGCGACCGCGATGGTCGTGATGGACGCCGACCGCTTCGGCATCTCCCAGCTGCACCAGCTCCGCGGCCGGGTCGGCCGGGGCGGGGCCGCCGGCCTCTGCCTGCTAGTCAGCGACACCGAGAACCCGCTCACCATCGCCCGCCTGGAGGCGGTCGCGAGCACCACCAACGGTTTCGAGCTCGCCGACCTCGACCTCAGCCTGCGGCGGGAGGGTGACATCCTCGGCGCCGCGCAGAGCGGCAGCCGGTCACAGCTGCGCCTGCTGCGCCTCACCCACAAGTCCGACGTGCAGCTGATCGACTTCGCCCGGGAGGACGCCGCGATGCTCGTCGCCGACGACCCCGCCCTCACCGACCACCCGCAGCTCGCGGCTCTGGTCGCCGAACGCCTCGACGCCGAGCAGGCCGCCTTCCTGGAGCGCGGATGACGCGCATCATCGCCGGCGCCGCCGGCGGCCGGCGGATCGCGACGCCGGCCGGCTCGGGCACCCGCCCGACGTCCGACCGGGTGCGCGAGGCGATCTTCGGCCGTCTCGAACACCTCGACGCGCTCGCCGGCAGCCGTGTCCTCGACCTCTATGCCGGGTCCGGCGCGCTCGGCCTGGAGGCCGCGTCGCGCGATGCGGCGTCGGTGCTGCTGGTCGAGTCCGACCGCAAGGCGGCCGCGGTGATCGCGCGGAACGTCCGCGAGCTGCGGCTCGCCACCGCGACCGTGCGCATCGCGCCGGTGGAGAAGGTGGTGGCCGCGCCGCTGCGCCCGCCGGTGGACCTCGTCTTCGCCGACCCGCCCTACGCCGTCGACGACGAGAGCCTCGCCCGGGTGCTCGCGGCGCTCGTCGAGCACGAGTCGCTCGCCGAGGACGCGGTGCTGGTCGTCGAGCGGTCCAGCCGTTCCCCGGAGCCGACCTGGCCGGTCGACGTCGAGCTGATCGGCCCGCGCCGCTACGGCGAGACCACCTGTTGGTTCGCGCAGTTCGTGCCCGAGGGCGAGTCCGCCTGATCTCGCACTGACCCGCGCGGGTACCCGGCACGGCATACAGTCTCGGCATGACCGGCAACCCGCGCCGGGCCGTGCTGCCCGGCTCCTACGACCCGATCACCAACGGCCACCTCGACGTCATCACCCGCGCCAGCCGGCTGTATGACGACGTGGTCGTCGCGATCCTGCACAACCCGAACAAGCAGGGCACCTTCACCCCGCAGGAGCGGGTGGCGCTGATCGAGGCATCGACGGCCGAGCTGCCCAACGTGCGCGCCGCGGCATACGGCGACCGGCTGATCGTCGACGTGTGCCGCGAACTCGACGCGGGCGTGCTGCTCAAGGGGATTCGCGGCTCGACCGACTACGACTACGAGTTGCCGATGGCGCTGATGAACTCCGAGATGACCGGCGTCGAGACCCTGCTGCTGCCGGGCAACCCGGCGCTCGGCCACTACTCGAGCTCGCTGATCCGGCTGATCGCCGCGCACGGCGCCGATGTCAGCGCGATGGTGCCGCAGCCGGTGCTGGGTCCACTGCTTGCGAAGCTGCGCGCCGGCTGAAGAACGCCGTCGCACCGAGCGCGATCGCCGCACCGATCACGATGTAGGCGACGATCACCGCGATCGGGCCGCCGAGGTGGTTGCCGCCGAAATAGACGATGTCGCGGACCGCGCTCGTGCCCGCGCCGTTCGGGATCAACGGACCGACCGCCCGCCAGAAGCCGGGCAGCAGGTCATATTGGTAGGGCCCGCCCGCGGACGGGTTGCCGAGCACCACGAAGATGAGGATCGTCACACCGATGCCGACCACCCCGAGCAGCGCCTGCATGCCGATGGTCATGACCGCGCTGGACAGCACCAGCAGGGTGCCGAGACCCCAGAGCGCCATGAAGTGTCCGGTGAGCGCGCCCAGCATCGGGTCGACGACGATCGCGCCGAGCAGTCCGGACAGCACGGCGTAGGGGACGAGGGCGAGGATCCGTCCGGCCGCGGCGGCCACGGTGGCCGGCCGCGCCGACGCGAGGAAGCCGATCGCCGCGGTCACCAGGTAGCCGCCGACGATCCAGCCGATCACCAGGTAGAAGCCGGTGAGGCCGCGGCCGTCCTCCTTCTGCACCGGGACCAGGTCGACGGTCCGCGCGGTGCGCTGCTGGCTCGCCTCGACCTTGCCGGCGACCTGCTGCACGGCACTGACGACGGCCGGCCCGCCGCCGCCTGCGACATACAGCGTGTCGGTGGTGCCGCGGGGATTCATCACCAGCGCGGCGCTCTTGTCCCCGCCCGTGACCTGCCGCTTGGCGGTGGCCTCGTCGGCGGTGCCGGACGCCGTGAGCGGGGTGCCGTCGATCGCGTTGATCTTGCCGACGACCGTGGTGGTCTGCGGGCCGGCGACCACCGCCACCGGGATGTTGCTGGGCTTCGGGGCGTGGAACGCCGCAACGTAGCTGAAGATGAAGGCGATCTGCAGGACGAGGACGCCGACGAGCAGACCGAGCACTCGTGGCGAGGCGAGGGTGCGCAGTTCGGCGCCGAATTCCGCCCCGAAGCCGCGGCGGCCGGGTGCCTGCCCGACGTGCCCCGCCTCGTGTCGTCCGTGGTGCGTGGCCATGACCTCGATCTTCTCCCGAACCGTGTTACTACATCTGTAGTGGATGGTGACGTTCGATGGTATGACGGTTGCACACCGGAAGGAAAATCGGCCGGTTTGGGAGACTGGCACCGGAGCCGGTAGCCTTGACCTTCGGTCTTGTCGTCCACGCGCAGGGCCGTGCCTTTTCACCTGCAACTCAAACTTTCTCGATGATGAACGCTGATACCCGCCGCCCACTGGTCCTTGACACCAAGGAGCTTGCTCGGCGACCCGGTCAGATGGTCGAGCGCGAGTTGCAGGTGCCGGCGCCGGAGCACTTCGGCACCGACGTGATCAGCGTTCCGGAGGGTCAGCCGATGACCCTGCGGCTGCGGCTGGAGTCGGTGATGGAGGGCGTGCTGGTCTCGGGCACGGTCAGCGCCACGGCGACCGGTGCCTGCGTGCGGTGCCTGGAACCAGTCGAGCTCGACATCGACGTGCCGTTTCAGGAGCTGTTCGCCTACACCGACAAGGCCGCTCACCACCACGAAGTGGCCGGTGAGGACGAGGAAGAAGACGTGCACGAGCTGGACGGCGACCTGGCCGACCTGGAGCCCGTGCTGCGGGATGCGGTGGTGCCTGCACTGCCCTTCCAGCCGGTATGTCGGGACGACTGCCCGGGCCTGTGCTCCGAATGCGGCGCACGCCTGGCGGACGACCCGACGCACCACCACGAAGTGATCGACCCCCGGTGGTCGGCGCTGGCGGACCTCGCCGGCGGCGAAGACACCACCGACACCGACGAGAAGAGGAATTGACGTGGCTGTCCCGAAGCGGAAGATGTCGCGCGCCAACACCCGTTCGCGCCGTGCGCAGTGGAAGGCGACGCCGACCGCGCTCGCGACCTGCCCCAACTGCGGCGCAGCGAAGCAGGGCCACATGGCGTGCCCCAACTGTGGCACCTACAAGGACCGCCACTACAGCGCGGCGGAGCGCACCGAGCACCAGAACTAAGGGCTCGAACTCTCCGCATGAGTCCTGCGAAGCGGCCTCGTGCTGACGTTCCCCAGCGGCCCGTCGGCGACCTCGCCTCGATCCTGCAGCAGCGGTCGGGAGCGGTCGTCGACGAGCCGCTGCTTTCGCGTGCGCTCACGCACCGATCCTTCGCCTACGAGAACGGCGGCATCCCGCACAACGAGCGCCAGGAGTTCCTCGGCGACGCCGTGCTGGGGCTGGTCGTCACCGACCACCTCTACGACGCGCACCCCGACCTGCCCGAGGGGCAGCTCGCGAAATTCCGTGCCGCCGTGGTGAATTCGCGTGCCCTGGCCAAAGTCGCCCGCGAGCTGGAGCTCGGCGGCTTCCTCATGCTCGGGCGGGGCGAGACCACGACCGGCGGCCGTGACAAGGACTCGATCCTGGCCGACACGATGGAGGCCGTGATCGGCACCGTCTACCTGTGCGGCGGACTGCCCGCGGCCACCAAGCTGGTCCACGACCTGATGGGGGACCTGATCCAGCAGTCGGCGCTGCTCGGCGCCGGGCTGGACTGGAAGACCTCGCTGCAGGAGATCACTTCCACCCTCGCGCTCGGCGTGCCGTCCTACCAGGTCGAGGAGGATGGGCCCGACCACGACAAGACCTTCACCGCCCGGGTGATGATCGCTGAGGAGCAACTCGGCTCCGGCGTCGGCCGCAGCAAGAAGGCCGCCGAGCAACAGGCCGCCGAGGCCGCCTGGCGTGAGCTCAAGGCGCGCAGCGACGCCGCCGCCACCGGTGCCTGAGCTACCCGAAGTCGAGGTCGTCCGCCGCGGCCTCGAAGGCCACGTCGTCGGAAAGCCCTTCTCGGCCGTGGAGATTCGCGGCCCCCGGGTCGCGCGCCGGCATGTGCCGGGCCCGGACGATCTCGCCGCGCGGTTGCGCGGCCGGCTGGTGGCAGCGGCCCGGCGGCGCGGGAAGTATCTCTGGCTGGAGCTCGACGGGGGAGAGGCTCTCGTCATACATCTGGGGATGAGTGGGCAACTGCTCGTCGAGGCCGCCGACGCGCCCCGCGAGAAGCACGCGCACGCGATCTTCGACCTGCCGGACGACCGGCAGCTGAGGTTCGTCGACCAACGCACCTTCGGTGGTCTGCAACTGGTCGACCTCGCCGAGGACCCGTATGGCGGGACGCCCGTCCCGGACGTGATCACCCACATCGCGCCGGACCCGCTCGAAGCGGTCTTCGACCAGGTGGCCGTCGGGCGGGCGATGCGGCGCCGGCGCACGCAGCTCAAGCGGGCGCTGCTGGACCAGACCCTGGTGTCCGGCATCGGCAACATCTACGCCGACGAAGCGCTCTGGCGGGCGAAACTGCACGGCGAACGACCGACCGAGCGGCTCGCGGCAGGTGCCGTGCTGCAGGTGCTCGACCACGCCACGGCCGTGATGACGGAGGCGCTCGGCAAGGGCGGCACGAGCTTCGACGCGCTCTACGTCAACGTCAACGGCGCGAGCGGCTACTTCGAGCGGTCCCTGAATGCCTATGGACGCCAAGGTGATCCGTGTCGTCGGTGCGGCACGCTGATGGTGCGGGAGAGCTTCATGAATCGCTCGTCGTTCAGCTGCCCGGTCTGCCAGCCGAGGCCGCGGGTGCGCAAGTAGGGATCTGCCGACGCGGGCGGTGAGCTGTCGGCTAGTTTGCTGCGGTGACCGAGTTGCAACCGCAGGCCCTGCCCACCGCCGAGGACGCCGAGGACTGGGTGCGCGCAGTCGGCGACGGCGGGCTGACCAGTGCCCGCAGTCTCGTCGAGGCGTTCAAGGCGCAGCCGCCGGCCGAGCCGGTCGCCGTGCTGCAGGCCTGGAACGACATCCAGCTCGCCCTTGGCAATGCTGCGTCCGTGGTCGGCGTCTACTCCGAGGTGCACCCGAGCGCGACAGTGCGCGAGGCGGCCGAGGCCGCGATGCAGGAGCTCGACGCGTTCGCCACCGAGCTGGGCATGGACGTGCGGGTCTTCGAGATCATCGACGGTGTCGACGCCGACGCGCTCGACGAGGACGCGCGGCGGCTGCGGGACCACGCGCTGCGCGACTTCCGGCGCAGCGGAGTCGACCGGGACGACGCGACCCGCGCCCGGCTCGCCGAGCTGGCGGAGCTGGAGCTCAAGGCGAGCCAGGAGCACAGCAAGAACATCCGCGAGGGAGTGCGGCAGATCCGGGTGCAGCCCGAGGCGCTCGCCGGGCTGCCCCAGGACTGGCTCGACGCCCACCCGGCGGAGGCCGACGGCCTGGTCGCGGTCACCACCGACTATCCCGACTCGATCCCGCTGATGACGTTCGCGCAGGATCCGCAGACGCGCAGGGCGATGTCGATGGAGCGGCTCAATGTGGCATGGCCGGCCAACGACGCCGTCCTGCAGCGACTCCTGGGCTTGCGTGCGGAGCACGCGCAGCTGCTCGGCTACCCGACCTGGGCCGACTACGACGCCGAGGTCAAGATGATCGGAAACGCCTCTGCCATCGGCGAATTCATCGACAAGATCACCGATGCGGCGACCGACAGTGCGCTGCGGGACAAGGAGGTCCTGCTGCGCAGGCTGCAGCAGGATCAGCCGGACGCGACCGACATCGGCTCCCCGGACGTCACCTACTACTCCGAGCTGGTGCGCAAGGAGGACTACGCGGTCGACGCGCAGCAGGTCCGCACCTACTTCTCCTTCCCGAAGGTGCGGCAGGGGCTGCTCGACGTCACCGGCCGGCTGTTCGGCATCGGCTTCACCCCGGTGGACGCGCAGACCTGGGACGAGGACGTCGCGGCATACGACGTCACCCGGGACGGGCAGCGGATCGGGCGGATCTACCTCGACCTGCACCCGCGGGACGGCAAGTTCAAGCACGCTGCGCAATTCGACCTGCGCCCCGGGGTGCGTGGCCGCCAGTTGCCCGAAGGCGTGCTGGTCTGCAACTTCAGCCGCGGGCTGATGGAGCACGACGACGTCGTCACGCTCTTCCACGAGTTCGGCCACCTCATCCACCACGTGCTCGGCGGCGACCAGGATTGGGTGCGCTTCTCGGGCGTCGCGACGGAGTGGGACTTCGTCGAGGCGCCGAGCCAGATGCTGGAGGAATGGGCCTGGGACGCCGACGTGCTCGCGACCTTCGCCACCAACGAGGCGGGCGAGACGATCCCGGCCGACCTGGTCGAGCGGATGCGCAAGGCCGACGACTTCGGCAAGGGCTTCCAGGCGCGCACGCAGATGTTCTACGCGGCGCTGTCGCTCGGCCTCTACCTGCGCCCGTATGACGATCTCACCGCCGTCGTGCGGGAGTTGCAGGCGAAGTACTCGGTCTTCCCCTACCTGCCGGACACCCACTTCCACTGTGCCTTCGGGCATTTGGACGGTTACAGCTCCGGCTACTACACCTACATGTGGTCGCTGGTGATCGCCAAGGACATGTTCAGCGCGTTCGACCGCGAGCGGCTCTTCGACGCCGAGGTCGCCGGTCGCTACCGGGACCGGGTGCTAGTGCCGGGTGGCCGCAAGGACGCGGCCGACCTCGTCGCCGACTTCCTCGGCCGGCCCTACACGTTCGACGCCTACGCCTCCTGGCTCGCTGAATAGCGATAGCTATCAAGCACTTCCGCGTCGTAGCAGCTCGACCGGGACGAACTCGCCTGGTGCGCCGGTCGGGCCGTCGAGTTCGGTCAGGAACCGGTCGACGACCCGACCCGCGATGTCGTGCAGGTCGGTGCTGACCGTCGTGAGGGCGGGGGAGAGGTTGCGGCCCACGATCCAGTCGTCGAATCCGGTCAGGGCCAGGTCCTTGCCGACCTCGATCCCGCGGCGGCCCGCCTCGGCATACAGGGCGACGGCGAGACGGTCGCTGGAGCAGACGATCGCCGACGGGCGTCCGCGACCGAGCAGCTTGCGGGCGGCCGCCTCGATGTCCTTGTCGGTCGAGCCGCAGAGGGCGACGCGCGATTTGAGTCCGGCGCGGGCCATCGCCTGCAGGTAGCCGTCACGGCGTTCGGCATCCCAGAAGTAGGGGCTCTCATGACCGAGGAAGGCGATCGTGCGGTGCCCGGTCTCGATCAGCAGCGTCGTCGCCTCGTCGGTGCCGTCCGCGTTGTGGATGTCGACCCAGGTCTGCGGGAGGTCGGGCGCGGTGCGCCCGAAGCAGGCGAACGGCATGCCGAGCCGGTGCGCGGTCTCCATGCGCGGATCGTCCGGTTGCATGCCGGTGAAGACGAATCCGTCGATGCGGCCCGAGCGGCAGAGCTCGGCGATCTCCTCGGGATCGCCGTCGGACCGGGTGAGCACGACGTGATAGTCGTGCGTCGCGGCCGCGGCCACCAGCCCGCGGATGAACTCGACGTTGATGTTGTTGGTGGGTTCGAAGGACTGTGGCGGCATCGGGTGCGCGAGCTGCCCGGTGCGGTTGGACCGCATGCTGCTCGCGCCCGGATGCGGCACGTAGTTGAGTTCGCTGATCACCTTGGCAACCCGCTCCCGGGTCGCCTCGCCGACGCGCCCGCGGCCGCGAATTACGTTGGAAACAGTCTGTATTGAGACTCCGGCAGCATTCGCGACCTGGGTGATCGTGGTGCGTTGGTCACGTGCGGGCACCGCGCCGACCTTCTTTCCTTGTTGTGGTGCACATCACCCGAAAGTCTTGACGTGCAGTGGTCCAGGTGGCAGCTTAGTCATCCAGCGTGAACGTTCAACCAGGATTCGATCACGAGCCTGACGTTCCGACCGAGGGGGTCCTCGATGGCCACGGACACCGGCAATCGCCGACGACAACGACTCGCCGCCTACGGCCTGCTCGCGCCGAGCCTGTTCGGCGTGACGGTATTCCTCGCGGTGCCCATCATCCTGGTGATCGCGTTCTCTTTCCTGCGCTGGAATCTGCTCAACGCACCGGAGTTCGTGGGCCTGGCCAACTACGTCGACGT
Organism: Flexivirga aerilata; assembly: GCF_013002715.1. Taxonomy (NCBI): domain Bacteria; kingdom Bacillati; phylum Actinomycetota; class Actinomycetes; order Micrococcales; family Dermacoccaceae; genus Flexivirga; species Flexivirga aerilata. Next base: position 396,027 of record NZ_JABENB010000002.1, read on the forward strand.
GTTCCGTTACGAGGGTGCCGGGCACGCGCTGTGGATCACCGTCCTCTACGTGCTGCTCAACATCCCGCTGCAGACCGCGCTGGCACTCGGTATGGCGATGCTGATGAACCGCACTGGCCGGTTCACCTCGGTCGTGCGCGTCCTTTGCGTGCTGCCCTATCTGGCGACGCCGGTCGCAATGGCGGTGGTCTGGCAATGGATCTTCGACCCCACCAACGGGATGGTGAACACGCTGCTGTCGGCGGTGGGCATCACCGGCCCGGACTGGCTCAACTCGAACATGTGGGCGCTGCCGGTGGTCGCCTTCGCCAACATCTGGCAGTACGTCGGTTACAACATGCTGTTCTTCCTCGCCGGGCTGCAGGCGATCCCGGCGCAGGTCTACGAGGCGTCCTCGATCGACGGCGCCAGCCGCTTCCGGCAGTTCCTGCACATCACGCTGCCGCTCCTGCGCCCGACCCTGCTCTTCGTGTTGGTGACCGGGGTGATCGGCTCGTTCCAGGTCTTCGACACCGTCTACGTGATGACCAAGGGCGGCCCTGGCAAGGCGACGACGGTGATGAACCAGCTGATCTACACCAGTGGCTTCCAGGGCTTCCGCATCGGTGCTGCGTCTGCGCTGTCGGTGATCCTCTTCCTGATCATCCTGGCGGTGACGATCGCGCAGTTCACCTACTTCCGCAAGCGCACCGTCTACGAAATGGTCTGAGGGGCAACGATGTTCATCAATCAGATAGCGCGGCGGACGGCATACGTCCTGCTGCTGGTGGTGATCGCGGCGGTCTTCGTCACGCCATACGTCTTCGCGGTGATGGCCGCGTTCAAGCCGCTCGGCGAGATCCAGTCGGGACACGCCTGGGACCTGCCGCAGCACTTCACCTTCGACAACTTCACGACGATCTTCGGCGAGTACCACTTCGGCGACTACCTGCTCAACACCGCGGGCGTCACGCTGATCCTCGCGGTCGGCCAGGTCGGCTTCTCGCTGATGGGTGCCTATGCATTCGCGCGGCTGGACTTCCCGGGCCGGGAGGCGATCTTCTGGGGCTACCTGATGATGCTCATGGTGCCCAACGTGGTCACGATGATTCCGCTCTACGTGATGATGTCGAAAGCCGGTGCGGTCAATACCTATTGGGCGTTGTTCCTGCCGTACGTGTTCGGCACGCCATACACGGTGTTTCTGATGCGGCAGTACCTGCTGAGCATCCCCGGCGAGGTGATCGAGGCGGCGCGGCTCGACGGCTGCTCCGAGCTGCGCATCCTCACCCGGGTGGTGGTGCCGATGGCCCGCCCGATCATCGTGACGGCGACGATCATCGCGGTGATCTTCGGCTGGAACAACTTCCTCTGGCCGCTCATCGCCACCGATTCCAACGCCCTGCAGACACTGACGGTCGGTATCGCAAACTTCAACTCCAACTTCGCCGCGCAGTGGAATCTCGTGCTCGCCGGCTCACTGGTGGCGCTCATCCCGATGGTGGTGCTCTTCGTGGTCTTCCAGAAGCACATCGTCAACTCGGTCAACGTGTCAGGAGCGAGCCGATGACCAGGTTGCGTATGACGGCGGTGGCCGCGGCCGGTGTGCTCGTCCTCTCCGGCTGCTCGGCGGCCGGCTGGGGGTTGCCGTCCGGTGGCGGCGGGAAGGTGCATCTCACCTATGCGCTGTGGGATGCCAACCAGCAGAAGGGATATCAGCGTTCGATCGACGAGTTCGAGAAGCAGCACCCGAACATCGACGTCACGATCGAGCAGGTGCCCTATGCCAGCTACCAGCAGAAGATCACCGCGCAATACATCTCCGGCAACGCGCCGGACGTCTTCTGGGTCAACACGCCGTGGCTTGGCGACTGGGTCAGCGGCGGCCTGCTCGCGGACATCACCGACCGGGTGAAGGCGGCGAACATCGATCTGGGGCAGTACTACTCGTCGTTGGTGAAGCTGCACGAGAAGGACGGCCGGCTCTACGGGCTGCCGAAGGACTGGGACACGATCGCGCAGTATTACAACAAGGACTACCTCGCCACGATCGGCGTGCGATCGGTGCCGACCGACCTCTCCTGGAACCCGGTCGACGGCGGCAGCTACCTGAAGTTCCTCAAGCGGATCACCACGGACACGAGCGGCCGGAACGCTCTGGATCCCAAGTTCGACCCGCGCTCGGTCAAGACGTATGCGATCGCCAGCACCAACGACCCGCAGGCGCAGCTGCTGAGCTTCTTTGCGATGAACGGCGGCTCGATGCTGCCGGCGCCCTTCGCCAAGAAGTCCAGTCTGAACAGTCCGCAGAACCGGCAGACGCTCACCTTCCTGACCAGGATGCTGCAGCAGGCGCATGTTGCCGTGCCGGCCGGGCAGACCGGCCCCAACGGCGACGACACCAACGCGCAGACCCTCTTCGCGTCGGGACGGACGGCGATCTGGCAGACCGGGGACTGGCAGACGCTCGGACTGTCCGGGCTGTCGAAGTTCACGATCGGCGTGGCACCCTTGCCGTCCGGACCGAAGGGGCGGATCAGCGTCTTCAACGGGTTGACCGACGGCATCGCCAGCAACACCGAACACCCCGAGGAAGCGTGGCAGTTGGTGCAGTGGCTCGCCGGCGAACAGTCGCAGCGATTGATGGGCAGCGGCGGCTATGTGTGGCCGGCGATCGAGAAGCTCGACCCGTTGTTCCTCGACTACTGGAGGCGCAAGGGCATCGACCTCACGCCGTTCCTCGACGAGGCGAAGGGCAAGACCGTCAACTTCCCGGTCGCCACGGGCCTCGCGGAGGCGCTGTCGGACGTGAGCATCGCGCTCGGCCCGACCTACCTCGGTCAGTCCTCGCCGGCGCAGGGACTGCGTGACGCGCAACGCATCCTCGATTACCGCATTTCCTACACCAAGTGACCGAACCGACCACCCACCAAGGAGATTGCCGCCCCGATGATGTTTCCCAGTGACACCCCGAGCCCCGCGACCACCATCCATCTCCAGGAGGCCGAGGACGGCACATTGCCGCTCGTGCACGCGGTCACCCACGGCGGCGCTGACGGGTCCGCCGCGCTGCTGGCGGGGCACCCGGGCGTGCCGATGCTGCGCGAGGAATGGCGCTCCTTCTTCGGCCGTCCGGGGCTGCGCGGACACCGGCTGGCGGCACCGGCCGGGGCGGTCAGCCCGGCCCGTGCCGACAGCCGGGACATCGCCGGGCGGGACTGGGCTCCGCGCTTCGAGAGGGTGCGCGTCGAACAGACCGGCGACCGGCTGCAGGTCCGGGCCGTCGACCCGGTGGCCGGACTGGAGCTGCTGACCGAGGTCGAGGCGTTGCCGGGTGGCGCGCTCCGGGCTCGTCACACCGTGACCAACACCGGTGAAACTCCTTATCTGGTCGATGGACTCGACGTTTGCGTGCCAGCGCCGGTCGGTGCCGACGAGATCCTGGACTTCAGCGGTCGGCACGAGCGGGAGCGAGTGCCGCAGAGGCGCCCGATCGCGGACGGTCAGTGGGTGCGCGAGGGACGGCAGGGGTACCCGGGGCACGACGCGTGGACGATGACGGTCGTCGGGCCGCAGGGCTTCGGCTTCCAGCGCGGAGACCTGCTCGCCGTGCACGTGGCGACGAGCGGCAACCAGACTTCGGTCGTGGAGCGCAGTGGTGCGCAGCGAGCGACCGTGTCCGCCGGTGAGCTGTTGATGCCGGGCGAGGTTGTGCTGCAAAACCGTGAGTCCTACACCACCCCATGGATTTTCATCATCGCGGGGGAGGGGCTTGACGGTGTGGCCGCGGCGCTGCACGAGTGGCAGCGCACCCTGTCCTCCCACCCGCGCGAGTCGAAGGTGACGCTGAACGTGTGGGAGGCGGTCTACTTCGACCACCAGCTGGACCGGTTGCTGGAGCTTGCCGAACTCGCGCATGAGGTCGGCGCTGAGCGGTACGTGCTCGACGACGGATGGTTCGGCTCGCGGCGTGATGACACCTCGGGTCTCGGCGACTGGACGGTGTCGGCGGATGCCTGGCCGGACGGCCTCGGGCCGCTCGTCGACAGGGTGCGGGCGCTCGGCCTCGAGTTCGGGTTGTGGTTCGAGCCGGAGATGGTCAACCCCGACTCCGACCTCTACCGTGCGCACCCGGACTGGGTGCTGCAAACGGGCGACCGCACGCCGCTTCAGCACCGCAACCAGTTGGTGCTCGACCTGACGAATCCGCAGGCGTGGCAGCATGTTCGGGACCAGGTCGATGCGGTGCTCTCGTCATACGACATCGGATTTGTGAAGTGGGACTTCAACCGCGACGAGCTCGACGCGGGCAGCAATGCGCACGGGGGAGCACCGGCGTTCCACGCGCAGGCGGAGGCCTACCGTCAGCTGCTGGCCGACCTGCGGGAGCGGCACCCGAAAGTCACGTGGGAGTCGTGCGCCGGCGGGGGCGGTCGGATCGACCTCGACGTGATCGAGCAGGTGCAGAGGTTCTGGACCTCGGACATGACGGACGCGTTGGCGCGGCAGCAGATTCAGCGGTGGACTGGCCAGCTGATCGCCCCGGAGTATCTCGGGGCGCACGTCTCAGCCACCCGGTCGCACCAGACCGAGCGCACGCTGAGCGTCGGATTCCGAGCGGTCACAGCACTTTTCGGATCGATGGGCATCGAGTGGGATCTCACGCAGGCGACTGACGACGAGCGCGCCGAGCTAGCCTCCTGGATCGCCCTGCACAAGGAGCACCGCCGGTTGTTGCACACCGGACGGGTCGTGCGGGTCGAGGTCGACGACCCGGCGATGCTGGTGCACGGCGTCGTGTCGCAGGACGGCGACGAAGCGTTGATCGCCGTCCTGCAGCTCGACGAGTCGGTGCACAACCGCGGGACGGCGATCCGGCTGCCCGGTCTCGCGCCGGACGCCACGTTCCGGCTCGACTGGGTCGGCGGTGACCGAGCACCCGAGCCGGTGCTACCCGACGGGGTGACGGCCACCGGTGCCGCACTCGGCGCGCACGGTGTCTGGCTGCCGCGCAGCCGACCAGAGGTTGCGCGGTTGCTGCACGTGCACCGCTGACGGGCCGGCTGCCGGCGTCGAGGTGGGGCGAGTTCACCTGACCGTGTGGCTGCGTTCACCCCGGGGCTCGGCGGGGGCAGCAGGATCGGGCGCATGCTCTCTCGACTCGCTGCGCCTCTTGCTGCCACCGCCCTGCTCGCCGCCGTGGCCGCCCCCGCCTCTGCCGCACCTGCCGCCTCGGGGCAGGACAAGCCCGGCAGCTACAGCTTCGCCGTCATCGGCGACGTGCCCTACGGTGCCGACCAGATCGCCGCGTTCCCGGGCTGGATCGACCAGATCAACGCGGCGAACCCGGCCTTCACCGTGCACGTCGGCGACATCAAGAACGGCTCGACGCGCTGCGACAACCCCTACTACGGGATGATCAAGGACGACTTCAACCGCTTCCGCAACCCGCTGATCTACACGCCGGGCGACAACGAGTGGACCGACTGCCACCGCGCCAACAACGGCGGCTACAACCCGCTGGAGCGCCTGAGCTACGACCGGTCGGTGTTCTTCGCCCAACCGGGCACGTCGCTCGGGCAGCGGCCGACCAAGGTCGACGCGGACACCGCGAACGGCTTCCCGGAGAACGTCACCTTGCGCCGGCAGGGTGTCGACCTGGCGGTGGTGCACGTCGTCGGCAGCAACGACGACCTGAAGCCCTGGACCGGCATCGGCAACACCACCGCGACCCCGGCGCAGGTGGCCGAGGAGAACGCGCGGATGGCCAGCTCGATCAGCACGGTCGAGTCGGCCTTCGCGTCGGCCAAGCAGAAGCAGGACCGTGCGGTCGCGATCTTCCTGCAGGCCGACATGTTCGACCCGACGTACGCGCCGGCCTGGGACGACATCTCGGCCTTCAAGCCGTTGGTGCAGACGCTGATCGACCAGTCGCGGGCGTTCGACGGCAAGGTCTACCTGATCAACGGCGACAGCCACATCTTCAACGCCGACAAGCCGCTCGCCACCGGATCTCCGTGGCTGACGACGTATGGCGTCACCGGCTCCGCGGACAACCTGGAGCGCCGCACCGTCGACGGGTCCAGCAACAACAAGGACTGGCTCAAGGTCACCGTCAATCGGCCGGGTGCCGCCGAGCCACTGTCCTTCGAGCGGGTGCCGTACACGTCCTGATGGGGTGAGGGGTCTCGATACGCCGAGCGTCGGCTCGCAGGCTCGCCGACGCTCGGCTACTCGACCAGCATGAGGGGAGCGGCGGCTGGCATCTCACACCCCGGCCCCACGGTCGCCGCAACGGGTGAGACGCTTGCCACATGGCACAGACTCAGCAGGCAGTGGAGCAGGTGAAGAAGCAGCTGTTCATCGGTGGTGAATGGCGTGACGCCGAGGGCGGCAAGACGTTCGAGGTGGACAACCCGGCGACCGGCGCCGAGCTGACCCGTGTCGCCGACGCATCGGTCGCCGACGGCGAGGCGGCCCTCACCGCCGCCGCCGACGCGCAGGCCGACTGGGCCGCGACCGCGCCCCGCGACCGCAGCGAATTGCTGCGCGCGGCATACGAATTGATCGTCGAACGCACCGACGTGCTCGCCGAGCTGATGACGCTCGAGATGGGCAAGCCGCTGGCCGAGTCGCGCGGCGAGGTGACCTACGGGTCGGAGTTCTTCCGCTGGTTCGCCGAGGAGGCCGTGCGCATCTCCGGCCGCTGGTCGGTCGCCCCCAACGGACAGACCCGGCTGATGACGATGAAGCAGCCGGTCGGCCCGACCCTGATGATCACGCCGTGGAACTTCCCGCTCGCGATGGGCACCCGCAAGATCGGTCCGGCGATCGCCGCCGGCTGCACGATGGTCGTCAAGCCCGCTGCCGAGACGCCGCTCACGATGCTTTATCTGGCGCAGCTGCTCGAGGAGGTCGGGCTGCCCAAGGGTGTGCTCAACGTCGTCACCACGACCGACAGCGGCGGCGTCATGGAGCCGCTCATCCGCGACCCGCGCTCGCGCAAGCTGACCTTCACCGGCTCGACCCCCGTCGGGCGCAAGCTCGTCGAGCAGTCGGCCGACCAATTGCTCCGAGCGTCAATGGAACTCGGCGGCAACGCGCCCTTCATCGTCTTTGGTGACGCCGACGTCGACAAGGCAGTCGAAGGCGCGATGCTGGCCAAGATGCGCAACATCGGCGAGGCCTGCACCGCCGCCAACCGGCTCTTCGTGCACGCCGACATCGCCGACGAGTTCGCGAAGAAGTTCGCCGCCAAGATGGACGCGCTGAGCGTCGGCGACGGCATGGGCGACGGCGTCGAGGTCGGCCCGCTGATCAACCAGAAGGCGGTCGACAAGGTGACCTCGCTGGTGCGGGACGCGACCGACCGCGGCGCGACCATCGTCACCGGCGGCGCCAAGGGCGACGGCCCCGGCTTCTTCTTCAACCCCACGGTCATCACCGGTGTGCCCGGCGACGCCGCGATGGCCAAGGAGGAGATCTTCGGACCGGTCGCCGGCATCCAGGTCTTCACCGACGAGGACGACGTCGTACGCCGGGCCAACGACACCGAATTCGGTTTGGTGGCCTACTTCTTCACCCGCGACGTTGCGCGCGTGATCCGCGTCAGCGAGGCCCTCGAATACGGAATGGTCGGCGTCAACCAGGGCATCGTCTCCAACCCGGCGGCGCCGTTCGGCGGCGTGAAGTCCAGCGGGTTCGGCCGGGAGGGCGGCTTCGAGGGGATCGAGGAATACCTCGAGACCAAGTACGTCGGACTGGCCCTCTAACTCCGGGCGACGCCGGACCGCTGTGGATAACTTCTGCGGCGGTATGGCGGGGGCTCCTACTGTCGAGCGAAACGCACGACAGGAGGAGTCGCCATGGCCTACTTCGCGGTCGATCCGCAGACCCTGGGCTCGGTCACGCCGACGCTGCGCGCGGCCTCGCTGGACGGCGTGGACGCCGCCGCAGCGGCGGCCGCCGGCGCCATCGCCGCCAGCGTCGGTGGGGGTGAATGCGCAGCAGCGGCAACCAGATTGGCCGGCTCACTGGGCAGCGTGCTCGGTGTGCTCGGCACCCAGCTCGGCAACTTCGCGGCCGCGACCGGCGTGTCCGCCTCGGCATACGGCCGGGTGGAGCGGCTGGCCGGTGGCGTGTTCGGCGGCGCGCGATGACCGCGCTCGACGGAGACCCCGTCGCGCTGCGTGCCACGGCCGACCGGTGCCTGGTCATCGCCGGTGAGTGCGACGCCGCCGACACCGCGCTGCTGGGCGCCCTGGCGACCGCGGGCGCCGGCTGGACCGGCACTGCCGCCGTCCAGTTCGCTGGCATCGGTGGCGACCACCGGCGACTGCTGCAGACCGCCCGCGAGTCCCTGCACACGCTGGCGGGTGAGGTCCGGGTCTTCGCCGACCTGCTCGACGAGGCCCAGCGGGAGCGGGACCGGTTGCAAGCCCGTGCCCGCGACGGCCGCGAGCAGCTGAGCGCGCTGCACGCCCGCGAGCGCCTCGCCGTGCAAGCCGGTGAGGAGGAGACCCGCGCCGCGGTCGGTCGGCTGATCGAGGACGCGCGCAGCACCCTCGTCGGCATCGACGCCCGCATCGTCGAGCTCGACCACCGGATGCTGCTCGCCCGCCACCGGTTCGCCCGGCAACTGGACGAGCTCCTGCCGGCGGGCATGCTCGGCGACATCGAACGCCTGGTTTCGACCGGCCAGCTTGCGATCATGCTCGGCGGCGCGGTCGGCAAGGTGTTCAATGCCGGGAAGCTGCTGGTCGGCACCGCGCGTTACGGCACGGGTGCCTTCGGCCGGGACCTGGAAGCGCTGGAGAAGCCACTCGCCAACCTGCTGCGCGGACCGAGCGGGACCGCGCGGCTCTGGTCGGACCGGCTCGGCGTCAGCCGGCGCCTCCCGGGCGGCATCACCCGGGCACTGAGTGCCGACACGGTCGCCCGATCTCCTGCACTACGAAGGCTGCTCCTCGAATACGAAGCCGCCGCGCCCGGCATCAAGGACCTGGTCATGGGCCGTGGTCACGACGGGCCGCGGGATGCCGCGGACCGGGCCATGGGGCTCATCGAGGTCGGCGGCGTGCTGATGCTGCGCGGGCCCGGCTGGTCCAAGGTGGTCGGTGCGGTCGCGATCGGCAGCTGGGCGGCGTGGCGCATCGGCGGCGCGATGGTCGACCACAAGGTGACGCTCAAGGACATCGGCGACCGGGCCCGCCTCGACGGATCGGCCGTTCTGGGGTCCGAGGCCGGCCAGCAGCAACTGGCCAAGGATCTGCGCCGCACCGAACCGGTCGTGCACGGCATCGCCCAGCAGGCCGACGACCTGTTCGCCGGCATGGTCACCAGCATCACGAAGGTGCCGCGGATCCCCGGCATCCCCAACCCGCTCTACGACCGGCTCCCCAAACTGAGCGACCACACCGACGACGTGTTCGACAAGATCACCGCCGACTCGCTCGGGGAGGCGTTCGGCAGGCAGGCGCCGCCGGTCGTCATCCCACCCCCGATCATCGCGCCGCTGCCACCGTCGCGGGCGGAGCTGCCTTGGCACCAGCCGCTCTCGGCCCTGCGCGCGCCGCTGCAGCAGCCCCGTGGACCGGTCTTCGTGCGCACCGGTGCGCTGTCGTGAGCACCGCGAATCCAGCGAGTCCAGCCAGCCCGGCCAGCTCGACGAGCCCGACCAGTTCGGCCAGCTCGAGCAGCCCGGCTAGGCCGGCCAGCCCGGCCGGGACGGACCGGGTGCTGCCGCTGGTGCGGCTCACCGACGAGGAGTTGGTGCTGATGGGCGCCTCGCACCCCGCGGTGGCCGCGCCGTTCCTCGACGGCCTCGACCCCGCGGGCCGCCAGGTCGCCACGCAGGTGGCCTACCGGTCGCTCTGCGCGCACGGGCTCGAACCCACCGCCGACGGCACCGCGCTCGTCGTGCCGGAGGGGGTGGTGTCGATGATGCAGGTGCGCGCGGCAGCCCGCGCCGTGCTGTTCGTCAGCCGCACCACCCCGGACGGGCAGCTCGTGCGCTACCACCACGTCGGCGACCAGATCGTGGTGCTGGAGGACGTCGCGGGCGACGGCGTGCACGACTTCGCGCTGGTCGACCACGACGGCCTGTCCGCAGCCCTGCGTGAGTTCGTCGCGGCCGACGGTGCTGCCGACGGCGCCGGGCCGCCCGTCGTGATCACCGCAGACGCGCTGGCAGCAGGGGAGATCGACGAAGCGCCGTGGGGCGAGGTCGTCGCACAGCTCGACGTGACCGTATGGCGCCCGCACACTTGCGACGACGACGGCCCGCCGGTGTTACTGGGTTTTCTGCTCGGCCGGCGCGGCAGCTGGTGCAGCAGGAACGTCGCCGGCGACAAGGCGCCGATCGAGCTGCATCCGGTCCGGCCGGCCGAGGTCGCGGGCGCCATCGAGGCTTTAATGAGGGCGTGACCGACACCGCGCCGCAGCCCGAGCCCACCACCGCACCCGGGGAGCGCACCGTCGCGATCCTCGGCTCCACCGGATCCATCGGCACCCAGGCGATCGACATCGTGCGGCGCAACCCCGACCGCTTCCGGGTGGTCGCGCTCAGCGCGGGCGGTAGCCGCCTCGATCTGCTCGCCGAGCAGGCGGCGCAGCTGCAGGTGCCGCTCGTCGGGGTGGCCACCGATGATGTCGGGAGTGTCCGCGCGGCGATTGCGAATGCGGCTGCTGCGCAAGGGCTTTCGTCATACACGCCGGAGGTGGTGGGCGGTGCCGACGCCTCCGAGCAGGTCGCGTCCTGCGGCGCGGACGTCGTGCTCAACGGCATCACCGGCTCCATCGGGCTGCGACCGACGCTCGCCGCGCTCGCCGCTGGCTCGACGCTCGCGCTGGCCAACAAGGAGTCGCTGATCGTCGGCGGCCCGATCGTGAAGCGTGCCGCGGCGCCCGGTCAGATCGTGCCGGTCGACAGCGAGCACTCGGCGATCGCGCAGTCGCTGCGGGCCGGCTCCGAGCGCGAGGTGCGCAAGCTGGTGATCACCGCGAGTGGCGGGCCGTTCCGCGGGATGCCGGCGGACGAGATCAAGCAGGTCACCCCGGCGCAGGCGCTGGCGCACCCCAACTTCGCGATGGGCAAGGTCATCACCACCAACTCCGCGACCCTGGTCAACAAGGGCCTGGAGGTGATCGAGGCGCATCTGCTCTTCGACGTGCCGTTCGACCGCATCGAGGTGGTGGTGCACCCGCAGCAGTTCATCCACTCGATGGTGGAGTTCGTCGACGGGGCGGTCGTCGCGCAGATCGGGCTGCCGACGATGCTGGTGCCGATCGCGCTCGGGCTCGGCTGGCCGGACCGGGTGCCCGACGCCGAGACACCGATCGACTGGACGAAGGCGTCCGACTGGCGCTTCGAGCCGCTCGACGACGACGCGTTTCCCGCCGTACGCCTCGCCCGGCAGGTGGGCGAGGCCGGGTCGACCTTCCCAGCGGTCTACAACGCCGCCAACGAGGAATGCGTGGAGGCCTTCCACGCCGGGCTCATCGGTTTCCCCGACATCGTCGGCACCGTGCAGCGGGTGGTCGAGGAACACCAGGCGCCCGGCGGCGAGCTCACCGTCGAACAGGTGCTGGCCGCCGAGGACTGGGCGCGGGCGAGGGCACAGGAGATTCTGCGGCAACGCTGAGCGGGCACCGCGCCGTCGGCGTCGGCACGACCCGGCCGGCCGTGCGACGATTGCACACGTGCTGTACCTCCTCGGCGTGATCTTCCTGCTGCTCGGCGTGGGCGTGTCCATCGCCCTGCACGAGATCGGTCACCTGCTGCCCGCCAAGAAGTTCGGCGTCAAGGTGACCCAGTACATGGTCGGCTTCGGCCCGACGATCTGGTCCCGGCGCAAGGGCGAGACCGAGTATGGCGTCAAGGCCATCCCGCTCGGCGGCTACATCCGGATGATCGGCATGTTCCCGCCGGCCCGCGGTCAGGACGACGGTATGGCGCGGGTCTCCTCGACCGGCCGGTTCAGCCAGATGGCCGACCAGATGCGCGAGGCGGCATACGAGCCGATCCCCGCCAAGGATCGTGACCGGGTCTTCTACAAGCTGGCGACCTGGAAGAAGGTCGTCATCATGTTCGGCGGCCCGTTCATGAACCTGGTCATCGCGCTGGTGCTGCTGATCGTGATCGCGAGCGGCATCGGCCTGCCGGTGCAGAAGTCGGCATCGATCGCCAAAGTCCAGCAGTGTCAGGCGCTTTCGGACGGCACCGTCCCGCAGACGTGCTCGGCGGCCGACCGCACCCCGGCCGCTGCGGCCGGCCTCAAGGAGGGCGACCGGGTGCTGTCCGCGGGCGGCGAGGCGGTGACGACGACCAGTGACCTCACCGACGTGATCCGGTCGCACGCCGGACAGGCGGTGCCGATCGTCGTGCAGCGCGGCGACCAGCGCCTCACGCTCACCGTGACCCCGCAGCAGCGGCTGATGCCGAAGCTCGACAAGAGCGGCACCGAGGTCGTCAACTGGAAGGGCCAGGTCGAGACCGAGCAGGTCGGCGTGATGAGCGCCTCGATCGGTGGCACCTACCGCACCGAGCGCCAGTCGATCCCGGCCGCGCTCGGCACCTTCGGTGACGCGCTGCAGCGCACCGCCTCGGTCTTTGTGAAGATCCCGCAGAAGATGGTCGGCGTCGGCTACGCCGCGTTCGGCGACGGCACCCGCGACAAGAACGGCCCGCAGTCGGTGGTGGGCGTCGGCCGCACCGCCGGCGACGTGGCGTCGGCGCCGGCCAGTTTCGGCGACAAGCTGACCTTCCTGCTGATGATCATCGCCTCGCTCAACCTGGCGCTGTTCGTCTTCAACCTGGTGCCGCTCCTGCCGCTCGACGGCGGTCACATCGCGGGCGCGCTCTGGGAGGCGGTCAAGCGCCGCATTGCCCGCGCCCGCGGCATCGAGGGTCCCGTCTACGTCGACGTCGCCAAGGCCCTGCCCATCGCGTATGCCGTGTCGATCGTGCTGCTCGTGATGTTCGGGTTGCTGGCCTATGCCGACATCGTCAACCCGATCAAGCTCGGCTGAGCCGAACAGAAAATCGTTGGCGTCCGGACGGCCGGGTCCGCGAGGCTCGGGCTATGACGAGCAGCGACCTCTGGGATGCCGACACCGCGGCCCGCTACGACGCGGAGTCACCCGAGATGTTTGCCCCGGAGGTGCTCGACCCCACGGTCGCGTTTCTCGCCGACCTTGCCGGTGACGGCCGGGCGCTGGAGTTTGCGATCGGCACCGGCCGGGTCGCAATCCCGTTGGCGGACAAGGGCGTCGACGTCGTCGGCATCGAGCTGTCCGCGCCGATGGTCGAGCAGCTGCACGCCAAACGACCCGAGCTGCCGGTGACGGTCGGCGACATGGCGACGACGGTCGTGCCGGGGGAGTTCAGCCTCGTCTACCTGGTCTTCAACACCATCGGCAACCTCCGCACGCAGGCCGAACAGGTCGAGTGCTTCCGCAACGCGGCTCGCCATCTCGCGCCCGGCGGCCGGTTCGTGATCGAGCTGGGACTGCCCTCCATACGCCGTATGCCGCCCGGCCAGGTCGCGGCACCGTTCGACCTCAGCCCCGAGCACGTGGGCTTCGACACCTACGACCTGTCCACTCAGGCCGGGATCTCACACCACTACACGCGGGAGGCGGACGGCAGCTTCCGCTACGGGATCCACAACTTCCGCTACATCTGGCCGGCCGAGTGCGACCTGATGGCGCAACTGGCCGGGCTGGAGTTCGAGAGCCGGGCCGCGGACTGGGCGGGCGCACCCTTCACCGGCGACAGCGAGAGCCACGTCTCGGTATGGCGCAAGCCGGAGTCATACTGAAGGGGTGACTGTTTCCCTCGGTATGCCGAGCGCGCCCGCGCCGGTGCTCGCACCCCGCCGCAAGACCCGCAAGATCAAGGTCGGCAAGGTCGACGTCGGAGGTGACGCTCCGATCTCGGTGCAGTCGATGTGCACCACGCCGACGACCGACATCAACGCCACGCTGCAGCAGATCGCGGAGCTGACCGCGTCGGGCTGCGACATCGTGCGGGTCGCCTGCCCCAGCCAGGACGACGCCGACGCGCTGCCGGCGATCGCGCGGAAGGCGCAGATCCCGGTGATCGCCGACATCCACTTCCAGCCCAAGTACGTCTTCGCCGCCATCGACGCCGGCTGCGCGGGCGTGCGGGTCAACCCGGGCAACATCCGCAAGTTCGACGACCAGGTCAAGCAGATCGCGCAGGCGGCCAAGGACGCCGGCGTGTCGATCCGGATCGGCGTCAACGCCGGCTCGCTCGACAAGCGGCTGCTCGACAAGTACGGCAAGCCGACCGCCGAGGCGCTGGTCGAGTCGGCGGTGTGGGAGGCGAGCCTCTTCGAGGAACACGACTTCCACGACTTCAAGATCTCGGTCAAGCACAACGACCCCGTCGTGATGGTGCAGGCCTACGAGATGCTCGCCGAGCGCGGCGACTGGCCGCTGCACCTCGGGGTGACCGAGGCCGGCCCGGCGTTCCAGGGCACGATCAAGTCGGCGACCGCGTTCGGCGCGCTGCTGTCGAAGGGGATCGGCGACACCATCCGGGTCTCGCTGTCGGCGCCTCCGGTCGAGGAGGTGAAGGTCGGCAACCAGATCCTGCAGAGCCTCAACCTCAAGCCGCGCAAGCTGGAGATCGTCTCCTGCCCGTCCTGCGGCCGCGCCCAGGTCGACGTCTACACGCTCGCCGACCAGGTCACCGCCGGGCTGGAGGGTATGACGGTGCCGCTGCGCGTGGCCGTCATGGGTTGCGTCGTCAACGGCCCGGGCGAGGCCCGCGAGGCCGACCTCGGCGTCGCGTCCGGCAACGGCAAGGGCCAGATCTTCGTCAAGGGCGAGGTCATCAAGACCGTGCCGGAGGCACAGATCGTGGAGACCCTCATCGAGGAGGCGATGCGGATCGCCGAGGAGATGGGCGAGCCGATCGACGAGGAGTCCGCGGGCAGCCCGAGCGTCACCGTCGGCTGACCCCGAGGCGGCCAGTTAGTCTGCCTCGGTGACGACCACGCCCGCTGCCGAGGAGCAACCGGGCAGGTTCGTCGCCTTCGTCGAGCGCCGCTCGGAGCTGGGCCTGATCGTCGGCTGGCTCGCGCTGCTCGTGAGCTTCGCGCCCAGCCTGCTGCCGCGCCCGTGGTATGTGCAGGCGGCCGCGTCCGCGCTCTCGGTGGTCACCGGCTATGCCGTCGGCGCGCTCCTCGGATCGATCGTCCGGGACGTCGCGGGCTGGCTCGGTGTGCGGGTCTTCGTGGTCGACCACCGGCACCGGGTGCGGCTGAACGTCGTGCTCTACACACTCGCCGCACTGATCACCGTCGTGGTGTGGGGAGCCGGTTATCAGGGCCGCCGGCACAGTGCGTCGCTGGTCGGGCTGCCGGCCCCGTCGCTCGGCACCGACGCGCTCTCGCTCCTCGCGGCGGTCGGCGTGACCGGTGTGCTGATGGCGCTGATCTGGACGGTACGCAGCGCTTTTCGGGTGTCGCGGCATGTGCTGCGCTTTGCGTTGCCGAAGCCGGTCGCCGGACTCCTCGCCGTCTGCCTGGTGGCGCTCGCCGGCACCTGGCTGTCGACCAGCGTGATCGCCGCGCAGGGTCTGGAAATGCTGTCCGCATCCGCGTCGAAGGTGAACAAGCAGTCGCCGGAAGATGTTTCGGCGCCCACCTCACCGCTCGTCTCGGGCGGTCCCGGCGCCACGCAGCCGTGGGCCGACCTCGGTCGCGAGGGACAGATCTACACCGCGCACACGCCGACGCCGGCCCAGTTGCAGGCACTCACCGGCAAGCCCGCCCAGCAGCCGATCCGGCTCTATGCCGCGCCGCCCGACGGGCACGTCGAGGCCGACCAGCTCGCCGACACCATCGTGCGCGAGATCGAGCGCACCGGAGCACTCCGCCGCAGCTATCTCAACCTGGTCGGCACGACCGGCAGCGGCTGGGTCGACGAATACAACGTGCGCTCGCTGGAGGCGCTGACCGGCGGTGACGTCGCGACCGCGGCCGTGCAGTATTCGTTCCTGCCGAGCGTCGCGCAGTTCCTCACCAACCGCTCGCTGCCCGCGCAGGTGGGCCGCACGCTCGTGCGTCGCGTCATACGGCTGGTGGAGGCGCAGCCCGCCGACCGACGGCCCAAGCTGCTGCTGTCCGGGGAGTCGCTCGGCGCGCTAAGCACGGAGGCGGCGTTCGGCAACGCCGGCGAGTTGCTGAAATCGCCGGTGGCCGGCGCGCTGTGGACCGGCACCCCCAACTCCACGCCGCTCTGGCGCTCGATCACCGCGTCCCGGCAGAAGGGCAGCCCGCAGATCGCGCCGGTCATCGACAACGGCCGCACCATCCGCTTCGCCGGCAACCCCGGCCAGATCGACGCCGACGCCTACGGGCGCCCGCTCGGGCCGTGGGGCGACCGGCGCTTCCTCTTCATGCAGCATCCGTCGGACCCGATCGTGTGGTGGGACTGGTCGCTGATCTACGACCGGCCGTCGTGGAGCCGGGAGCCGTCCGGTTTCGACGTCGACGGCGACCTCAGCTGGTATCCACTCGTCACCTTCTGGCTGACCACGGTCGACCTGATCTCGGCCAATTCCGCGCCGGGCGGTCACGGGCACCGCTACCGCGCCGAGCAGGTCGACGGCTGGGCCGGGGTGCTCGACGTGCCGGTCGGGCCGGGGGAGAAGGATCGGATCGTCGCGTCCGTCGAGGCGCTCGACAAGGACTGAGTCAGGCATGCCGCCGGATCGTCCGCGCCAGGGCGAGGCCGCCGGCCACCTTCGCCGCATTGAGTATGACGGGGGCCGCGCTCGACGGGCCCGACGTCAGGTCGTTCGGCACCAGCTCGAGCACCAGACCGTAGACGCCCCACGCGACCCAGGCACCGGACCCGGCGAACAGCACCAGCAGCGCCGACCAGCGCGGGAGCGCCGTCATACCGCGGGAGAGGGCGAGGAGGGCGAGGACGGCCAGTGCTCCGAGGCCCGCGTCGGTGAGCCATGGGACGCCGTCGCGCAGGTCACCGCGGGTGAGGCCGTAGCCGGCCAGCGCCAGCGCCACGAGCACGGCCACGCTGGTCGTGAAGGCTGGAACTGGTTGTGGCGCAACAGATTTCAATGGGCGTGACCAATCTCGCCCCCACCGGTCGCGGGCGTAGAGCGCGAACGCCGGCAGCAGGCAGAGCCCGATGCCGCAGAAGCCGGTGTAGACGACGGCATACACCCAGCCGGCGATCGCATCCGGCCCCGCGCTCGCGCTCGTGGTGGGTTGCAGCAGGGTCGCCGGCACGATGAGCAGCAGGATCTGGCCGAGCAGTCCGTAGCCGATCCACATCGGCGGCACGACGAGCAGGCTGCGGGGACGGGCGTTGCGGTAGAAGACGGTCGCGAGCCCGAGGACCGCGAGGTCGAGCCCGAGCGTGGCACCGTTGAGGGCGTGCATCACCGCGCTGCGGCCGAAGTCCGGGTCCTGGATGCCGATGCGCGAGCCGGACAGCCAGACCACCTTGAGCATGAAGTAGGGCAGGGCGAGCAACGCCGCACCGATGGCGAGGATGCGCTGCGCGCGACCGGCGGAGCGGGTCGGCCCGGACGACATGCGGCCGCGCGCGCTGTGCAGTGTGGTCATGACGTCACCTCCTCGGGTGCCGCGACCTGCCGCGCCGCCCAGGTGCGCCCGATCGACCGCAGCAGCGGCCGCCCACGATGTTCTGCGATCGGAAGTCGCATGCTGTCCTCCACCTCGTTTGTCGGTGGTCCCACGCTCGCTGCTCGGCGCGGGTCGGCGCGCCACCCCTGCCGGGGATCCGGTTCCCCCGCGCGGGGGATCTTTGCTCGTGTTCCGCCCGGCAGGATGGGGCCATGACCCGAGCGAGTAGAGGTGCGGCGCTGCTCGTGCTGGGTGCTGCCGGGGCGGCGCTGGTGGGCTGGCTCTGCTGGGCGTTCGCCTACACGATCGGGCGGACGTCGGGCGGCGACCGGGCGATGGTCGTCGCGCTGGCCGGGCTCGCGCTCGCGATCGCGGCGGTCGTGCTGCTCAGCCCGCCGGTGCGCGACGCCGAGGTGGCGCTCGCCCGGCCGCTGCTCGGGGTGCAGCTCCCGCCGGTGCGCGACCGGCGGTCCTGGGACAGCCGGTGGCACGGCGCGGCCTGGGCGCTGTGGGTCGCGCTGGTCGGTGCGGTCGCCGCGGTCGTGCTGCTCAGCCTGGTGCCGCTCGGGGTCGGGCTGATCGTCGGTGGCGTGCAGGGCGACGGCGTATGGCGGGTGCCGCTCGGGCTGGTGCTGGTGCCGGCGGCGTTCGCGGTGCAGACCGTCTTCGGGCTGTTGCTGGTGCGGACGGCGCCGCGCTTCCTGGGACCGACCGCGGCCGACCGACTGGCGTACGCGGCGGACCGGGAGGCAGAGCTGGCGCAGGCCAACGCGCTCGCCCGCGAACTGCACGACAGTGTCGGGCATGCGCTGACCGCGGTCGACGTGCAGGCTCAGGCGGCCCTGCTGCACCGGCCCGCGGGCCCGGTCGGCGACGCGCTGGAACGCATCCGGGCCACCACCGAGCGCGCCCTCGGCGAGTTGGACCAGCTGCTCGGAGACCTGCGGGGGAGCGCGGACGAATCCGCGAAAAGCGTTGTCACCGAAGAGGATCTGCGCCGTCTGGTGGCGGCTGTGCCCGGTCCGGTCGAGCTGACGGTGCGCGGCGACTTCGCGGCGCTCCCCGCGCGGGTGCGGCGCACGGCATACCGGGTGGTGCAGGAGGGGCTGACCAACGCAGCCAAGCACGGCACCGGCCCAGCGCAGGTGCGCGTCGAGGCCGGCGACGGTGCGGGGATCACCGTGACCAACGCGATCGGTGAGCCGTCGCCCGGTGGCGGCCGCGGGCTGCCCGGGCTGCGGGAACGGCTGCGGCTGGTGGGTGGCAGTCTGCAGGCCGGCGACCAGGAGGGGCAATGGGTGCTGACCGCCGTGATCCCGCAGTGAACTCCGACGTGCAGCCCGACGTGCAGCCCGACGCCGCAGTGCGGGTGCTGGTCGTCGACGACGACGCGATGGTGCGCGACGGTTTTGCCGCGATCATCGGCAGCCAGGACGACCTCATCGTCGTCGGCACCGCCGCCGACGGGGTCGACGCGATCGCAGCCGCGCGGGAGCTGCGCCCGGATGTCGTCGTGATGGACGTGCGGATGCCGGCACTGGACGGCATCGAGGCCACTCGCCGCCTCCTCGGGCTGCCCGCGCCACCGCGGGTGCTGGTGGTGACCACGTTCGAGCACGACTCCTACGTGTATGACGCGCTGCTCGCGGGCGCGTCCGGCTTCCTGCTGAAACGCGCGGGCGCCGAGCAACTGCTGCTCGCGGTCCGCACGCTGGCCCGCACCGACGCGGTGCTCTTCCCGGCCGCGATCCGCGACCTCGTGGCCGCTCGCCGCACGCGCCGGGCGCTGCCGCAACTCACCGCGCGCGAGCAGGAGGTGCTGCGGCTGCTCGCCACCGGCCTCTCCAACGCCGAGATCGCCGCCGAGCTGGTCGTCGGCGCCGAGACGGTGAAGTCGCACGTCACCGCGCTGCTGGCCAAGCTCGGGGTGCGGGATCGCACCCAGGCGGTGATCGCCGCCTACGAGTCGGGCTTCGTGGGCTGAGCCGGGCTTGGGGTGGCCGTCGTCACCCGGTCGCCGTGCGGCCGGCCTGGAAGCGGCGCAGCCAGTCCCAGCCGGTGCCGTCGAACGCCCCGCTGCGGTCGCGCACCGCCCGAAAAACCTGCCGGGTGTCCTGCTCGGCCCGTGCAACGACATCGTCCGGGTAGCCGAATTGCCTTCGGTGCTCGGCGAATTCGTCCTCGTCGTCGACGAACGTGAAGCCGTCGACCCGCTGGATGACGTCCAGGTCGAGATCGATCATCGTGACCCGCCAGCCGCTCTCGTCATACGACCAGGTCGG
This sequence comes from Flexivirga aerilata, assembly GCF_013002715.1. Classification (NCBI taxonomy): domain Bacteria; kingdom Bacillati; phylum Actinomycetota; class Actinomycetes; order Micrococcales; family Dermacoccaceae; genus Flexivirga; species Flexivirga aerilata. The sequence goes on from NZ_JABENB010000002.1 coordinate 415,933, forward strand.
GGTGGTGGTGATGTCGACGTAGACCGCGATGCGCTGCGCCTCGGCCTGGTCGTTGAAGGCCGGCGTCCAGCCCGCGTCGGGGAAAAGCGAGATCGAGTCGCAGTTGATGTCGAAGGCAGCTCCCGGCCGCTCGAAGTGCGTCCCGGCCGGGACCGCGACCCAGACGCCGTGCTCGTCGACCCCGGCGACGACGCCGTCGCTCTGCCAGTGCGGTGAACCGTCCCACTTGCGGTAGTCGACGTGCACCGGGGTACCGGGCTCGCTCGGCCGGTCAGTGCGCGTCCGGTCGGTGCTCGTCCGGTCGGTGGGCCGGTCAGGTGGTCGGGGCATGGTCGGAGGTTACCGATCTGGTCCGACATTCAATCGTTCGCCCGTTTTCCGCGCGCAGCGGGCTCGCACGGTGCAGGGTAGAGGTGTGTTACGCACTCTCAGCGCCGCGCGGACCCTCGGTCCGGGCGACTACAACGCGGCGCTCGACCTGTGCGCGACCGACCCCCTGGCCAACGTCTTCGTCGCGGCCCGTCTGATCGAGGGCGGACCGACGTTCACCGGGTCGCTGCTCGGGGTCGAGGCGTCGCGGCAGTTGCGTTCGCTGTGCTGGATCTCCGCCAACGTCGTGCCGGTTGCCGCCGACGGTGAGGCGCTCGACGCGTATGCCGCGCGGTTGCGCCGCAAACGCCGCCGCTGCTCGTCGATCTTCGGTGACTCCGAGCAGGTGCTCGGCCTGTGGTCGCGGCTGGAGCGGCACTGGGGCGGCGCGCGGTCGGTGCGCCCGGATCAGCCGATGATGGCGGTGTCGACCGCGCCGCTGCTCTCCGGTCGGCCGATCGACTCGCGGGTGCGCCCGGCGCGGGTGGACGAGGTCGACATCGTGCTGCCGGCGTCGGCGCGGATGTTCACCGAGGAGATCGGCTATGCGCCATACCTCGGCTCCGACCGCGACTACCGGCGGATGGTCGCCGCGTTGATCCGGGCCGGCCACACGTTCGTGATCGTCGAGGACGGCCGGGTCATCTTCAAGGCCGACATCGGCTCGCTCGCGTCTGGGGTCGCGCAGATCCAGGGCGTGTGGGTGGCGCCCGACCGCCGTGGGCAGGGCGTCGCCGTACCCGCGATGAATGCGGTCGTGCAGCAGGTCATCGACACCATCGCGCCGACGGTGACGCTCTACGTCAACGCCTACAACGAACCGGCCCTGCGCACCTACCATGCGGCTGGGTTCCGGCAGGTCAGTCGGTTCGCGACCGTCATCCTCTAGGATCGCCGAGCGTCGCTCCCGGAGCGCCACGTCGGTGAGCGCCATTCCGCTGAGCGTCACGCCGGGGCGCGGCTCTGGGCAGACCGCCCGACATCCGGGCCGAGGCCTGGGTGGCTCGCCGCTGCCTGGCAGAGTGGGCGGCATGACTCAGCCATTGCGTCCGACCGCCAAGGTGCTGGTCGCTGCCTTCGCCGGATCCGGGATCATTCACCTGGTGCGCCCGCAGGTCTTCGAGCCGATCGTGCCGCCGCAGTTGCCGCGTGCGCGTGAGCTCGTCTATGCCTCCGGTGTCGCCGAACTGGCTTGTGCGGCAGGGCTTTTGCTGCCCCGCACCCGGCAGATTGCCGGGAAGGCATCGGCCGGGCTCCTGGTGGGGGTGTTGCCGGCGAACCTGCAGATGACCCTCGACGCCGGGCGCGCCGTCGCCGCCAAGGGTGCGGCCGTGCCCAGGGTCGGCTTCTTCGCCGGCACGGTTGCCCGGTTGCCGTTGCAGTGGCCGCTGATCCGGGCCGCCTGGACGGCCGGTCGCTGAGTCGGGTCTCCGGGTCGTCGGGACGGTCACCGCTGCGTAGCCGTCGGCATCGACGGGCCGAGTCGCAAGGACATCCACGCAAAGGCTCGCTGTCCAGCACCGGGTAGCCGTTCATGCTGCGGCGTGGGCGTGGCCGGGCATGCGGCCGGGGGTGAGATCCCAGGTGACGCCGTCGGGACGGACGTGTGCCATGAACCCGTGTCGGTGGACTTCCTGATGATGTCGGCAGCACAGGATGGCCGAGTTGGTGAGGCTGGTTTCGCCGCCGGCCCACCAGGGTCTGACGTGATGGACTTCGCAGAAACCCGGTGGCCGATCACAGCCGGGGAAGGTGCACCCGCCATCGCGTATGACGACAGCCGCGCGTAAACCCTTGGTGACCAGGCGTTCTCGCCGGCCCACATCCATCGGTTGGCTGGGTCCGCCGAGGACCGCGGGGATCAGGTCCGCGTCACAGGCGGCGCGGCGGGCGGCTCCGGCATCGAGCACGTCACCGCCCGGGGTGGTCGCCCCGCCGAGCCCGTCGGTCAACGCCGACAGTTCCATGGTCAGCAGGATCGTCGCCGCCGACCCGACCGGCGCGACCTCACCGGCGGCAACTTTCGCGCCTGCAGCGATCAGCTCCATCAACGCATCCGCGCGGCGCTTGCCCGGAGTTCGGTCGTCCCGCACGGTTTCGCTGGTGCTGGTGCTGGTGCTGGTGCTGGTGCCTTTGCCGCGCGGCTCGCCGGCCTCGCCCGTGCCGTGTTCGTTGTGTGATCCGGTGGGCCCGGAACCGCCGGTGTCGGCGGTGTCGGCGGTGGCGGGTCGTGGTGCGGACCCGGCCGTGATCGCGGCCTTCAAGATCGCAGCATTCGCGGGTGCCAACTCCGCGACCAACCGGGTCATCCCGGTAGCGGTCTTGCCCCAGGTGAGGGTTTCAACGTGTTCGAGTTTCGCGTCCTGCGCGGAGAGGGCTTCGGTGGCGTAGGTCGCGAGGATCTTCCGCGTCAAGGCCTGCACCCCACGTGCACCCAACGCCGGGTCGAGTTGGAGGAACCAGGCCAGCACTTCACCGCGGTCGGCGGTCGGGATGACCGGCGCCACCTTGTCTGCATTGATCAACGCCGCCCGCGCGGTCGACACCGTGCACGAACCTCGTGCGACCGCGGCGGCGATGACTGCGTTCTTGCGCTCCCGGCACGCCTCGGCGACTACCGCGATCGTCTTCGCCTCGACCGGTTCGATCGGCACCCCGGATGCTTCGGCGTGACGGCATACCCACTGGGTGGTGTTCGCCGCTATCGAGCTCGCGACCGTGCCCCGATCCACCGCATCAGCAGTCACCACCGCAGCAACCTGCGCCGAACGCCCATGCAACCGCAACAACACCTGCGTCAACGACTCCACCTGGGCGTCCCCGAGTTGATGGATCAGGGCGGGCATCTCGTCAACGACCGCTACGAGCGTCTCCAACTCCTGCAGCGCGACTGGCCCGCGACCCGGCTCAACCGGCCCCCGCACATCACCCTCCGGCGCGCCGGGGCGCTCGGGCAGCGGCACAGCAGAATCGAGAGACATGGACCGAATCTCCTTCCGCCGCAGTGGTTTTCGTCGTGTGATCATCATACCGCGAAGCACCGACAATGGACATATGTTCGAGGAGAAGATTCCGTCTGATCACTCCCTAACTGTGCAGCAATCGCCAGTCGGTGGACCGACTGCTCACTGTTCACCCGACCCCGTCAGCGTGAGCACGGCCGGGGGCCGTGGGCATCGCAGCCACGGGAACGCTCGACGGAGCCACTACTCCCGCTGCCACCACTCGGGAACATCGGCGCCGTATCGCGTTGGTGCGGTGGGATATTCGAGCGGCACGTCACCGGCGAAAACGGGCGGCCGCACCCCCTCCAGCAGGCCGTATGACGAATCAGCCTGCTCCAGCCACAGCGGGCAGTCGGGGCCGTCGAACGCATCCGCGTCCACCGTCCCTCCGACGGCGGGCGCCTGCAGCAACCAGTCGGCGGTGCGCGCGAGCGCCAGACGTGCGGAGGCACCACCCTCCTGCGGGCGCCGGCTGAGCAGTCGCATCGCGCTGGTCGCCATCAGGTAGCCGGTGGCGTGGTCGAGTGCCTGCACGGGAAGGGCGCCGGGAGTGCCATCCGCTGCGGCATACCGGCTGGCGATCCCGGTGACCGCCTGCACGATGCTGTCGAAGCCGCGCTGCGTCGCCCACGGCCCGGTGTCACCCCATGCGGACAGCTCCACCACGACCAGGTGCGGGTGACCGGCGAGCAGCGAATCCCGGTCAAGGCCGAAGCGTTTCAGCGCTCCCGGCCGGTAGGACGACAGCACGATGTCCGCCGACCCGGCCAGCTCGCGGGCGGTCGCCAACTGGTCGTCGGAGCCGAAGTCGAGCACCGTGCTCCGTTTGGCGAAACCGGTGTCCAGATGCTGCCCGAGCAGCTCGGGCATCGCCGGGGGGTCGACGCGCAGCACGTCGGCACCGAGCGCGCCGAGGAAGCGGGCGGCGGTCGGGCCGGCGATCACCCGCGTCAGGTCGAGTACGCGAATCCCGCTGAGCGGCAACGAGACCGATGGCTCAAGCGGTCGGACTGCGCCGGTCGGAGTGCCGACGGTGACCAGTCCGGTGCCGGCGATCGCGGCGGCATGGTGCGGATGCTCACGCCAGGCATCCGGACTGCGCACCGCGCCCGCGATGCCACCGGCCGCGCGCACGGCTGCCTCGACCTCGAGGGCTGCGCGCGAGCGCACGGCCGCTGCGACGCCCGCACGATCGCCCGCCTGATCGCCCGCGCGCCCGTTCGCGTCGAGCACCCGCCGCAGCACCTCGGCATGATGCGGGTAGTTGCCGTGCAGCCGCACCCAGCCGTCGGCCGCAGCGAAGAAGCCGGACAACTCGGCCCATTCGGCGACCGGCGAGCCGTCGACCCGCAGCCGGCCGATGGACCCGAAGGACGCGCCCACCAGGCCACTCGCCACCCAGCCGCTCCAGGGGCAATCGCGAGCAATCGCAACGGTGTTCGCCGCCGACACGGCGGCCCGCACGCTCCCGACCGCCAGCCCCTCGACGTCGAGCGGGCCGTCCCACCACCGGCGCGGTCCGCGCACCTGTGCGGTCGTCGGCCAGGGCAGCGGCAAGGTCGGCCAGGTCACGTCGTGGGGTAGAGCTGTGCGGCGTATCGCTGCTCGGCGTAGTGCGCCTCGACCTCGGCCGGGTCGTCGCCCTTGCGCCACAGCTCCTTGGCGACGTCGGCGTAGAGGCGCACCGCCTCCGGCGCCCAGGTGTCCGGCTTCCACACTCCGGCGCGCATGAACGCCTTCGGGCAGTGGTAGAAGACCTCCTCCACGTGCACGATCGTTGCCAGCGTCGGCCGGTGACCCTTGACGACGAGGTCGTCGAAGAACGGGCCGTCGGTGACCAACTGGGCAATTCCGTTGACCCGCAACGTGTCTCCGCGACCGGGGATCACAAAGTTGAGCCCGATGTGCGGGTTGGCCAGGATGTTGTGGAAGCCGTCCATGCGCTTGTTGCCGGCGCGCTCGGGGATGACGATCGTGTGGTCGTCGAGCACCAGCGCCAGGCCGTTGGGGTCGCCCTTCGGCGACACGTCGCACCGGCCGTCGGGGGTCGCCGTGCCGACGAAGACCAGCGGTGATGCGGCCAGCCACTCCTTGTCGAGCGGGTGCAGCACGTCGCGCACCTTGTCGCGGACCGCCGGCTCGGGCGTGCCGAGGAGCTCCAGCTGCGCGACGTCGGTGATCGTCGGCAGGCCGGCGTAGGGGTTGCGGCTCTCGTCATACACCGGTCTAGCTCCACTCCACTCGCATGTTGTCCCGCCAGAAGCCGATCACGTCCAGCCCGTCCTGGCCGATCTGGCGGCCACGGTTCCAGAGCCCGAGGTAGAGCTCGGCGGCGGTGCCGGTCCAGGTCGAGTCCGCCCGGTCGGGCAGCCCGAGGTCGCAGGTCGTGCCGTCGGGGGAGAGGCGCAAGGTCCAGCTCTGCTCGACGTCGTCCGGCTGCACTGCGACGCTGATCGGGCGACTGGTGAGCATCGACTCCTTGCGGCGCGTGGCGAACCCGCGGAGCAGCTCGTCGATGCCGTCCGCCGCGATCCGCGGGTCGAGCTCGGCGTCCGCGGCCGACGGCACCTGCCCGAGCCGGGCCGCCAGGGCGTCGAACGCGTGCACCGTCGTCTCGTGACACTGCCGCCGCGCCCAGGCCAGGCGGGACTCGGGGGCGTCGTTGAGGAAGAAGAACACGTCGAGGTCGGCCGGGGCGTCGCGCAGGGCGCGCTCCAGGGCGTCCGACCCGGCGAGCAGCCAGCCACCAGGGTCGGTCTGCTGCATCCCCTCCTCCTCCAGCCCCGCGCTGTATGACGGGGCCTTCGCCGCCTCGTCGCCACGGATGACGGCGGTCGCCCACCGGTGCACCATCCCGGTGTGCGCGATGAGCTGGAGGGCCGACCACTGCGGGCAGGTCGGCACCATCGACTCCTCGGGCAGCTCCGCGGTGTCCTCGCGTAGGCGGGCCGCCGCCGTCGCGAGGCCGTCCAGGTAGTCGTCGAGCGCTAGCGAAGCAGGCATGGACCGACCGTATCGCTGACCCTGGTGCCGATGTCCTACTCGTGAGTAGCCTGGGTCACATGCCCGAGTTCCAGGACCCGTTCGCCCGCACCCCTGGCAACCAGGTGCCGCCACTCGCCGGCCACAACACGGTGACCGGTGATGCCGCGCTGCTCGACGCGATCCGTGCGCAGACTGGCGGCGACGCCGACACCGTGATCGCCTCGCTGACCGAGGTCGGCGCGGTGGCCGGCTCCGCCGAGGCGCGCGAGCACGGGATGCTGGCCAACGAGCATGAGCCGGTCTTCCGCGCCGTCGACCGCTATGGCAACCGGGTCGACGAGGTCGACTACCACCCGAGCTGGCACTGGCTGATGGACAAGAGCATCCGTTTCGGCCTCGCCGGCACCGCCTGGGCCGACGACGGGCCGAGTCCGCACGTGCGGCGCGCTGCCGGGTCGGTCGCCTGGAGCGCGGTCGAACCCGGCCATGGGTGCCCCGGCTCGATGACCTACGCGGCCGTGCCCGCACTGCGCGCGGACGCTGCCCTCGCGGCGGAGTTCACCCCCGGATTAACCTCTCGCACTTATGATTTCGGCCTTCGCCCGACTGCCGAGAAGGCCGGTCTGCTCGCCGGGATGAGCATGACCGAGAAGCAGGGCGGCTCCGACGTGCGCAGCAACACCACGGTCGCCGCACCCCAGCCCGACGGCAGCTACCGGCTCACCGGGCACAAGTGGTTCACCTCGGCGCCGATGAACGACATCTTCCTCACCCTCGCCCAGGCGCCCGGCGGCCTGACCTGTTTCGTGCTCCCGCGGGTGCTGCCCGACGGCAGCCGCAACACGCTGCGCATCGTGCGGCTGAAGGACAAGCTCGGCAACCGCGCCAACGCCTCCAGCGAGCTGGAGTATGACGGGGCCCACGGCATACGGCTCGGGGACGAGGGTGCGGGCGTGCGGACGATCATCGAGATGGTCGCCTCGACCCGCCTGGACTGCGTGCTCGGGTCCGCGTCGCTGATGCGGCGCAGTGTCGCGGAGGCGACCTGGCACGCGGCGCACCGCAGCGCGTTTGGCGGGCTGCTGGCCGACAAGCCGGCGATGCGCAACGTGCTCGCCGACCTCGCGGTGGAGTCGGAGGCGGCCACGCACCTCGGGCTGCGGCTGGCCCGCGCGGTGGACCAGGCGGACGACCCGGCGGAGCGGGCGTTCCGGCGCATCGGTCTGCCGGTCGCGAAGTTCTGGGTGTGCAAGCGCACGTCGTTCCACGTCGCCGAGGCGCTGGAGACGCTCGGTGGCAACGGTTACGTCGAGGAGTCCGGCATGCCGATGCTCTTTCGCGAGTCGCCGCTCAACTCGATCTGGGAGGGCAGCGGCAACGTCAATGCACTCGACGTGCTGCGGGTGCTGCAGCGCACTCCCGAGGGCGTGGACGTATGGCGCGACGAGGTCGACGCCGCAGACACCCCCGAGCTGCGGGACGGCGTCGACGAGGTGCTGAAAACCATTGCCAACATTACCGATCCGGAGAGCGCGCAGTATGTCGCGCGCTGGCTCGCGGCGCGCATGGCGGTGCTGCTGCAGGCGAGCCTGCTCGTGCGGAACGCGCCGGCCGCGGTGGCCGACGCGTTCCTGGTGTCGCGGGTGCTCGGGCAGGGCGCCGGGGTCTTCGGCACCCTGCCCGCGGGTGTCGACACCGCCGCGATCGTGCGGCGGGCGACCCCCGTCATACCGTGATCAGCTCTGCTTGCCCTTGCCCTTGCCCTTGGACGGGGGCGTCACGGACTGCACCGAGCCGTCGGCGTTGAGCAGCACGGTGTCGGCCTTCGGGCTGCCGCTGAGCAGCGACCCGAACGATGCCGCGCGGGCGTCGAAGGAGCCGTTGCCGAGTTGCGGCAGCTTCCAGTTCTGCTCGATGAAGGTCAGCACCGACGCCTGCTCCAGCGGCGCGTGACCGATCGAGTTGGGCTTGGCGTAGGGCGAGATCACGAGGAACGGCATGCGCGGGCCGGGGCCGCACCGGTCGTCCTGCGGGCCGGACGCGGTGACCGGCTCCTTGACCGCGGTGCACATCGGCTCGTTGAGCGAGGCGTCCTGAGCGCCGGTGAGCACCTTCGAGCTCCGGTGGTCATACCAGCCGTCGGAGTCGTCATACGTCACGACGATCGCGGTGCTGCTCCACTCCGGTGACTGCTGGATCTTGTTGATCTCGTCGACCAGGAAGTGCTGCTCGTCGATCGGGTCGGAGTAGCCCGCGTGACCGTCCTGGTATTCGCCGGCCTTGAGGAAGGACACCGCCGGCATGGTGCCCGCGGCGAGCGCCTTGTCGAAGTCGGTCAGGTCGTACTCGTGGTTGGCCTGCCCGTTGTGGCCGATCTCGGCGGTCGACTTCGGCGGCAGGTGGTGCGGGTTCGAGGTCGACTTGTAGTACTCGAACGGGTTGTGGTGCGGGCTGTAGTCGACCGACGAGGCGCCCGCGATGTTGGTGTGCGAGGTCTTGCACTGGGCGTAGGTGCCGTCCCCGGCGTACGCCGTGCTCGGCGCGAATCCGCCCTGGAACCAACCCCACGAGACGCCGGCGTCGTTCATCGTGTCGCCGATGTTCTTGCCGTCCATCACCGCGAGGTTGTTGGTGGAGGTGTGGTTCTTGCCCGAGCAGTCGTCGTATGCCGGGTCCGGGTCGTTGGTGACCGTGCCGACTCCCTTGGCGTTCGCCCCCGACAGGACGTAGCTGTCGGTGGCCGGCTTGCCGGTCTTCGGGTCGACCGCGTGCACGCCGTAGGTCTGTCCGGCGATCAGGTTGAGTGCGCCGGGGGTCGACGGACCGTAGGTGGAGCTGTACATGTTGTCGCTCATCGCGTAGTGCTGGGCGTAGTTCCAGAGGCCGGTGACAGTGTTGCCGTCGTAGTAGCCCATCGCCAGGCCCGGCGCGCCGTACTGCCCGGTGCAGGTGTCGACGCTGGTGTTCTCGACGTACTTGTCGTTCTTACCGTCGTTCACCGCCTTCTGCTCGGGGCGGTAGGAGTGGTTCTGGTCGCAGGTGACGGCCTGCTTCGACGAGAGCCGGAAAGGGTTGTAAAGATTGGGATTTGACCGGATCAGCCCCGCGTTCTGCACGGTGTTGGCCTTGGGCGTATGAGACGCCGCGGTGAACTTCGTGCCGTCGGTATTGGCGGCGTTCGGGTAGGTGCCGAAGTAGTGGTCGAAGGAGATGTTCTCGTCGAACAGCACGACCACGTGCTTGATCGGACCCTTGGCGGATGCGGCCTTCACCGGTGTGGCGTCGGCGCCTCCGCTCAGCGCGACGGTGGCACCGGACGCTGCGACGGTGGCACCGGACGCTGCGACGGCGACTCCGGCGCATGCCGCGAACACTGCTGCACGCTTCTTACGCATGTTCTCTCCCATGGTGTGGGTGTGACTGGGATTGGGTGTCCTACGCCAGCAGGGCGCTGCCGTAGAAGTCTCGGGCGTTGCGCACCCCCGGCAGCGCGAAGAAGTAGCCGCCGCCGACCGGGGTGATGTAGTCCGCGAGCGGTTCGTCGGCGAGCCGCTTCTGGACGGTGACGAACTGCCGGTCGAGGTCGTTGTTGAAGGCGCCGAACATCAGCCCCATGTCGAGGTTGCCGACCGAATCCACGCCTGCGTCATACGAATACGAGCGCCGCAGGAACTGCGAGTCGGCGCTCTGCGGGGTGCGCGGGTTGGCCGACCGGATGTGGCTGTCGAGCGGGATCGCGTCGCCCTTGGGGTCGTCGGTGTAGTCGGGCGCGGTCGTCTCGGTGCCACCGGTGAGCGGGGCCCCGGAGTCCTTGCGGCGGCCGAAGATGCGCTCCTGCTCCGAGGTCGACACCCGGTCCCAGAACTCCACGAGCATCCGGATGCGACGCACCACGTAGTAGCTGCCGCCGGCCGCCCATGCGGGTTCGCCGGCGCCGGACCAGACCAGCTTCCGCAGCTGCGCGTCGTCGGTGGTGTCCGGACCGGCGATGCCGTCCTTGAAGCCCAGCAGGTTGCGCGGTGCTCCGCTCGGGCGCGGGGGAGCGGTGAAAGCATCCTGTTTCCAACGGATCTGCATGGCTCCGCGGGTTGCCCGGCATACCTCCCGCAGGGCGCTCAGCACGACGTCGCGCTCGTGGCTCTGGAGAGTGAGCAGCAGGTCACCGCCGCACCAGGCCGGGTCGAGCTGGTCGTTGGCGAAGGTGTCCATCGGTCGCAGCCGCCGCGGCTTCGCACCCTGCAGGCCGAATCTGCCGGTGAACACACCGGATCCGAGCCCGACGATCGACTCGAGCGCGTTGCCCGGCGCGTCCGGCCCGAGGATGCCGGTGCCGGCGGTCGTCGTGACGCCGACCGGCGCCGGTATGCCGCCGGCCGTCTGCGCCCGGAGCGTGTCGGTGAGAGTGTGCAGCAACGCGGACAGCTCGGACCTGCCGGTGACAGTGAGGTCGAATGCGGTGAAAGTCGCTGCTGGCAAAGGGCTTCCGAGCACGCCGCCCTGGTGGGCGCCGTGGAAGCCGGCGATCGCCCGACGCTGCGACGCGGCGGGAGCTGACGGTGACGGCGACCCGCCGGCCCGCAGCGCGGCCGCGAACGCACCTGCGCCCGCGGCGAACGTGCCCGCCTGCAGCAGGCGACGCCGGCTTGGGGTGGAAGCTCCCGCGGTCCGCACCGCGTTCGTGTCCTCGGCTCGGTCGGCGCTCAGGTTTTCTGTCGCGCCTCTGCCCTCACTCATGCGACCCTCGGCTCCAGCCTCGTCGGCACCGGCGCCAGCAACTCGGCGAGCTGCGCGATGTCGGAGTCGACAAGGGCGTGTCCGGCGGACGGGGCGGCGCCTTGCGCCGGTGCCTGCCAGCCGCGCTGGGCCCGAATGTCCTTGGCAGACTTGGTGATCAAGGCATCCACCTGGGCGAGTCCGGCGTAACGGGGCGCGAGCAGCGGACGAAGGCTCGCGAGCACCTGCGTGGTGCCATCGAGCTCGGCGAGCGCCTCGTCGAGCTGCACGTGGGCGCCGTAGTCGTGGTTGCCGGTGAGTGTCTCCTGCAAGGTGTCCTCGCTGATCTCATGGGCTCGTTTGACGACGTCGACCGGCTGGAACTGCGTGCTCGCCAGCTCGCCTGCCAACCGGCCAAGGTCGGTCCGCAACCGGTTGCCGAGCGCGCTGAGAGACGTCGTGGATTCCCCGTGCCAGAGCCCGTATTCGATGCGCAGCAGGCCGGTCCAGGCCGGGTCGATGACACCCTTGGGCAGCCCGTGCGCGTCGCCGTCGATCGCCTCGCCGGTGGCGCCGAACGCACCGTAGGCGCCGCCCATCGTGTGCCAGGTGTGGTCGGCGGTCCGCCAAGCGGCCTGTGCGCCTGCGCGGTCGCCGGACCCCAGTCGCCGCGCCAGCACGTCGGTCTGGGACTGCAGCATGGTGAGCCGGCCGCGCACCCACTTCTGGTAGGCGATGACGGCGGGCACCAGGTCGGCGGAGGTCACCGGCCGGACGCCCGTGCCGCCGCCGCCCGCACCGGTCACCCGCACGGTCGGGCCGTTGACCGGATCGCCGTCGTTGACCGAACACCGCAGGTGGTAGTCCCCGGCGGCGAGGTCGGCGGTCAGCGTCGCGGTCGCGCCCGGCCCGAGCGGGTCGATCTCGCCGTAGAGCTTCCCCTCGGCGTCGGCGATGTAGACCTCCGCGGCATTGACGTCGGTGTTGCGCACGTCGAGGCGCACGATGCCCGCCTGCGCGCCGCTCCAGCCCGCGCCGCAGTGACTGCGCGAGGCCTGCACCGTCGGTGGCGGCTTCGCCCGCGACGAGGCGGCGGAGTCGCGGTGCCCGGAGCACGCGGCGAGCGCAGTCACCGCCGCGACGGCAGCAGCGAGCGCACGGATCTTCCCTCGGGGCACCCGCACACCGTAGGGAGCCGAACCGGCCGAATGTCCTGTCGTTGATGGGAATTGGCAACTGCTGGCCGGGAGTTCACCCCCGCGTCGCCGAATTACCAGGGTCTTCCCAGGCTTGCACTCAGGTGGCGTTCAGGATCGGCGTGCTCGGCACCCGGGGCCGGGCCGATATTCTGTGCGGGCGTCCGGCCGGTGCGGCCGGCGTCGTCATACCCCGAAATCCCTCAAACACCGAAACGCCCTGAGGAGCTCCCCGTGGCCCTGCGCATGTCGACCCTGTTCCTGCGAACCCTGCGCGAGGACCCGGCCGATGCGGAACTGCCGGGTCACAAGCTGCTCGTCCGGGCCGGCTACGTGCGGCGGGTCGCGCCGGGCATCTACACCTGGCTGCCGCTCGGCATGCGGGTGCTGTCCAAGGTCGAGAACATCGTGCGCGAGGAGATGAACCGCATCGGCAGCCAGGAGGTGAAGTTCCCGGCACTGCTGCCGCGCGAGCCCTACGACGCCACCGGCCGGTGGACCGAGTACGGCGACAACCTCTTCCGGCTCAAGGACCGCAAGGACGCCGACATGCTGCTCGGCCCCACGCACGAGGAGATGTTTTGCCTCGCGGTCAAGGACATGTACTCCTCCTACAAGGACTTCCCCCTCGCGCTCTACCAGATCCAGAACAAGTACCGCGACGAGGCGCGTCCGCGGGCCGGTGTGCTGCGCGGCCGGGAGTTCATCATGAAGGACTCCTACTCCTTCGATGTCGACCAGGCCGGTCTGCAGAAGGCATACGACGCGCACCGCGAGGCCTACATCCGCATCTTCAACCGGCTCGGCTTCGAATACGTGATCGTGCAAGCGGATTCGGGCGCAATGGGCGGGTCGGCGTCCGAGGAGTTCCTCGCGGTCAGCCCGCACGGTGAGGACACCTTCGCGCGCGACGCCTCCGGTTACGCCGCCAACGTGGAGGCCGTGGAGGTGCCGCCCGCGCCCGAGGTCGAGGTGACCGCCGGGCCGGCCCACGTCGAGGACACCCCCGACACCCCGACGATCGACACGCTGGTGGCCGCGCTCAACAAGGACCACCCGCGCGCCGACGGGCGGGCGTGGACCGCCGCCGACACCCTGAAGAACGTCATCGTGATGCTCGTGCACCCCGACGGCACCCGCGAGCCGCTCGCGATCGGTCTGCCCGGCGACCGCGAGGTCGACGCCAAGCGCCTGGAGGTCAAGGTCGCTCCGGCCGAGGTCGCGGCCTTCGAGGAGAAGGACTTTGCGGCATACCCGATGCTCGCCAAGGGCTACATCGGCCCGGGCGTGCTGGGGGAGGAGAAGGCAAGCAAGATCCGCTACCTGCTCGACCCCTCCGTGGCGGTCGGCTCGGCGTGGGTGACCGGCGCCGACGAGTCGGGCAAGCACGTGCTCGACCTAGTGCACGGCCGCGACTTCACCGCCGACGGCACCATCCAGGCCGCGGAGATCCGCGACGGCGACGCCTCGCCGAGTGGCCACGGACCGCTGCGGCTGGACCGCGGCATCGAGATGGGCCACATCTTCCAGCTCGGCACCAAGTATGCCGAGACGCTCGGCCTCAAGGTGCTCGACGAGAACGGCAAACTCGTCACCGTCACCATGGGCTCCTACGGCGTGGGCGTCACCCGCGCGGTCGGTGCGATCGCCGAGGACAACCTCGACGACATCGGCCTGATCTGGCCGCGCAACGTCGCCCCGGCCGACGTCCACCTGGTCGCCACCGGCAAGGACGAGGAAGTCTTCGTCAAGGCCGAGGAGATCGTCGCGGGGCTGGAGGCCGCCGGCATCGAGGTGCTCTTCGACGACCGGCGCAAGGTGTCGCCGGGCGTGAAGTTCAAGGACGCCGAGCTCATCGGGGTGCCGACGATCGTGGTGGTCGGCAAGGGCCTCGCGGACGGCAAGGTCGAGATCAAGGACCGCCGCTCCGGCGACCGCCGCGAGGTGCCGGTCGACGGCATCGTCGCCGAGGTGGCCCGGGAGATCGCTCCGCAGGAGGACGCCGAGGCGGTGCTGTGAGCGCTCCGATCGAGGCCGTCATCTTCGACTGGGGCGGCACCCTCACGCCCTGGCACGACATCGACTTCGAGGCGGAGGCGATGTCGTATGCCGCGGCGTACGGCGACCGCGAGCTCGCCGCGCGCTTCCTGGAGGAGGCGACCGCGTCCTGGGCGCGCGCCCGTGAGCAGCACAGCAGCGCACGCGTCGAGGAGATCCTCGTCGCCGCGGGTGCGGACGTCGCCGGGGACGCGCACCGGGCGGGGCTCGCGGCATACCGGGACTTCTGGGAGCCGCACACGCTGACCGACCCGCAGGTGCGGCCACTGTGGGAAGGGTTGCGCGCCAAGGGGATTCGCGTGGGGGTGCTGTCCAACACGATCTGGGACCGCGACTACCATCGCGGCATCTTCGAGCGTGACGGTGTGCTCGACCTGATCGACGGCGACGTCTACTCCAGCGAGATCCCGTGGGTGAAACCGCACGCGTCCGCATTCCGCGCGGCGGCCGATGCGGTCGGGACCGACCCCGCCCGCTGCGTGTATGTCGGGGACCGGCTCTTCGAGGACGTGCACGGCCCGCAGCAGGTCGGCATGCGCGCGATCTGGATCCCGCACTCGGTGCTGCCGGAGGCGCAGGTGGTGGCGACCGAGGCGCAGCCCGACGCCGTTGCGCACGAGTTGCTGGAGATCCTGGCGATCGTGGACGGCTGGCAGGGCGCGTAGCGCGACGCGCCTCGGCATACAGCCCGGTGATCTACCCTGTCCGCCGTGGCCTCGCAGATTGACGCTTCGTCCCGCACGCCCAGCACGGCCCGGTGGCACTCCCACCCGGTGACCGAGTGGATCGGCGTCGCCGCACGTCTCATCCTCGGCATCACCTACCTGGTCGCCGGTGTGCTCAAGGCGCGGCAGCTCGAGACGACCCGCATGGACACCCGGGCCTTCCAGATCCTGCCGTATGACGTGGCGAATATCTGGGGCACGTTCATGCCGTTCCTGGAGATCCTGCTCGGCGTGCTGCTCATCATCGGGCTGCTCACCCGGATGACCGCGGTGCTCGGCGGGCTGCTGATGATCGCGTTCATCATCGGCATCGCGTCGGTGTGGTCGCGCGGCATCATCATCCAGTGCGGCTGCTTCGGCAGCAACGGCAAGCTGCCCACGATGTCGGCCTACAAGTGGGACATCCTGCGCGACGTCGGCCTGCTCCTCTGCGCTGTGTGGCTGGTCATCTGGCCGCGCACCAAGCTCAGCGTGGACCGCGCCCTGTGGGGCTGAGCCGGTGCGGAGTTCTTAGCCTCGCCGGTTAGGGTGACCCCCATGCCACGCCCTGATGCCTCGCAGAAGCTCGCCGCGTCCAAGCCCAAGGACGGGCCGTCGAAGGGGCTGATCGCCTCGATCGTCGCCGTCGTCCTCGTGATCGGCGTCGTCGCCGCCGTCTTCGTCAATCAGGCGGGCAAGAGCAGCACCTACTCGGGTGGGGCCCCCAAGGGCGGCACCAGCGACGCCAAGGGTCTGGTCGCCTATCCCAACGTGACGCTGAAGCCGGGCGCGCCGACGGTCGACCTCTACGAGGACTTCCAGTGCCCGATCTGCAACGACCTCGAGAAGGCCAACGGCGAGCAGATCATGGCCAAGGCGAAGTCGGGCGACATCAAGCTGGTCTGGCACCTGATGACCTTCCTGCAGGACAACCTGCAGAACGCGCCGGCGTCGGCGATCGCGGCCAACGGGCTCTACTGCGCGGCCGACGCGGGCAAGACCGCCGAGTACCACGCGGCGAACTTCGCCGGCCAGCCCGCCAAGGAAGGCGCCGGCTACTCGGTGGCCGACATCAAGAAGTTCGGCAAGGAGGCCGGCATCAGCGGCGGCGCGCTCGACACCTTCAACAAGTGCGTCGACGACAACAAGTACAAGGACTACGTCGCCAAGACCGCCGAGAACGCCGGCAAGGACGGCGTCACCGGCACCCCGACGATCAAGTTCAACGGCAAGGCCGTCAGCAACTCCTCGCCGGAATACACCCAGCTGCTGCAGCAGCCGGGCTCCTTCGACGCGGTCCTGAAGAAGGAGACCGGCAAGTAGGAGCAGGCGGCCGGCCGGTCACCCGGCAGTCGCCCCGCTCAACGCAGCCGCTCGCCCCAGTCGATCCCGGTGCGCAGGCCTCCCTTGAGGATCTTGCCGCCGGGGTTGCGGGGGAGCGGCTCGTGGCGTATCGCAATGTATTGCGGCACCTTGAAATCCGCGATCCGCGTCGCGAGGTATGCCGTCACCGCCTCCGGGTCGATGGTGGTGCCGGGGCGGGGCACGAGCACAGCACCGACCGCCTCACCGAGGCGCTCATTGGGGACGCCGACCACAGCGGACTCGGCCACCCCCGGTGCGCCGGCGAGGGCGTTCTCGACCTCGACGCAGTAGACGTTCTCGCCGCCGCGGTTAATCATGTCTTTCGCGCGGTCGACGATGTAGACCCGGCCGTCCTCGTCGATGCGAGCCATGTCGCCGGAGCGCAGCCAGCCGTCGACGAAGGCAGCCTCGGTCTTGGCCGGGTCGTTCCAGTAGCCGACCGTGATGTTGGGCCCACGCATCAGCAACTCGCCGATGCCGGTGACCGGATCCGGGTGGTAGAGCGCGTAATCGACGACCGCGGTCGGGTAGCCGACCGAGTCGGGGTGTGCGTCGGCGTCCTCGTCGGGCAGTGACGTCGCGAGGGCCGCCGTCTCGGTCATGCCGTAGCCGTTGCCGAGGGCGGCCTTCGGGAAGGCCTCCCGGATCCGTCGCAGCAGGGCCGGCGGCATCGGTGCCCCGCCGTAGCCGCAACGCTGGACCGTCGAGACGTCGGCGTCGGCGAAGCTCTCGTGGCCGAGGAGCATCGCGTAGATCGCGGGCACTGTCGTGAGATTGGAAATGCGTTCGTCGCCAAGGGCTTTCGCCATACGGGCCAGATCGAGGGTTGGCATGATGACGGCCGTGCCGCCGACGTAGGTGGCGGCCAGCAGTTGCGAGTTGCAGCCGGTGACGTGGAAGAGCGGGACCGTGATGAGCGTGCGGTAGGCGGTGCCGATGACCGGCGGATGTTGCGCCGAGCCGCGGTTGGCGGTGCTCTCGCAGTTGCTCAGGAACGCCTCGTGGGTGGTCATCGCGCCCTTGGGGCGACCGGTGGTGCCGGAGGTGTAGAAGATCGCGGCGACGTCGGTCAGGTTGCTGTCGGTGTGCCACGGATCGCCTTGCGGCAGAGGGTGATCCGGCGCGAAGACGAAAGCGGCGCCGCTGTCCTGCAGGACGTGCTCGATCTCGGGTGCGGCGAAGCGGGTGTTGACCGGGACCGCGATCACCCCGGCGAGGAAGCAGCCCCAGAGGGCGACGGTCCAGTCCGCGCCGGCCGGCAGCGTGATCGCGGCGCGGTCGCCCGGGCGCAGTCCGGCATCGCGCAATCCGCCGGCGACGCGGGAAGCGCGGTCCCACAGCTGGGCGAAGGTGAGCCGGTCGGCGTCGAGCTCGACGACGGCCTCGTCGTCCGGCTGCGTGCGGGCGCGCTCGGCCAGCAGCGTGGTCATCGAGGCCGGGAGGTGGGCGTAGTGCGCCGCGCCGGAGTCGTCGCGGACCACTCCGGTGAGGTCGGCCTGACGGCCCGGCGGAGGAGGCAGGATGTGGAGCTGTGCGTGCGTCATACGGCGTCGGGGGTGAAGTAGGTGCGCGGGTTGGTGACAAGCATGGTGTCGATCTGCTCCTCGGTGACGCCTTGCTCGCGCAGTGCCGGCAGCACGTCGTCGTGGATGTGGGTGTACTTCCATTGCGGCTGCAGCTGAGCGGGCAGGCCCGGCGGGAACCAGTCGATGTAGCAGGACGCGTCCTGTGCCAGGACGATGCGCTCGGCGAGGCCGCGCTCGACGAGGCGTGCGACAGTGCGCACGCGGTCCTCGAAGGGCAGCAGGATGTTGAGACCGAACCGGTCCATGCCGACGTAGCTGCCACCGTCGATGAGGCGTTGCAGGTAGTCGAGGCCGGTCGAGTCCCCACTGTGCCCGATGACGACCTTGGTGAGATCGACGCCCTGCTCGCGGAAGATCTCCTGGACCTCCAGGCCGCGGTGGTGAATTGCGTTGGTGTGCACGGTGATCGGGGCGCCGGTCTGCCGATGGGCGTCGGCGACGGCGTGCAGCACCCGGAGCACCCCGGGCGTGACGCCCTGCTCCTCGACCGCACACTTGAGGAAGGCCGCCTTCACCCCGGTGTCGGCGATGCCCTCGGTGAGGTCCCGGACGAAGAGCGGTGTCATGGGTTCGTCACCGCCGAGCATGGTGCCCGGCCCGGTGAGCGAGAAGACGAACGGCAGCTCGTTGTAGGTGTAGAGGCCGGTCGCCGCGATGATGTTGAGGTCGACCTCGGCGTTGACTCGCATGATGCGCCGGATGTCGCGGCCGAGACCGAGCACGGTGGGATCGACGATGGTGTCGACACCGACGGCCTTGAGCGCGCGCAGCCGGTCGACGGCGTCGCGGACCCGGGTCTCCTCGTCCCAGTGGTCGGGGTAGTTGAGCCGGTATTCCTCGTTGAGCACGAAGACGTGTTCGTGCATCAGCGTCTGGCCGAGCGCGTCGACGTCGACCGGTCCGCGCACCGTCTGCACCGTTGCCATGTTGCTCCCGTCGTCGTTGTCGGGTGGTCGCTGCGCCCGACACTACGCCCGTAGCCAGCCTATGTATGGCGGAGCGGCCCGGTGTCGCCGGCAATCGTCGGCATAGTAGGTGCATGGTCGATCGGATCGCGGTGCTGAGTGACACGCACGGGGTCGAGCCGTGCCTGCGTGCGGTGCTTGCCGAGCTGGAGGTGCAGGCTGCCGATCTGGTGGTGGTGACCGGCGACCTCGCGGCCGGGCCGCAACCGACGCAGGTGCTCGATGCCCTGGTGGCCCTGGGGGAGCGGGGCGTGCTGGTGCGGGGCAACGCCGACCGCGACCTGGTGACGATCGCGCGGGGCGGGACGCCTCCCGAGGGGACGACCGAGGTCGACTGGTGGGCGGCCGGGCAGCTGCCTTCGTCATACGTCGAGCTGCTGGGGGGCCTGCCTCATCCGGTGGTGCTCGAGCTCGCGGGGGTGGGCGCGGTGATGTTCTGCCACGGCAGTCCTCGGGACGATGACGAGGTGGTGCTGGTCGACACCCGGCCGGCACGGTGGGCCGAGGTGCTGGCGGACGTCCCGGACGAGGTGCGGGTGGTGTGCTGTGGGCACACGCACATGCCGTTTGCCCGGCTGGTCGACCGACGGTGGGTGGTGAACAGTGGCAGCATCGGCATGCACTACGGCAGCACCGGCATCCCGTGGGCGTTGTTGGACGCCAAGGGTATTCAGCTGCGTTCGGCGGTCATCGATCCTCGAGCGGTGGCCGCGCACGTGATTGCGGACAGCGTCTTTCCTGGCGTGACGGCATGGGTGGAGGAGTATGTGCTCAACCCGCCGTCCGATGTCGACGCGGTGCTCGCCTTTGCGGGCCGGGACGGCCGTCCCGCCGACTGGAACGCGAGCTAGCTGCTCTCCTGCGCCTTGACCTGCGCGACCCAACGCCGACTGAGCTCGATGAGTTGTCGTTCCATGCGTGACGTGGTCGGTGGCGGGTGTCCGGGTGGTGCCGGCGGGCGACTGGTTGCGCTCAATCCGCCTGTGGTGGTGATCGTTTCGGCGGCATCGCCGGTGACCGTGAGGTCGGGGTGTTCCTTGGCGTAGTTGCAGCGTGCGCAGAGGCCGGTGCCGTTGCGCTCGCTGGTGGGGCCGCCGGCGGTGTGCGGCGTGATGTGGTCGATGTGCGCGATCGGGGCGTCGCACCAGGGCGTGCGGCAGGTCTGGTCGCGCAGCCGGATCAGCTTCGCCAGAAGCCCGGGGTAGGCGCGGGAGCGCGACTCCATGTCGATCAGGTCGCCGGTGCCGGGATAGGTGAACAGGCGGCGGATCCGCAGACGGTCCTTCCGGCCCGGGCGGTGTGGTGGGTCACCGACCGACGTGCCCGGATCCACCGCCGGATTATCGGGTCGCCCTGCATCATCAGTGTTGTCCGCGTCCAGGACGAGTTCGCGGGCGAGGTCGGCCGGGATGGGGCCGTAGCCCGGAAGGTGCGCGGGTGTGTCGCCGGTCAGGGTGTCCAGCGGCATGAGCAACTCGACCTGCAGGCCGATGGGACTGTGGTCGGCGGCATCACGCCCGGTGACGCGGTCGGTGAGGGTGTCGGCCATCACCTGCCCGCGGGTGCGGTCGGTGCCGTCGGAGCCCGCCGCGGCGGTGAGGGCGGCGTAGCAGGCCAAGCCGTCGGTGACGGGTAGCAGAGCGGTCAGCAACGCGATGCAGTCCGGGGCGGGGCGGAGGGTGACACGTCGACCGGTTTCGGCGCGGGCGCGACGGGCGACGATCGCGGCCGGGTCGGCGTGGTAGGCGTGCTGTCGGGCGAGTGCGGCCAGGCGCGCCTGCGAGACGGTGCCGAGGTCGTCGCGCAGCAACTCGTCGACCGCGATGCGCTGGTCGCGGGCGAGGCCGGCGGTTTCGCGGGCGATCAGGGTGGCGTGCCACTCGGTGATGACGCCGGCCTGCAGCGCGGAGAGCGTGTGGGGGAGTTGGTCGACCAGCGCGTGCGCCAGGTCGAGCAGGCGGGAGCCGAGATGCGGGCTGCAGCGGCGGGCGAGTGCGACCTGGGAGCCGACGAGTCGCTCGGTGTCCGCGGACTTGAGGTCGCGGGCCCGGTCGCGGCTTCGTTGGTGCTCGCGCACCGCCACGGTGAGTCGTGCCTGCCGGGCACTGATCGCGTTCTTCAGTTCTTCGAGGGCGCGCAGCTCGGCCAGCAGCGGCTCGCTGTCATCACCCTCGGGAAGCGGCACGTCGAGCCGGTCGTGGAAGGCACGCACCGTGTCGGTGCTGAGGGAGTCACGCCGGGCACGGCCGGCTGACCGGCGTGCGCCCTGGGTCCCTTTGACTTCGTTCACGTGTTCGACCATAGCGCTGAATCATGCTGCACCACAACAGTTTTCGCCGACCAGTGTTATCCACATCCCTCATGTGGCAGCCGCGATATCCACAGGGCGAGCAAGCCACCGCGGCAGTAGCCTTTCCTCGTGAGCATCACCCACGAACGCCCGCCGAGGAACGCCACCGAATCCGACCAGCTGATGGGCTGGTTCCGCCTGCAGCGCGGCATCGTGCTGACCAAGTGCGCGGGTCTGAGTGACGCGGACGCGCACCGCAGCCTCATGCCGACGTCGCCGCTGATGACGGTGGCCGGCGTCGTGTCACACCTGCGCTGGGCCGAAGAACTCTGGTTCCGTGAAGTGCTGCTCGGCGAGACAGGCGTGGGGCGTGGCTTCCGCCCGGAAGATGACGGCGTCGAGGACGCAGAGTTCCGAGTGGACGGGATCCCGCTGGCCCAGCTTCTTGCCGAGTATGCCGAGGAAGCCGATCGGTCGGATGCGGCGATCGAGCGGGTCGGACTGGACGGAACCGGTTCCACCGCAATCCATTCCGTCGGTGATGCTTCCGTGCGCTGGATGGTGCTGCACATGCTGGAGGAGACCGCGCGGCACGCGGGTCACCTGGACATCATCCGTGAACGCCTGGACGGAGCCAAGGGCTACTACTGAGCCTCGCGCGACGAAATCACCGAGAACACCAGGGCATCGGAGACCTTGCCGCCGGACGTGAGGAAGCTGCGCAGGCGGCCCTCCTCCAGATAGCCGGCGCCACGCAGCACGCGCTGTGACGCGATGTTTTGGGGCACCACCCATGCCTCAAGTCGTTGCAGCCCAAGCGAATTCAGCGCCCACGGCGTCACCAGTCGCACCGCGGCCGCGGCGGCGCCACGCCCTCGCGCCGACGGCACGACCCAGTAGCCCAGACCTGCGACGCCTGGCTGTGGTCGCAGCGTCACCGCAACCAAGCCGACCGCCACGTCGGTCGTTGCGTCGACAATCGCCTGCGCAACTCCCGTGCCTGACTCGGCGCGGCTCCACTGGCGGCGGATGAAGGCAAGTCCGTCGTCGTGCGTGAATGCCGTTGGCACCGTTGTGCCGTCGACGATCCGCGGATCCGACGACGCCTCCCGGACGCAGTCGACGTCACCCTCTGACCAACGGCGTATGCCGATCCGACCATCGGTCAGAGCCGGCTCCGGATAAGGCAGCGCGCTCACTCCAGCATCGCCTTCGCCGCCGTAACGAAGACCGACAGCATGTGCTGATCGGGCTCGGACTCGGCCGCCTCCCACACGGCGTTGCACACCAGGCGCACGAAACTCCATGCGAGAGCGCGAGATTCGTCGATGCCAGCGGCTTCGGCGACGAGCCCCAGTCGCAGCCGCAGCTGCGTCCTCAAGCTGTATGACGCAGCCGCCTCGTCCCACCGGTTCCAGAGCACTGGCGCGACCGCGAACGTCCACTCGCCCGACAGCGGCTTGGGGTCGATCGCGAGCCAGGGCGCCCGTTCGGCGGCCAGCACGTTCTCGAAGTGCAGATCCTGGTGGATCAACCGGCCGTCGCAGCCCTCCCGCAGGTCGGTCATCATCCCGGCGGCCTGGTCGGTCATCCGGCGCGGGACGAGCGGAGAACCCTTGCGGCACTGCGCGATCCACCGATCCGTCTGTGCGCTCAGCAGATCGAACTGCGGCGACGCCGGCCGGTCGAGCTGCCGGAAGAGCCCGCCGATCTCCTCGCACGCCTCGAGCAACCCGATGGAGGTGAGGTCGCGATCGTGGGAGAGCGGTTCGAGCAGCATCGCCCAGTGCGCCGGGTCGGCGGCAAGCAGCCGCACCGCGCCCCGGCCGCCCCACTCCCGCAGGGCAAGGTGCTCCAGTCTCGCCTCGGAGTGCGGCCAGCTGACCTTGAGCACCACCGGCTCGCCGGCGCGGTGGCACGGCACCACCACCGCGCACACGCCGTGCCACACCGGCCCGTCGGCCACGAGGTCCCAGCGGTGGGCGAGTTCGGCCATGGTGCGCGGCAGTCCGCGCAGCCAGTCGTCACCCGTCAGGTCCGGTGCGCCGGGGCGGCCGGCCAGCGCGTCCCGGAAGTCGTCCGGCACCGCCGTGCCGAAGTCGGTCAGGTCGGCAGGTTCGCTCACGACGAGAGCCTGGGGAAGGCGGTCGGCGCCACTCCCCACTGCCACGCCAGGCCGACCGCGTCGGACCAGACCTGCGCGAGCCCGCCCAGTTGCGGCGCACGGCCTCGCACGTCGGTGACCTGGCTGGCCGCGGCGGACGCGACGTCGGTGAGCAGCCGTCGTGCGAGCGCCCGCCGGTTGTCCGGAGTCGTCGGCTGCACGGGCAGGGCGTAACCCGGCGGCTCGACCGGAGCGGCGGTCCCGGCGGCGGCCTCCCACGCGGCACGGGTCGCGGCAATGATCTTCAGCGCCGCGGCCGCGTCCTTGCGGTCCTTCACCGGCGTCTTGGCGGCCAGCACCTCGAAGCCGTACGTCGCGGTCCGCAGCGAGGGCAGCACCCCGAGCAGGACCTTCTGCTCCGGCAGCACCCGCCCGGCGAACTGTGCGGGTTTGCCGAGCACCCGGCACGCGGCGGCCTGCGACACCACCACGGCGACCGCCATCGGCAGGTTCGAAGCCGTCACCGACGCCACCGACGCCAGCGCTGCGGCGCCGGCCTGTTCGGTCGCGAGCAGGCCGGTCCCGGCCGGGGCTGCCGAGCCGGTGCGTGCCGTCATACCCTGCGTCGCCATCACCTCGGTCAGCCGCGTCGCCTGCTGCCCGTGTATGGCGGAAAGTCTCGGCCCCCACGCGGATTTGTCGGCGGTGGCTGCCGCCCGAGCCGCGGACGCCCGGTCGAGCAGCCCCTGCAGAGCGGCCTGGTCCGCGGGCGGGCCGGCGGTCTTGAGGCCCGGGATGTGAGGAGCGTCACGCTCCAACCGGATGCCGCAACCGGTGATTGTCAGCAGACTGGCACCCGCGGCACCGGTCAGCAGCGCTCGGCGCCGCAGCATCGCGCCGTCTCCCCGGTCTGGCATGCGCCTGATCTTGTCATGGGCGCCCCTGATCGCCCGACCGCGTCCCGGTGTTGCCACCGTCTCGCCCGCTGAGAACGCCGCATCATTATTTGACCGACACCTTTCCAAAATGCAAAGTTATGTCGGTGGCGACCAGAAGCAATGGCCAGTGGGCACTCGGCGAGCGTGAGCCGCTGAACCCCAACGAGGTCTTCAAGCAGGAGGACGACGGCCTCAGCGTGCGCGCGCGCATCGAGGACACCTATGCCCGTGAGGGATTCGCCTCGATCGACCCGACCGACCTGCGCGGCCGGATGCGCTGGTGGGGCCTCTACACCCAGCGCCGCGAAGGCATCCCGGGCGGACGCACCGCGACCCTGTCCCCGGAGGAGCTCGAGGCGCCCTATTTCATGATGCGGGTGCGCATCGACGGCGGTCAGCTCACCACCGAGCAGCTGCGCGTGATCGCCGGCATCTCGCAGGAGTTCGGCCGCGACACCGCCGACCTCACCGACCGGGAAAACGTCCAGTTCCACTGGATCGAGATCGAGAACGTCCCGGAGATCTGGCGGCGCCTGGAGGCGGTCGGCCTGGAGACCACCGAGGCCTGCGGCGACTGCACCCGCGTGGTGATGGGATCGCCGGTGGCCGGGTTGAGCGTCGACGAGGTGCTCGACGTGACGCCCGCGATCGAGGAGATCAACCGCCAGTATGTCGGCGACCCCGATCTGTCCAACCTTCCGCGCAAGTTCAAGAGCTCCATCGCCTGGCTGCCGGACGCGGCGCCCGAGATCAACGACGTGTCGTTCGTCGGGGTCCAGCACCCTGAGCTCGGGCCCGGCTTCGACCTGCTCGTCGGCGGTGGCCTCTCGACCAACCCGTTCCTCGCCGAGCGGCTCGGCGTCTTCGTCACGCTCGAGCAGGTGCCGGAGGTCTGGGTGTCGGTGGTGCGCATCTTCCGCGACTACGGCTACCGCCGGTCGCGCAACAAGGCGCGGATGAAGTTTCTGGTCGCCGACTGGGGCACCGAGAAGTTCCGGCAGGTGCTGGAGACCGAATACCTCAAGGCGCCCCTTCCGGACGGTCCCGCTGCGGTCAAGCCGCGGGCGACGATGGACCATGTCGGCGTCCACGACCAGCGGGGCGGCGGCAAGTACGTCGGCCTGACCGCGGTCGCCGGCCGGCTCAGCGGCTCCAAGCTGGAGGCGGTCGCCGATGCTGCCGAAGCGGCCGGTTCGCAGCGCGTCCGGCTGACGCCATACCAGAAGTTGATCGTGGCCGATGTGCGCGACGACGCCGTCGACGAACTCGTCGAGACGCTGGATGCCGTTGGTCTGAGCGCCAATCCGACGCCGTGGCGGCGCACGATTATGGCGTGCACCGGCGTCGAATACTGCAAGCTCGCGATCGTCGAGACCAAGGAACGCGCCCACTCCCTGCTGCCGGAGCTGGAGCGCCGCCTCGCCGACATCTCGCCGGACAACCCGATCTCGGTGCACCTCAACGGCTGCGCCAACTCGTGCGCCCGCATCCAGGTCGCGGACATCGGTCTCAAGGGTCAGATCGTCACCGACGACGACGGCAACCAGGTGGAGGGCTTCCAGGTGCACCTGGGCGGACGCCTCGGCCAGGAGGCCGACTTCGGCCGCAAGCTGCGTGGCCACAAGGTCACCTCGGCCGAGCTCGACGACTACATCGAGCGGGTGACCCGCAACTACGTCGCCGGGCACGCCGAGGGCGAGACCTTCTCCGAGTGGGCCGTGCGCGCCGACGAGGAGGCGTTGCGATGACGCTCACCGACACCCAGCTGCGCGACCTCGCCGAGCAGGGCGTGCGCGAGGTCGGTGACGCGTCCGCGCGGGAGGTGCTGCAGTGGGCGGTCGACTCCGGGTTGCGGCTCGCCGTGGCCGGCTCCATGCAGGACACCGTGCTGATCCACCTGGCCAGCACCGTCCTGCCCGGAGTCGACGTGCTCTTCCTCGACACCGGCTACCACTTCGCCGAGACCTTGCAGACTCGCGATCGCGTCGCTGAGCGCTACCGGGTCACGGTGCGCAACCTGACGCCTCGGCAGACCGTCGCCGAGCAGGACGCCGACTACGGCGTCGCCCTGCACGAGCGGGACCCCGACCTGTGCTGCGCGCTGCGCAAGACCCAGCCATTGGACGAGGCACTCGACGAATACGACGCGTGGGCAACGGGTTTACGCCGTGCGGAGTCCGAGAGCCGTCGCAACACCGCGACGGTCAGTTACGACGACCGTCGCGACAAGATCAAGCTCGCCCCACTGGCCGCGTGGACCGACGAGCACGTTGCGGCGTACATCGCCGAGCACGACCTGATCTCCAATCCGCTGCTCTCCCAGGGCTATCCGTCGATCGGCTGCGCTCCGTGCACCCGTCGCGTGCTCGCCGGCGAGGATGCGCGCGCCGGACGTTGGTCGGGCAGTGAGAAAACCGAGTGCGGGATTCACCTGTGAGCGCCGACCCGAGCGAGGACACGAACGCAGTGAGGCCCGCAGCGAGGGACAGAGGCGCGACAGAAGGCATGCGCGGGGTAGGTGCGGGGACGACCATCTGGCTGACCGGGCTGTCCGGCGCCGGGAAGTCGACGATCGCGGAGGCGCTGGCCGCCGAACTCGCCGAGGCGGGGGAGCGGGTGCAGATCCTCGACGGTGACGAGGTGCGCACCAATCTGTCTGCCGGACTTGGGTTTTCGCGGGAGGACCGTACGACGCACGTCACGCGTGTCGGGTTCGTCGCGGAGCTGCTGGCCCGGCACGGCGTCACCGTGATCGTGCCGGTCATCGCGCCGTATGCCGACGCCCGCGACCGGGTGCGTGCCCACCACGAGGCGCACGGCACCCCCTATCGCGAGGTGTATGTCGCCACCTCCCTGGAGGAGTGCCGCCGACGTGACGTCAAGGGCCTCTACGCCAAGTCAGCCTCCGGTGAGCTGACCGGCCTGACCGGTGTGGACGACCCCTACGAGCCGCCGGCCGCACCCGACCTCACCATCGACACCGCCCAGGTTGCCGTGCCCGCAGCAGTCGCCCGCATCCGCGGGCTGCTGCCCGACCTCCAGGAGTCCGCGTGAGCACCCCACGACGTTCCTCCCCCGCTCCGCTCCTCCGGATACTTCGAAGGGACCCCGCATGAGCATCCCACGAAGTTCCTCCCCCGCTTCGCTCCTCCGGATACTTCGAAGGGACCCCGCATGAGCATCCCACGAAGTTCCTCCCCCGCTTCGCTCCTCCGGATACTTCGAAGGGACCCCGCATGACCACCGTCATCCCCACCGCGACCGACGTGTCGCTGCGCGAGCTCGAAGCCGAGGCGATCGAGATCATCCGCGAGGTGGTCGCCGAATTCGACCGTCCCGCACTGCTGTTCAGCGGTGGCAAGGACTCCGCGGTGCTGCTGCACCTGGCCCGTAAGGCCGTCTGGCCGGCACCGCTGCCGATCACGCTGCTGCACGTCGACACCGGCCACAACCTGCCCGAGGTGCTCGACTTCCGCGACCAGGTCGTTGCCGAAGGCGGTCACCGGCTGGTCGTCGCCGAGGTCGAGAAGTGGCTGGCCGACGGCCGGCTCACCGAGCGCCCCGACGGCACGCGCAATCCGCTGCAGACCGTGCCGCTGCTCGACACGATCGCCGAGCAGCGCTTCGACGCCCTCCTCGGCGGCGCCCGCCGCGACGAGGACCGGGCCCGGGCCAAGGAGCGCATCTTCTCGGTGCGCGACGCGTTCGGCAGCTGGGACCCGCGCAAGCAGCGCCCCGAGCTGTGGCGCATCTACAACGGACGGCACGCTCCCGGCGAACACACCCGGGTCTTCCCGATCTCCAACTGGACCGAGCTCGACGTATGGCGCTACATCGCGGCCGAGAACGTCGCCCTGCCGAGCATCTACTACGCCCACGAGCGACCCGTCTTCCAGCGCGACGGCATGTGGCTCACGCCCGGCCCGTGGGGCGGCCCGCGCGGCTCGGAAACGCTGCAAACGCTCAGTGTTCGCTACCGCACCGTGGGTGACGGCTCGTGCACCGGTGCCGTCGAGAGCTCTGCCGGCACCATCGCCGAGGTCATCGAGGAGATCTCGGTCAGCACCCTCACCGAGCGCGGCGCCACCCGCGCCGACGACCGGCTCTCCGAGGCGGCCATGGAAGACCGCAAGCGGGAAGGCTACTTCTAAACATGACGATCACCGAGAGCACCGCCACCGACGTCGCCTCGCGTGACCAGCTGCGGCTGGTCATCGCCGGCTCCGTCGACGACGGCAAGTCCACCCTCGTCGGCCGCCTGCTGCACGACACCAAGTCGATCCTCGCCGACCAGTTCGAGGCGACGCTGCATGCCAGTCAGGGCCGCGGCGCCACCGAGATCGACCTCGCGCTGCTCACCGACGGCCTGCGTGCCGAGCGCGAGCAGGGCATCACCATCGATGTCGCCTACCGCTACTTCGCGACCCCGCGGCGCAGCTTCGTGCTCGCCGACACTCCCGGGCACGTGCAGTACACCCGCAACACCGTGACCGGTGCGTCCACCGCCGACGCAGCCGTCGTGCTGGTCGACGTGCGGGGCGGAGTCTCCGCGCAGACCCGCCGCCACGCGGCCGTGCTGTCGCTGCTGCGCGTCCCGCACGTGGTCTTCGCGATCAACAAGATGGACGCCGTCGACTGGTCGGAGGAGCGGTTCGCGCAGGTCGCCGACGACGTGCGCGACGTCGCCGCCCGAGTCGGGCTGTCCACGCCGGAGATCCTGCCGATCAGCGCACTCACCGGCGAGAACGTCGCCGCCCCCGGCCCGGACTGGTATGCCGGGCTGTCATTGCTCAGCGTGCTCGAGGAGTTGCCGACCCGCATCGCCGACGTCGACGAACCCTTCCGGCTGCCAGTGCAATTGGTGATCCGCCCGCGCACCACGGAGCACCCCGACTACCGGGGCCTGGCCGGTCGTGTCGCGTCTGGCTCGCTCAACGTCGGCGACACGGTCACGGCATACCCGAGCGGATCCAGTTCGGTGGTCGTCGGCATCGACGGCGCCACCGGCGAGCAGAGCCGCGCGACCGTCGGTGACTCGGTCACCGTGCGGCTGGCCGACGAGCTCGACGTCGCCCGCGGCGAGGTGCTCGCCACCACCGTGCCGATCCGCACCACCCAGCAACTCGACGCCGTCCTCACCTGGCTCGACGAGCGGCCGCCCACCCCGCGGCAGCGAGTGCTGGTCAAGGCCGGGACCAAGACCACCCGGGCGATGCTCGGCGTGACCCAAGGCGTCTGGAATGTCGACGAACTCTGTTGGCAGGACTCGTCGGCACCCTTGCAACTCAACGACATCGGCCGGGTGTCTGTGCAACTCGCCGAACCCGTCGCGGTCGACGACTACGCCGACCACCGGGCCACCGGTGCCTTCGTCGTCATCGACCCCGACACCGGCGCGACGCTCGCGGCCGGACTGACCGGCGCCGACCTCGGCGCGCTCACCACTCCCTGATCCCCCGAGGACTTCCCATGAACCGCAATCGCTCGGCGACCGTGCTCGCCGTGCCCGTCATCGCTGCGCTCGCGATCGCGTCGCTCAGCGGCTGCTCCCGCAGGGCCACCGCTGCCGACAACCAGACCCCGAGCACCACCAGCGCCGCCTCGACCCTGAGGCTCGGCTACTTCCCGAACATCACGCACGCCGTGCCCGTCCTCGGTGTCGCCGACGGCGTCTATCAGAAGGACCTCGGCTCCACCGCCCTCAAGACCCAGACGTTCAACGCCGGGCCGGCCGCCACCGAGGCCCTGCTCGCCGGGTCGATCGACGCGGTCTACCTCGGCCCCAACCCGGCGATCAACGCCTACGTCAAGACCAAGGGCGACGGCGTCCGCCTGATCGCCGGTGGTGCCTCCGGCGGGGCGTCACTCGTCGTCAAACCTGGCATCACCAGCGTGTCCCAGCTGGCCGGAAAGACCCTGGCCACACCGCAATTGGGCGGCACCCAGGACATCGCGCTGAAGTACTTTCTGAAGAAGAACGGCTTCACCGTCAACGGCTCCGGACCCAAGAACGTCAAGGTCGTCGCGCAGCAGAACGCCCAGACCCTGCAGCTCTTCCAGCAGGGTCAGATCGACGGCGGCTGGCTGCCCGAGCCGTGGGCGACCCGTCTGCAGGTGCAGGCCGGCGCCAAGACACTGGTCGACGAGAAGTCCCAGTGGCCCGGCGGGCAGTTCGTCACCACCAACCTGCTGGTCTCCACGACGTTCCTCAAGGAGCACCCGCAGACGGTCGAGGCTCTGCTCAAGGCACAGGTGCAGACCGTCCAGCAGATCAAGAAGGACCCGGCCGGATCGGCGACGCAGCTGGACGGCGCGCTCGCCAAGCTGACGGGCAAGCACCTGCCGAAGGGTGTGGCGGCAAAGGCGCTCGGCAACGTGCAGGTCGGCTGGGACCCGTATGCCGCGAGCCTGCAGCAGACCGCCGAGCACGCAGTGGCGGTGGGTCTGCTCAAGAAGCCCGACCTGGCCGGCATCTACGACCTGACCCCGCTCAACAACGTGTTGAAAGCCCAAGGTCTGCAACCAGTTTCGGATGCAGGGCTCGGCAAGAGGAGTGGCTCATGACCCTGGTCGACGAACGTTCCCCGCAGACGCAGGCTTCGCCCCGCGCGACCGTGCGTGGCGTGACGAAGGTCTTCAGTCAGGGCAACCAGGGCGTGACGGCGCTCGACGGCATCGACCTCGACGTCGCGCCGGGGGAGTTCGTCACCGTGCTGGGCGCATCCGGCTGCGGCAAGAGCACCCTGCTGCAACTGCTGGCCGGTCTCGACAAGCCGACCAGCGGCACGGTCGAGACGTCGTCGCAGCCGGCGCTGATGTTCCAGGAGTCCGCGCTCTTCCCGTGGCTGACCGCGGCCGGCAACATCGAGCTCGCCCTCAAACTGGCCGGGGTGCCGCGCAAGCAGCGCGCGGACCGCGTGCAGGAACTCCTCACGCTCGTCCGTCTCGGCTCCGCCGGCGAGCGCCGGGTGCACGAGCTCTCCGGCGGCCAGCGGCAGCGCATCGCGCTGGCCCGCAGCCTCGGCCAGGGCGCCGACCTGTTGCTGATGGACGAGCCGTTCGCCGCGCTCGACGCGATCACCCGCGACGTGCTGCACGAGGAGCTTGCCGATCTCTGGCAGCGCACCGGGATGAGCGTCGTCTTCGTGACCCACAACGTCCGGGAGGCGGTGCGGCTCGGACAACGCGTCGTGCTGCTCTCGTCGCGGCCCGGCCGGGTGCTGCGCACCTGGGACGTCGAACTCTCCCAGCCGCGCACGATCGAGGACCCCGGCGTCGGCGCACTCTCCGCCGAGATCACCGCTGCCCTGCGCCAGGAGATCAGCCGCCATGCCGCAGCCTGATCTGGTCGAGGACCGCCCCGAACTCTCCAGCGTCAGCGACGGTCTCGACGCGCTCGAGCAGGCGCCCCCGCGCCGGCGGCGCATCGACTGGACCGCGATCGTCGCGCCGATCCTGGTGCTCGCCGCGTTCATCGGCATCTGGCACTTCGTCTGGTGGACGGCCTGGAAGCCCGAGTCGACGCTGCCCTCACCGGCCACTGTCGGGCAGTCGCTCTGGCACTCGATCACCAACGGCACCGCCCTCGGAGCCGTCTGGACCAGCCTCAGCCGCGCGATCCTCGGCTTCGTCATCGCGGTCGTGCTCGGCACCGTCCTCGGCGTACTCGTCGGGCAATTCTCCTTGCTGCGCAAGGGTTTTCGGCCGATCCTGTCGGCGCTGCAGTCGCTGCCGTCGGTCGCCTGGGTGCCGTTCGCGATCATGTGGTTCGGCCTCAGCCCGGGCACGATCTACTTCGTGATCCTGATGGGCGCCGTGCCGTCGATCGCCAACGGCCTGATCGGTGGCCTCGACCAGACACCGCCGCTGCTGCGCAAGGCCGGCGTGGTCCTCGGGGCGGGACGGCTGCAGCTCATCCGCAAGGTGCTGCTCCCGGCGGCGCTGCCGACATACCTCACCGGGTTGAAGCAGGGGTGGGCCTTCTCCTGGCGGTCGCTGATGGCCGCGGAGGTCATCGTCGCCAGTCCCGACCTCGGCACCGGCCTCGGTCAGCTGCTGGAGAACGGCCGCGAGCTGCTCGACATGCCGTCGGTCATCAGCAGCATCTTCCTGATCCTGGTCGTCGGCGTGGTCGTCGAGCTCTGCGTCTTCGCGCCGATCGAACGCAAGGTCCTGCGCGACCGCGGCCTCGCCGCGAGCGGGCTCTAACCCGCCAGCCGGTCGAGCACGTCACTCCAGCCCTGCCGCAGGTCCGCCGGGTCGGTGTCGGCAGCGAGCTCGTGGGTAAGCGCGATGCGGGTGCCGTCGCCGTCCGGGCTGAACCGCACCCGCACGGTGTCCGGCGCGGCCGGGCCCGCACCGCCGAGCCAGATCCAGCTGAAGTCGAGCGCGTGCGGCCGGTCCACCCGGGTGAATTCACCGGTCGCGCCGATGCCGGCCGCCGCCGACTCGAAGCGGTAGCGCCCGCCCACCCCCGCCTCGATCTCGTATGACGTGTCGGGCAGTTGCGGCCACCACCAGGTCGCGAGTCCGGCGGGGGTCGTCCAGAGCTCCCACACCTCGCCGGGCGGGAGGGCGATCCGTCGGTCGAGCGAACAACTGGTCATCGGGCGCTCCTTGGCTGTGGTCCAGCGGGTCGAGCATGTCGAGCAGATGCGGTCGCCGGGCATGTCGGCGACCGCATCTACTATCCGCCCATGACCGCTGATCTGGTGCCCGGCTGCTACTCCTGCGACATCCAGGCGATGGAGCGGATTCCCGCGCGGGAGGACGTCGTGCACACCGACCACTGGCGGGCGGCCCTGGCGTTCAACAGCACGCTGCCGGGCTGGCTGGTGGTGGTGCCGGCGCGGCACGTCACGTCATACGCCGAGCTGAGCGAGGAGGCGGCGGCCGAGCTCGGCGGCCTGTTGCACCGGCTGAGCCGTGCGCTCGAGGAGGTGACCGGGTGCGTGAAGGTCTACCTGATGCAGTTCGCCGAGGCCGAGGGCTACAGCCACCTGCACGTGCACGTGGTGCCGCGGGCGGCCGACCACCCGCCCGAGGCGAAGGGGCCGCGGGTGTTCAGCTTCCTCGCCGACGACGAGGCCGACTGGTTCACCGAGTCCGACCGCGACGCGCTCGCGGCGCGCATCCGGGCGGCGTTGCCATGAGGCCGCTCACGGTATGGTGATCTCTCCCACTCGAGAACAGCAGGAGCCGAAGGTAGAGGTATGAGCGCCGACAGCCAGTCCGCCCGCACCGAGCGGATCGCTACCGACCTCACCGGGGTGCTGGCTCCGCTCGGTCTCGTGGTCGAGGACATCACCGTCATGCCCGCGGGCAAGCGCCGCCTCGTGCGGGTGCTGGTCGACCGGGAGTTTCCCGCAGACGCAGACCCGACGGCGCCCGTGCCGCCGCTCGATCTGGACCAGATCGCCGACGCGACCCGCGCGGTGAGCGACCGGCTCGACGAGACCGACGCGATGGGGGAGCAGCCCTACGTGCTCGAGGTGAGTTCGCCCGGCACCGACCGCCCGCTCACGCAGCCGCGGCACTTCCGGCGCAACGTCGGCCGGCTGGTCGAGGTCACCGCGGACGGCGCCGAGCCGGTCACCGGCCGCATCACCCGCGCCGACGACACCGGCATCACGCTGGCCGTCCCCGGGCAGAAGGGCGGCGCGGCGAGCGAGCAGGTAAGAACGTATGACGAAGGCCTGCGTGGCGCGGTGCAGGTCGAGTGGAACCGCAGCG
Organism: Flexivirga aerilata; assembly: GCF_013002715.1. Classification (NCBI taxonomy): domain Bacteria; kingdom Bacillati; phylum Actinomycetota; class Actinomycetes; order Micrococcales; family Dermacoccaceae; genus Flexivirga; species Flexivirga aerilata. The sequence continues at coordinate 449,943 of NZ_JABENB010000002.1, forward strand.
ACGACGCGCCGGCGAGCGGAGAGGGAGACGACGACTGATGGACATCGACATGGCCGCCCTGCGGGCACTGGAGCGCGAACGCGACATCCCGATGGACGTCATCGTGCCCGCGATTGAGCAGGCGCTGCTCACGGCATACCACCGGGAGGACGGCACCTTCCGCAACGCCCGGGTCGAACTCGACCGCAAGAGCGGACACGTCGTGGTCTGGGCGCGCGAGGACGCGCCGGTCGACGACGAGGGCAACCGCGGCGAGCCGGGCCCTGAGTTCGACGACACCCCGAGCGACTTCGGCCGGGTGGCTGCGGCGACCGCCCGCCAGGTCATCGTCCAGCGGATGCGCGACGTCGAGGACGAGGCGATCCTCGGGGACTTCCGCGGCCGTGAGGGCGACGTCGTGGCCGGCGTCATCCAGCAGTCGAGCGACCCGCACGCGGTGCACGTCGACTTCGGCACGGTCGAGGGCCTGCTGCCGTCGGCCGAGCAGGTGCCGGGGGAGCGCTACGTGCACGGCGAGCGGCTGCGCTGCTACGTCGTGAGCGTCAAGCGCGGCCCCAAGGGCCCGCAGATCATGCTGTCCCGCAAGCACCCCAACCTGGTGCGCAAGCTGTTCGCGCTGGAGGTGCCTGAGATCGCCGACGGCACCGTCGAGATCAAGGCACTCGCCCGCGAGGCGGGCCACCGCAGCAAGATCGCGGTCAAGGCGACCGTGCCCGGCGTCAACGCCAAGGGCGCCTGCATCGGCCCGATGGGTTCGCGGGTGCGTGCGGTGATGACCGAGCTGCACGGGGAGAAGATCGACATCGTCGACTACTCCGACGACCCGGCCGAGTTCATCGCCGCGGCCCTCTCACCGTCGCGGGTGCAGTCGGTCGAGATCGTCGACGACCGCGCGCGGTCGGCCCGGGTCGTCGTCCCCGACTTCCAGCTCAGCCTGGCCATCGGCAAGGAGGGGCAGAACGCCCGCCTGGCCGCGAAGCTGACCGGCTGGCGCATCGACATCCGGCCCGACACCGCGGCCGGTGGTTCCGGCGGGTCCGGGACGGCCGACCGGCTGCGGTAGGCTGTTCATGAGCGGTCGCACGCGAGACCGCCGCACCCCACACCTCACCGCGGGGCCGCACGCCGGCCTGCGCACCTGTGTGGGATGCCGGGCTCGCGACGAACGATCAGCGTTGCTGCGGGTGGTTGCACTCGACGGGAATGCCGGCACGACATACGACGTTTCGTCGGTCGAGCTGGTCCCCGACGAGCGTGGCCGGTTGCCGGGCCGGGGGGCTTGGCTCCATCCGTGCGCCGATTGCCTCGATCTGGCCGATCGGCGGCGTGCCTTTCCCCGGGCGCTGCGTCTGACCTCCCCGGTCGACGTGAGCCGGGTGCGGGACTGGATTTCGCAGCACGTGCGTGATCTGTAAGTGGTAACTGACCGAAAGCGGGTATGACGCTGATGAGCACCCGATGAGTACTCAGCGATGAAGCACCCCTAACTGGCGGTCCATGCTGCCCGGCTGACTCGGCCGGCTCGCCCGGACCGCCGCGATTCCAAGGAGAAGTGTGGCTAAGGTTCGGGTTCACGAGCTGGCGAAAGAGCTCGGAATGCCAAGCAAGGATTTGCTTGCGTACCTGAAGGAGCAGGGCGAGTTCGTCAAGACGGCGAGCTCCACCATCGAGGCTCCGGTGGTGCGCAAGATCAAGGAGAACCCGCCGGCCGGCGCGAAGCCCGGCGACGCGGAGGCTCCCGCGGCCAAGAAGGCCGCAGCGAAGAAGACCACGACGAGCGAGACGTCCAGCGGCGCGACCGCGACGACGACGCCTGCGCCCGGTCCTTCGCCCACCCCGGCACCGGCGAAGAAGGCCGCTGCCACCCCCGGTCCGAAGCCGGGCCCGAAGGCTGCCCCGGCTCCGGCGGAGAAGGCCGCGCCCGCCGCACCGGCGGCGTCTGCCCCTGCTGCCCCCGCCGCGTCCGCTCCGGCGGCCCCGGCACCGGCCCCCCCGCCGAAGGCGACCCCGGCACCTGCCGAGCCCGCCGCACCGGCGGCTCCCGCCGCGCGTGAGGGCGGCGGTCCCCGTCCGGGTCCGCGCCCGCGTCCGGGCGACGCGCAGCAGGGCGGCCGTCCCGCGGCCCGCGGCGGCAACGCCCCTCGTCCGGGTGGCGCACCGCGTCCGGGCAACAACCCGTTCTCGTCGAGTCAGGGCATGCGCTCCGGTTCGCCGCGCCCGGGCAACAACCCCTACTCCTCCAGCCAGGGCATGCCGCGTCCCGCCTCGGGCCGTGGCGGCGCCGCCGGTGCCGGTGGCCCGCGTCCGGGCGCCCCACGTCCGGCCGGTGCCGGTGCGGGTGGCCCGCGTCCCGGCGGCCCCCGTCCCAACCCGGGCATGATGCCCGACCGTGCGGCGGTGCGTCCGGGTGAGCGCCCGGCCCGCGGCGGCGGCCGTGGCGGTCCCGGCGGCGGTGGCCCCGGTGGCGGTGGACCGCGTGGTGGCGGCGGCTTCGGCGGTCGTCCCGGCGGCCGTGGCCCCGGTGGTCGTGGCGGCACCCAGGGTGCGTTCGGTCGAGGCGGCGGAAAGGTCCGCGGCCGCAAGTCCAAGCGCGCCAAGCGCCAGGAGTTCGAGCAGATGCAGGCGCCCACCATCGGTGGTGTGCAGGTGCCTCGCGGCGACGGGTCCACCGTCGTACGCCTGCGCCGCGGTGCCTCGCTCACCGACTTCGCCGACCGCATCGACGCCAACGCCGCGTCGCTGGTGACGGTGCTGTTCCACCTCGGTGAGATGGCGACCGCGACCCAGTCGCTCGACGAGGACACCTTCCAGCTGCTCGGTTCCGAACTCGGCTACGAGGTGCAGATCGTCTCCCCAGAGGACGAGGAGAAGGAGCTGTTCAACTCCTTCAACATCGACCTCGACGCCGAGGAGGACGACGAGAACCTCCAGCCGCGTCCGCCGGTGGTGACCGTCATGGGTCACGTCGACCACGGTAAGACCCGCCTGCTGGACGCCATCCGCCACGCCGACGTGCAGTCGAGCGAGGCCGGCGGCATCACCCAGCACATCGGTGCCTACCAGGTGCACGTCGACCACGAGGGCCAGGACCGCGCGATCACCTTCATCGACACCCCCGGTCACGAGGCGTTCACCGCCATGCGTGCCCGCGGTGCGAAGGTCACCGACATCGCGATCCTGGTGGTCGCCGCCGACGACGGCGTCATGCCGCAGACCATCGAGGCGCTCAACCACGCGCAGGCGGCCGACCTGCCGATCGTGGTGGCGGTCAACAAGGTCGACGTCGACGGGGCCAACCCGGCCAAGGTGCGTCAGCAGCTGACCGAGTACAACCTGATCGCCGAGGAGTACGGCGGCGACACCATGTTCGTCGACGTCTCGGCCAAGCAGGGCCAGAACATCGACGGGCTGCTCGAGGCCGTCCTGCTCACCGCGGACGCCGCGCTCGACCTGCGGGCCAACCCCGACCGCGACGCCCAGGGTGTCGCGATCGAGGCCAACCTGGACCGTGGCCGCGGCGCCGTCGCGACCGTGCTGGTCCAGTCGGGCACGCTGCGCGTCGGTGACGGCATCGTCGCCGGCACCGCACACGGCCGCGTCCGGGCGCTGCTCGACGAGCACGGCAACAACCTGCAGGAGGCGGGCCCGTCCCGTCCGGTGCAGGTGACCGGTCTGGCCTCGGTGCCGCGCGCCGGCGACACGTTCATCGTGGCGCCCGACGACCGCACCGCGCGGCAGATCGCCGAGAAGCGCGAGGCGGCCGACCGTCAGGCGTCGCTCGCCAAGGCCCGCAAGCGGATCAGCCTTGAGGACCTCAACGACGCGCTCGCGGCCGGCAAGGTCGAGACGCTCAACCTCATCCTCAAGGGCGATGTGTCCGGTTCGGTGGAGGCGTTGGAAGACGCCCTCATGCAGATCGACGTCGGCGACGAGGTCGACCTGCGCATCATCGACCGCGGCGTCGGTGCGATCACGATGAACAACATCAACCTTGCGGTGGCCTCCAACGCGGTGATCATCGGCTTCAACGTGCGAGCCGAGGGTCAGAACGCGGAGTACGCCGACAAGGAGGGCGTCGAGATCCGCTACTACTCGGTGATCTACCAGGCCATCGAGGAGATCGAGCAGGCGCTGAAGGGCATGCTCAAGCCGGAGTACGAAGAGGTCGAGCTCGGCACCGCCGAGATCCGCGAGATCTTCCGCTCCAGCAAGTTCGGCAACATCGCCGGTTCGCTGGTGCAGTCGGGTGAGATCAAGCGCGGCTCGAAGGCGCGGATCACCCGTGGCGGCACGGTCATCTCGGAGAACGTCGAGATCACCGGTCTGCGCCGGTTCAAGGACGACGTTACCGAGGTCCGCGAAGGCTACGAGTGCGGTATCAACCTCGGGTCGTACAACGACCTGCAGATCGGTGACCTGATCGCGACCTACGAGATGCGCGAGAAGCCCCGCGACTGACCCCCCTCCGTCGAGAGGCTCAGTAATCGCCGAGAGGCCCACATATTCGCTCCCCGAGGGGGCGAATATGTGGGCCTCTCGCCGTTAAGTGGTCCTCTCGGCGGGGAGGGGCCGCGCTCGTGGTGAGGGCGGCCCCTTTCCCGCTACCGCTCCTCGAGCGCGGCGATGATGCGCGGGCGCAGTTCGGTGCCCTCGATCACCGCGTCCACCGAGCCGACCTGCACCGCGCGGTGGATGTCGTGCTTGCGGTCGAACTCGGTCGCCACCTCGGACAGCTTCTCGCTGCGCACCTCCTGGCGCACCTGCGCCAATTCGGTTGCCAGCGAAGCGCGTTCGGACTCGGAGGCCGCGGTGAGGCGCTGCTGCAGGTCGCGCACCCGCGGGTCCTGCGCGGTGCGGGCGTCCACGTCGCGGGTGAAGACGACGGCCGCAGCAGGCGCGCCGCCGATCACCGACGCGAACGAACCCTCGACCGCGAGCACCGTCATACGGGGATTGAGGGTCTTGGAGAAGACCACGAACGCGCCACCGTGGTAGCGGGAGATCACGCAGAACACGATCGGGCCGTCGAAGTTGACGATCGCCCGGCCGATCTCGGCGCCGTACTCCAGTTGCACGCTGCGCATCGACTCCGGTGAGCCGTCGAAGCCGGACAGGTTGGCCAGGACGACGACCGGCCGCACACCGCTGGCCGCGTTGATCGCGCGGGCGGTCTTCTTCGACGACTTCGGGAAGAGCGTGCCGCCGGTGTAGACGTCCGGGCCGTCCGTGGGCGGGAAGCCCCGCCGTGGGGTCGGCTTCGACTCGATTCCGATCAGGGTGACCGGGATGCCGCCGAGGTGCGCGTCCCACACCACGGAGGTCTCGGCGTCCGCCATGCCGGCCCAGCGCTCCAGCGTCTCGTGGTCCTGGTCGGCGAGTGCCGCCATCACGGTGCGTATGTCGAAGGGCTTCTTGCGGTCGGGGTTGGCGGTGGCGGAGAAGATGTCGCCGACCGTGCTGAACCCGGCGTCGGCCGGATCGTGCGGGTAGCCCGTCACGTCGCGGTCGACCGGGTCGGTCGTCGTCGCCCGCCGGGGACCGGACTCGCCGGGCGCGGCGTAGGTGTGGTCGTAGTGGGTCATCAGGATGCGGTGCGCACCCGCGAGATCCGCCGCCCAATATTGCGCCTGGCCGTTCGGGCCCATGACCCGGTCGTAGCCGCCGATGCCGTAGTTGTCCTCGGCGGACACGCCACCGGAGAAGTCCAGCGACTGCTTGCCGGTCAGCACCATCGCGCTGTCGGGTGTCATCACCAGCACACCCTTGGTGTGCATCAGCATCGTCGCCTCGGCGTTCCAGTAGGGCTGCGCGCCGACGTTGATGCCGGCGACCACGATGTTGATCTCGCCGCCGTCCTGGGTGAACTCCACGATCCGCTTGAGCGCCTTGGCCACCCAGTCCATGTTCTCGGTGCCGGACTCCATCGAGATGCGGGCGCCCGCGGACACGGCATACCACTCGATCGGCACCGCCAGCTCGTCGGCGAGGTCGATGGCGGCGATGACCCGGGCGCACTCGGCCTCCGACAGGGCACCGAGCGCGCGCAGCGGATCTCCGCACAGCAGCACGCGCTTGACGCCTTCGGGGTAGCGCTCGGTCGGCGTGCTCACGACCGCGGCGACGATGCCGGCCTTGTTGAGCCCGGCCGGCCGGTCCACCGGGGCCAGGCGGCCGGTGTCGTCCAGGTCGTACTCGGCGACCTCGCCGTCCGGGCCGGCGAGCATCCGGAAGAGCTCATAGGGGTAGACGGTGCCGCGGGACCTCGCGCGGGCGACCTTGCGGTCGTAGTCGTCCAGCGGGCGCAGGCGCTCGGTCGGCCGGCCGCCGAGCGAGGACACCACACCGGACCCCGGCTCGAAGTGGAAGCTGGCCGAGACCGCCTCGGGACCGGTTGGGAACGCCACGGTGCCGTCCACGACGACCTCTTCGACGCCAGCCCGCGCGGTGACCGGGGCGATCCGGTCCTTGAGCGAGGTGAGCTGGTCCAGGTCGGCCTCGATGGTGGGCCAGATGTGCACCCACACGTAGTTCATGTCGTAGACCGCGTTGCCCTCGGCGCGCACGCGGCGAATCGCCTCCAGGCAGTTGGAGATCGCGCGCTCGGCGTGGGGCAGGCCGGTGACCTGACCGGTCTCGTCGGTGGTGACGGTCAGCTGGCGCACCTGGGCCAGTGCGACGAGCCGCTTGTCCGACTCGTTGTCGCGCGCGACGCAGCGGTAGAGCAGCACGTCCTCGGGGGCGTCGAGCCGCGTGATGTCGAAGTCCCGCAGACGCCACAGGTTGAGCCGGCGCCCGACCATCGGGTGCACGCCGCGCACCAGCGCGTCCTCGGCGAGTGAACCGTCGTCCTGCGGCCGGAAGATGAAGTAGCCGACCGGCTTCCCGCCGCCGGGGGAGACCGCGACCGACACCCGTCGTACGTCGTGGGCGAAACCGAGTGGCTCGAGCAGGGCGCGGAGCGCCTCGGAGGCGTCGTCGGCCGACTCCGGAGCTTCGGGCCACGCAAGGTAGAGGTCGACGACGCTCTGCGAACCGGACGGCGTCGCCGCCACTTGCCCGGTGACCGCGTCCACCAGGTCGCTGCCGGGCTGGAGCTCGGAGACGCGCCCGATCGTGGACACCACGTGCGTCGGACGGTCGTCGAGCACATAGTCGGCGGACGCGAACGGCCTTGAGCCGACTGCGGATTCGCGCAGGTCATGCATGTCGTAGCCGCGGTAGTGGCGTTTGATGAGCACGGCGAGCATCGGCTCGTCCGGGGGCAGTGCCGGGCCGTCGATGCGCTCGGCGAGGAACCGCACCAGCTGCTCCGGTATGGCCGCCAGCTCGTCGGTGCGGCGGTCCCGCTCGGGGCCGGCCAGCATGCCGGTGATGTCGGCGAGTTCGTCGCGCACCTGGCCGAGCACCACGGCCCGCTCGGCGTCGACGGCCGGCTGGTCGAACCAGCGGAAGCGGACACTACGGGCGAGGTCACCGATCGCCGGGAAACGCAGCTGGGTGGCCCACACCAGCCGGTCCAGCACGTCGCGCACGGCGGCTCCCGACTCCGGTGCCGGCGGCGGCTGGGCGATCCACTGCTGCAACAGCGCGGTCACCAGTTGCACGTCCGGCGCGGTGCGCTGCTGGGTCAGGAAGATCCGGAAGACCGCCGATTCCAGGTCGGGCGTGCGGTCCAGGGAGGTGACGCCGTAGTGACCGAGCACGCGCAGGAGCCGGTCGCGGAAGGCATCCGGCAGCGCGGCGCGGTCGGGGTCGAGGCTCTGCAGGTAGGCGTGGTAGTGCTCGCGAGGGCTGTGCACCCGGTCGTCGAGGTTCTGGTCGTCGTCGGCCGGGCGGTTGCGGGACAGATCAGCGAAGTCGGCGAACGTGCCGAGCAGCGAGATCTCTTCGTCGATGGTCGAAAAACCTTGTGCCGCAGCGGCATCGCGCAGCGTGAGGTAGTCGGCGAGGGCGCGTCCCTCGTCGCGCGGGTCGACGTCGTAGCCGAGCAGCATCGACGTCAGATCGCCGGTGAGTCGCTCCGCGTGACGCGCCGGGTCGCTGTCGGAGGAGGCGGCGGGCAGGTCGAGGTCGACTGCGGCACTGTCGCCGGCACCAGCCCCAGCACCGTCACCGGCCGTCTCCTCGGCCTCGCCGAGCGGCTCGAGCCGCACGAGCGGCGCGCCGGTCTCGACCTGGCCACCGGAGGCGACCAGCAGCTCCTTGACGCGGGCCGGGAAGGGCGCCGGGAGCACGGTCTCCATCTTCATCGACTCGAGCACGACGACCGGTGCGCCCTGCTCGACCTCGGTGCCGACCGGCGCGGGTGTTGCGACGACGAGCGCCGGTGCGGGAGAACGCAATACGCCGCCCTCGTCGATGCTGATGCGGTGGGCGACGCCGTCGACCTCGATGAGCTGCACCGGCCCGTGACTGGCCGACGTGACCCGGTGCGCGCGGTCGCCGACGGTCACCCGGCTCTTGAAGTCGTCGAGCTGCTCGACGTCGGCGTCGACCGTCTGCTCGGTGCCGCCGGTCGCGATCGTGACGCGGAAGCGGTGCGGCCCGATGCGTGACACCGTCAACTTGTAGGACGTGCCGCGCAGCTTGAGGTCGATCGTGCGACCGCCCTTGTGCTGCACCTGCGGCCGGCCGCCGCGCGCGGTCTCCAGCAACCGGGCGCGCTCGACCGACTCGTGGAGCTCATATGCCTGAATCCCCGCTGCCACCAGGGCGATTCCCGAGTAGCGGTGCGCGACGAGACCACCCGCGGCGCGGGTGCGGTCGATCCAGCCGGTGTCGGCCGAACCGTCGATCACCTCGGGTGCGTCGAGCAGGTCGAGCACGAAACTCTTGTTGGTCGCGCCGCCGTCGATCACGACGGTGGTCTCGCCCATCGCCCGCCGCAGCCGGGCGAGTGCCTCGTCCCGGTCGCGCCCGAACGCGATGATCTTGGCGATCATCGAGTCGAAGTCGGCCGGGATCGAATCTCCTTCGGCCACACCCGTGTCCACCCGTATGCCGGGGCCCGCGGGCAGATCGAGCCGCGAGATGTGGCCGGGCGACGGGGCGAAGTCGCGGTCGGGGTCCTCGGCGTTGAGCCGCGCCTCGACGGCATGGCCCTTCTCGGCCGGCTTGTCGCCCTCGAGGCGACCGCCGGACGCCACGTGCAGTTGCAGCCGCACCAGGTCCGTGTCGGTGGTGACCTCGGTGATCGGGTGCTCCACCTGCAGCCGGGTGTTGACCTCCAGGAAGGCAAAACGCCGGTCCTGCGGGTGGTAGAGGAACTCCACGGTGCCGGCCCCGGCATACCCGACGGCGACGGCGAGGCGCTCGGCACTGGCCTTCAGCTCGGCGGTCTGCGTCTCGTCGAGCAGGGGGGAGGCCGACTCCTCGATGATCTTCTGGTTGCGCCGCTGCACCGAGCAGTCGCGCACGCCGATGGCCCAGGCGGTGCCCTGCCCGTCGGCGATGACCTGCACCTCGACGTGCCGGGCGCCGGTGACCAGCTGCTCGAGGAACACCACGCCCGAGCCGAAGGCGCGCTCGGCCTCGTCGCGGGTGCGCTCGTAGGCGTCGGTGAGCTCCGCGTCCGAGGTGACCTTGCGGATGCCGCGACCGCCGCCGCCCGCGGTCGCCTTGAGCATCAGCGGGTAGCCGATCCGGGCGGCCGCGGCCTTCGCGTCCTCCAGGGTGTCGACGCCGCCGCGGCTCCACGGCGCGACCGGCACGCCGACCTCCTCGGCGATCAGCTTGGAGCCGATCTTGTCGCCGAGCTTGCGCATCGCCTCCGGGCTCGGTCCGATGAAGGTCACGCCGATGCGCTCGCACATCGCGGCGAAGTCGGCGTCCTCGGCGACGAAACCCCACCCGACCCAGGCGGCGTCGGCGCCGCTGTCGCGCAGCGCACGCTCGAGCAGCGCGTGGTCGAGATAGGGGCGGGCCGACGCCGGACCGAGGTTGACCGCGAGGTCCGCCTCGCGCACGAACATCGCCTGCCGTTCGCCCTCGGTGTGCAGTGCCACCGTCTCGATGTAGTGCCCGTCCCGGCCCGCCTGCGCGTTGAGGTCACGGACGGCATGGATGAGTCGCATCGCGGCTTCACCGCGGTTGACGATGGCAATACGCGAGAACATCGCGGGTGGTTACCTCCGGGTCGGTTCGGCGACGGCGTCGGTCGCCAGGAGCCAAGGTTCTCAGGGTCGCACCCGAACGCGCGAGTAACCCACCGATTGGCGTGGCTCGTCCGCGCTCGAATGGCCCGTGGGCGACCGGGTAGGCGTACGGTCGACACGACCAGCTACGAAGGGACGAGCGACATGGCTTCCAAGACCCCGGTGCCGGACCGGGCCGAGCACAACGCCTTCTTTCCGTCGGACTACTCGCTGGGCCAATATGTGCCGCCGCGAACCGATTTCGACGGCGCGCAGCACGAACAGGTCAGCTCCGGGCCGCGCAAGATCCTGATGATCGCGACCGACGAGCGCTACCTGCCGGTCGAGGGGGACAAGTTCTTCTCGACGGGCAACCACCCGGTCGAGACGCTGGTGCCGCTGATGCACCTGCTGGGCGCCGGTTACGAGGTCGACGTGGCCACCCCGTCGGGCAACCTGGCCAAGCTCGAGCTGTGGGCGATGCCGGCAGAGGACGAGAACGTGCGGGCGGCATACGAACAGTTGCTGGAGAAGCTCCAGCAGCCCAAGGACCTCGCGCAGGTCGTGCGGTCCGAGCTCGGTCCCGACTCGGAGTATGCCGCCGTCTTCGTGCCGGGCGGGCACGGCGCGATGATCGACATCCCCTATTCGCAGGCCGTCGGCGACGCGCTCGCCTGGGCGCTGGACAACGACCGGTGGATCATCAGCCTGTGCCACGGCCCGGCGGCGCTGCTCGCGGCGCGCGACAACGACGGCCGCTCCCTGTTCGACGGCTACAGCGTGTGTGCCTTCCCCGATGCTCTCGACGAGGGCGCCAACGTCGAGATCGGTTACATCCCAGGCAAATTGAAGTGGTTGCTGGCCAAGCGCCTCGAGGAGGCCGGCGTGCGGGTGGTCAACGACGACATGTCCGGCATGGTCCACCAGGACCGCAAGCTGCTGACCGGTGACAGCCCCCTCGCGTCCAACGCGCTCGGTCGGCTGGCGGTCGAGGCGATGGCGGGCGACGCCGGCAAGGGCTGACGCCGGCCACTACCCGGCCGGATTGCAGACCTGCTGCAGCAGCGGGTCGGTGGAGGCGCACGTGGCGTCGACGCGCTGCCACTGCCGCAGGCCGAAGCGGTCGCGAGTGGAGTCGACATACAGCTCGAAGGTGCCGTTGCTGCGCACCCGCAGGTAGGTCACGATCGGGTCGCCCTCGCTCGTCGGCTGGGTGATGCGTGCCTCGGCGGTCTCGTGACGGGCGCGGGCGGTCTGCAGGCAGCTGCTGAGCTTCACCGGCATGAGGCTGGTGGTGCCCTGCGGCAGCCGCGCCTTGCCGCAGGAGAGCATCGGCGCGCGGCTCTCGAACGCCGCCTCGACCGGATCCGTCGTCGGCTGGCTGCTCGAGCACGCGCACAGGACGAGCGCGACCGCCGTCCCGCCGAGCACCTTCCTCACCCGCACCATCTTGCCCCTGCTGCGATCATGTGCCGCATGAGATTCGGACTGGTCGGCACCGGACACTGGGCGCGGGTCACGCACGCGCCGGGACTGCACGCCTCCGAGCACGACCTCGTCGGGGTCTGGGGCCGTGACGCGACCAAGGCGGCCGCGCTCGCCGGCGAGGCCGGCGTCCCCGCTTTCGGCTCGTATGACGACCTGCTCGCGTCCGTCGACGCCGTCGCCTATGCCGTGCCGCCCGACGTGCAGGCGCCGCTCGCGCTGCAGGCCGCGGCCGCCGGCAAGCACCTGCTGCTCGACAAGCCGGTCGCGCTCGACCCGGCCGTCGCCCGTGACCTGCGCGACGCCGCGCACACGCACAACGCGCGGTCGGTCGTCTTCTTCACCGCCCGCTTCACCCCCGAAACCCGTTCGTGGCTGGGCGAACTCGCCGCGGCGGACGGCTGCCAGGGGGCGTGGGTGCAGTGGGTCGTTGCCAACCAGCGACCCGAGAGCCCCTACCGCGACTCGCCGTGGCGGCAGCGCGAAGGTGCGCTCTGGGACATCGGGCCGCACCTGCTCGCGACGCTGATCCCCGCGCTGGGGCCGGTGACGCGCGTGGTCGCCGTCCCGGGCGAGGGCGACACCGTGCACCTGACGCTGACCCACGAGGGCGGCGCGGTGAGCACGGCGACGCTGGCGTTGTGGGCGCCGCCTGCGGCATACACCTGGCAGACGCGGGTGTGGGGCGGCTCCGGGGTGAGCGAGGCGCCCGGCAAGCAGACGCCCGCCCACCTCGCGCTCGCCACGGCCGCGAATGAGCTCGGGCAGGCGGTCGCCGACGGCCGGGAGCACCCGCTCGGCCTCGACTTCGGCGCGCGCGTGGTGGAGCTGCTCGCCGAAGCCGGCGGCCAACTGCGCTGAGGTCAGCCCCAGTTGGCCATGTTGGTCACACAGAACGGGTGGCCCGCGGGGTCGAGCAGCACCGTCCACCGGTCACCGCCGGGCTGATCGTCCGGCTTGGTCGCGCCCAGTTCGACGCACCGCGCGACCGTGCCGTCGACATCCTCCGCGCCGAGGTCGAGGTGGAACTGCTTGCTGCCGTGGTTGGGCCAGTCGGGTCGCTGGTAGTCCGGGATCGTGCCGAAGCCGAGCCGCCGGTCGCCGTCCTGCAGCATCGCGTAGTTGCCCTCGTCGTCGGCATAGGCCAGCTGCCAGCCGAGCACGGCCCCGTAGAAGTCGGCCATCGCCTTGGCGTCGTCGCAGTCGATGCTGACCATCGCGATGGTGGCCGTCGGTGCACTGGAGTTGTGGTCGCTCATGCCACGAGGCTCCTAGGCTGCGCACCATGCCGGCTAGGACAAAGGCGACATCGAACGGGATCATCCTCGACCCGGCGCAGTTCGCCCGCGTCGCGACCCTGGACCGGCCCGCCCCCGACCCGGCTCTCGAGGCGTGGGTCGAGCACTATTGGCTGCTGCGCTGGCAACTCCCGAGCGGTATGACGTATCGCAGCTCGACCGTGCCGGTGTCCTCCTGCAACCTCACCGTCGAACACGGTGGCTGCCGTCGGCACGGCGCCGCGACCGGCGGGGTCTTCGTCACCGGAGTGGTCAGCCGTCGCCGGTTCGACGTCGAGCTGACCGGCAGCGGGGGAGTCGTGGGGGTGAAGTTCCGGCCCGGCGGCTTCACGGCGCTGACCGGCCTCGACGCGGCGGCCCTGCGCGACCGGGTCGTGCCGGCGGCGTCGTTGTTGCCGTCGGCCGAGGGGCTCGCCGACTGCCGGCCGGATCAGGCCGACGTCGTGGCACGGCTGGACCGCTATCTGCTCGGCTTGCCAGCGCGCCGCGACGACGACTTCGCCACCCTCCGCCGCGCGATCGAGATCCTGGAGTCTGCCGAACCAGCAATCACTGCAGCCGAATTCGCGGACCAGTGCGGTCTGGGGCTGCGCAGCCTGCAGCGGCTGTGCCGGCGCTATGTCGGGGTTGGCCCACAGTGGCTGATCGCCCGCGCCCGGGTGCACGCCGCGATCGAGCGGCTGCACGACGGCGACGACGCGCCGCTTGCCGAGCTGGCGACCGACCTCGGCTGGTTCGACCAGGCCCACATGGGCCGCGACTTCGCGGCGCTGGTCGGCGAGCCGCCCGGCGCCTACCGCGACCGGCAGCGGGCGATCGAGCGGTCCTAGCCCACTACCGTGTGCAGGGTGCCCGAACACCTGATCCTGCTCGCCCCCTCCGCCAACCGCGTCTATGCAGCGGACGCTCCACGTCTCGTCGGCGCCGAGTTGCAAGCACTCGCAGCAGGATTCGGTATGACGGGAGCCGCGGTCGAGCCGGTCGCGCTGGCCGGCGTGGACTATCTCGCCCTGCACACCGAGGACGCCCTGGACGACACCGGCCGGGCAGTGGTGGCCGCGCTGTCGGCCGCACACGCGGTCTTCCGCCGGGAGGGCGACCTGCTCGCGCCCGTGCGACTGCCCCGGCTGGGGCGTTATCCGGACGACCTGGTGACGGTCCAGAAATATCAGGGCAAGACCAACGAGCAGTGGACCCGCCTGCTGCTCAACGTCACGGCCGCGGCGACCCGCGAGCCGGGACGGCTGCTCGACGGGGGGCTGCGGGTGCTCGACCCCATGTGCGGCCGCGGCACCACGCTCAACATCGCGCTGTCGCTCGGCCTCGACGCGACCGGTGTCGACGTGGACCGCAAGGATTACGAGGCATATTCGGCATTCCTCAAGACGTGGATGCGCCAGCACCGGTTGAAGCACACCGTCGACGACGCCCAGCTGACGATCGGCGGGGCCAAACGCGGACGCCGGCTGCAGGTCGAGGTCGCGCCCACCAAGGACGACTTCAAGGCCGGGGACGTGCAGCACCTGACCTACCTGTCGACCGACACGACCGACCTGCAGGGGCTGGTGCGGTCGGGCAGTGTCGACGTGATCGTGACCGACACGCCATACGGCGTGCAGCACGGCTCGCACGGCGACCGGCTCGCCCGGCGCCCGCTCGACCTGCTCGACCGGGCACTGCCGGAGTGGACCCGGGTGTTGCGCACCGGGGGAGCGATGGGGCTGTCCTACAACCGGCACGTCGCACCGCGCGACGACCTCACCGCGCTGCTCGCCGCCCACGGGCTGTCGGTGGCCGACGAACACGGTGCGGGCGAAGACCCTGACGCATTCCGGCACCGGGTGGACGCCTCGATCGACCGGGACCTCGTGGTCGCCCGGAAGTAGACCTGATCGTAGGGTGGAGGTTCGACGACTTCCGCGGAAGTCGGACGTGCTGCACCCGCCCAATCGAATGGAGTGAGACCGATGGCTGACCCGGCCCGCGCCCGCAAGATCGCCGAGCGCACCAAGACGCTGGTCGCCGACTTCATCGAGCGCCGCGTCAAGGACGAGCGGCTCGGCTTCCTCACCGTCACCGACGTGCGCGTCACCGGCGACCTGCAGCACGCGTCGATCTTCTACACCGTCTACGGCAACGACGAAGAACGCGCGGACACCGCTGCGGCGCTTGAGGATTGGCGCGGGCGCATCCGCTCGCACGTCGGCAAGGGCCTCGGCATCCGGCTGACCCCGTCGCTGGAGTTCATCCCCGACGCGATCCCCGAGGGCGCCGCCCACATCGAGGAGGCGCTCAAGGCCGCTCGCGAGCGCGACGACGAGCTCGCCCGCGCCAAGCAGTCCGCCAGCTACGCCGGCGAGGCCGACCCCTACAAGAAGCCCGCCGACGAGGAATCAGCCGCCGAAGGATGATCCGATGACTGCCGACGGTCTGCTCATCGTCGACAAACCCGCGGGCTGGACGAGCCACGACGTGGTCGCCCGGACCCGCAGGCTGGCGCGCACGCGCCGCGTCGGCCACGCCGGCACGCTCGACCCGATGGCGACCGGGGTGCTGGTGCTCGGCCTCAACAAGGCGACCAAGCTGCTGACCTTCCTGGTCGGCTGCGACAAGACCTACACCGCGACGATCCGCCTCGGTCAGACCACCGTCACCGACGACGCCGAGGGTGAGGTCACCGGGTCCCATGACGCTGCGTCGCTCACCGACGACGCGATCTCCGCCGCCGTGCGCGACCTCACCGGCGACCTCCAGCAGGTGCCGAGCTCGGTCAGCGCGATCAAGGTCGACGGGGTCCGCTCCTACGCCAAGGTGCGCGGCGGTGACGAGGTGAAGCTCGCCGCGCGGCCGGTGCACGTCGAACGCTTCGAGGTCGTGGGCGACCGGGCCGTGCGCGACGACGTGAGCGGTCACACCTTCCGCGACCTCGATGTCGAGGTCGACGTCTCGTCCGGCACCTACGTGCGCGCGCTCGCGCGCGACCTGGGCGCCGCGCTGGGCGTCGGCGGCCACCTCACCGCGCTGCGGCGCACCCGGGTGGGCCGGTTCGACGTGGACGCCGCGCAACCGCTCGCCGAGCTGGAGGAACAGGTGGAGCAGGAGCAGCCGCTGCCCGTCATACCGATGGGGCAGGCCGCGGCCGAGCAGTTCCCGGTGCGCACGGTCACCCGGGACGAGGCGCGCGACCTGCGGCACGGCAAGCGACTCTCGTCCCGGCCCGAGGCGCCGGAACTGTCCGCGGCGATCACGCCCGCCGGCGAACTCGTCGCGATGCTCGACGAGAGCGGCGAGGTGCCGAGGTCGCGGGTCGTCTTTCCAGCCTGACTGGCCTCACCCCCAGGGGTGAAATGTCGCGCGACGCCCGCAATACCGCAGCGTAACCAGCACCCGTTGTGCTTCGCTGCACGGTGCTTCGGGGGAAATTCGTCTCGGGGAGATGAAGGAATCTCATGTTCACTGACAAGCTCCGCATCATGACCGCCGGCACCGTGCTCGCCACCGCGATCGGCGTCGGTGCTGCTGCGACCACCCCTGCCCTCGCCGCGCCGGGCAACTCCGGCAAGGCCGCCGCGCACGGTGCGCGGCAGGCGGCGACCTCGCTGCCGGTGACCGGCACGCTGCCGGACGGCACCGCGTTCAGTGGCACGCTCAGCAACCTGCGCACCTACGTGGAGAACGGCGCCCTGATGGTGAAGGGCACCGTCCGCGGCACCGGCCTGCCCACCGGCGGCACGACCTTCACCGCGCCGGTGCAGCAGGTGAACGGCCAGGCGGCGACCGCCGGCACGGGCGCGGCAGCGGCGCAGGCCGCGGCCGCCAAGAGCTGCTCGGTGCTCAACCTGGTGCTCGGCCCGTTGCACCTGGACCTGCTGGGTCTGGTGATCGACCTCAACCAGGTCGTGCTCAACATCACCGCGGTGCCCGGTGCCGGCAACCTGCTCGGCAACCTGCTCTGCGCGATCACCGGCCTGCTCGACAAGGGCGGCCCGCTCTCCGGGCTGTCCGCGCTGCTCAACAACCTGCTCTCGGCGCTCGGCCTGGCCCTGCCGGTCGCCTGAGTCACGCCCACCGCACTGCCCGGTCAGCCGCTCCGGCTGGCCGGGCAGTCGCGTGCGAGCGACCGGTAGATGCGACGCAGTCGCGGCCAGTGGCTATGCTCGTGATTCATGGCGACCGTCACCGCACCGAGTTCCGGAGCCGCCGCGAAGGCGCGCGCATTCGTCGCGGACTTCACTCCGGCAGAACGTCGTTCGGTGTTCGGCATGGCCATGTTCATCCTCGCGCTGCACGTGGTCGGCTGGGGTTCGCTGTTCTTCCTCGTCGAACCGCAGCACTTCAAGCTCGGCAGTGACGCCGGCCACGCCCAGGTCTTCGGCATCGGACTGGGAGTCACGGCATACACCCTCGGCATGCGGCACGCGTTCGACGCCGACCACATCGCCGCGATCGACAACACCACCCGCAAACTGCTCACCGACGGCCGCCGCCCGATGTCGGTCGGGTTCTGGTTCTCGCTCGGTCACTCCAGCGTGGTGTTCGGGCTGTGCTTCCTGCTCGCGCTCGGGATGAAGGCGCTCGCCGGCTCGGTCGAGGACGACAACTCCACGCTGCACGACATCACCGGCGTAGTCGGGGTCACCGTGTCCGGCACGTTCCTCTGGATCATCGGCATCCTCAACCTGATGGCGCTGATCGGCATCGTGCAGGTATGGCGCCGTGCCGGCCGCGGCGAGTTCGACGAGGCGGCGCTGGAGCACCACCTCAACTCACGGGGCTTCATCAACCGCTTCCTCGGCGGCCTCACCAAGTCGGTCACCAAGCCGTGGAACATGTACCCGATCGGTTTCCTCTTCGGGCTCGGCTTCGACACCGCCACCGAGGTCAGCCTGCTGGTGCTCGCCGGCGGCGCGGCGGCGTTCGCGCTGCCCTGGTATGCGATCCTCACCCTGCCGGTGTTGTTCGCCGCCGGCATGAGCCTGCTCGACGCCGCCGACGGCGTCTTCATGGCCAAGGCCTACCGGTGGGCCTTTGCCAAGCCGCTGCGCCGGCTCTACTACAACGCCACGGTCACCGCGCTGTCGGTCTTCGTCGCGCTGGTGATCGGCACGATCGAGCTCTGCAGCGTGCTGTCCGACCGGTTCGCCTGGGAATCCGGCCCGGTCGCGGCGATCGGCTCGATCAACCTGGACGGTGTCGGCTTCGTCATCGTCGGGGTGTTCGTGGCGACCTGGATCGTCGCGCTCGCCGCGTGGCGGCTTCTCGGACTGTCGGACAAGGAACTGCCGACCGGCTGATCGCCCCGTCATACGCCGCGCACTACAGTTGCGCCCGTGCTGCGTGCGACGAAGCTCCGTGACCTGCCCGCCGATTTCGGCGAAAGCGTCGTCACCATCGGCAATTTCGACGGTGTGCACCGCGGGCACGCCGCCCTCCTGGCCAGCGTCGTGGAGCTGGCTCGCGAGCGCGGCGCCACGTCGGTCGCGGTCACCTTCGAACCCCACCCGCTGCGGGTGCTCTTCCCGGACCGGGCGCCCACGCTGATCTCCTCCTCGACCGAGCGCCTCGAACTGCTCGAGGCGACCGGCCTGGACGCCGTCCTCGTGCTGCCGTTCACCACGGAGCTCGCCGCGCTCACCCCCGAGGAGTTCGTCCGCGAGTTCTTCGTCGACGGGCTGCATGCCACCGCCGTGGTCGTCGGCCGCGACACCCGCTTCGGGGTGAACAACTCCGGCGACGTCGACACCTTGCGTGCCCTGGGGGAGACGTTCGGCTTCGACGTGCGGGTTCTCGCCGACGTGGGCGAGGGTCACCGGATCTCGTCCACCGAGGTGCGGTCGGCCCTCGGCGACGGCGAGGTGGACCGGGCCGCCACCGTGCTCGGCCGCCCGCACGAGGTGCGCGGCGAGGTCGTCATGGGCCTGCAGCGCGGCCGCGAACTCGGCTTCCCGACCGCCAACCTGAGCCCCGAGCCGGAGGGCATGGTGCCCGCCGACGGTGTGTATGCCGGGTGGCTCGAGCGCGAGTCGCTGCCGGCGGACGACCCCGAGCACCGGATGCCGGCCGCGATTTCGGTGGGCACCAACCCGACCTTCGACGACGTGCCGCAGCGGACCGTCGAGGCCTACGTGCTCGACCGCGACGACCTCGATCTCTACGGCGAGACCGTGCGCGTGCAGTTCGTGCAGCGGTTGCGCGGCAACACCAAGTTCGACTCGATCGACGCCCTGATCGAGCAGATGACCCGCGACGTCGACGCCGCCCGCGACCTGCTGCGCTGACCGCCCGGCACGATGACGGGCGTGACGCAGCTGACAGGACGCCGGCCGCTTGGCGCCACCGACCACCGGCAGCTGCCGCTGGCGCGCACCGACTGGGGGCTGGTGGTCGCCGCGTTCGCGCTGTCGGTGACCGGGGCCCTGCTCGTCTGGTCGGCGACGAGGCATGCGGACGGCTCGGCATACCTGATCCGGCACCTGTTCAACCTGGGCGTCGGTATGGCGCTGGCCGCGCTCGTGATGCGCATCGACTTCCGCGCGATCCGCGCCTTCGCGCCGTGGGTGTATGTCGCCTCGCTCGTCGGCCTGCTGCTGGTGCTGTCGCCGCTCGGCTCCACCATCAACGGCTCCCGGTCGTGGATCCAGGTGCCCGGCTTCTCGATCCAGCCCGCCGAGTTCGCCAAGGTGGCGCTCTGCGTCGGGCTGGCGATGATCCTCGCCGAACGCGGTGAGCGCGACGCGCCGCCGCCGGCGCGGGACGTCGCGGTCGCGGCGGTCGTGCTCGGCATACCCGTGCTGCTGGTGCTCGCGCAGCCGGACCTCGGATCGGCGACCGTGCTGGTCTTCATGGGCATCGGCGTGATCGCGGTGAGCGGCGCATCACGCTGGTGGCTCGTCGGTTTCGCCGCCGCGCTCGCGGCCACGGTCACCGCCGCGCTCACGACGCCGGTCCTCAGCGGCTACCAGCGCAACCGGCTGACCGCCTTCGCCGACCCGTCGGTCGACCCGACCGGCATCGGCTACCAGGTGCAGCAGGTCAAGATCGCCGTCGGGTCCGGCGGCTGGACCGGGGAAGGTCTCTTCCACGGCCGGCAGACCCAGGGCGGCTTCATCCCGTTCCAGCAGACCGACTTCATCTTCTCGGTCGCGGGGGAGGAGCTCGGCTTCGTGGGTGCGGCCGGCATCGTGCTGCTGCTCGGATTCGTCGTCGTACGAGCGCTGTTGATCGCCCGGCGCACCCGCGACTCCTTCGGCCGGCTGGTCGCGGTCGGGGTCGCGGTGTGGTTCCTCTTCCAGATCCTGCAGAACGTCGGGATGAATCTCGGGCTGCTGCCGGTGACCGGTCTGCCGCTGCCGTTCGTGTCCTACGGCGGGTCCAGCATGTTCGCCTGCTGGCTCGGCATCGGCCTGCTCGGCAACGTGCACCTGAGCAGCCTGCGGCGACTGAGCTGAGGTCGGTAGAGTCCGGAGCATGGTGAAGTCGCTCAGCGAAGAGCAGCCCGATCTGTCCGTCATCGAGCAGCGGGCGTCCTCGGTGGCGCAGCTGTTCATCGACCGGGTCGCGGCCAGCCCCACCCGTGAGGCGTTCCGCTATCCCGTCGGGGAGCAGTGGCGGTCGATGACGTGGCGGCAGGCCGACGAACGCGCCCGCCGCATCGCCGCCGGCCTCGTCGCGCTCGGCGTCGATGCCGAGGACCGGGTCGCGATCGCCGCCGCCACCCGCCTGGAGTGGGCGCTCGCCGACCTCGGCATCATGCTCGCCGGCGCCGCGACCACCACGATCTACCCGACGACGACCGCCGACGAGGTGCTCTTCATCGTCTCCGACTCGGGCAGCAAGGTCGTCTTCGCCGAGAACGACGACCAGGTCGCCAAGCTGCGCGACGGCCGCGACGCGATCCCGGGCGTGCGCAAGGTCGTACTCATCGACGGCACCGGCGACGGTGACTGGGTGATCACGCTCGAGGAGCTGGAGCGACTCGGCACGGCATACCTCGCCGACCACCCGCAGGCGCTGGACGAGCGCATCGCCGCCATCGAGCCGGACTCGCTCGCCACCTTGATCTACACCTCCGGCACGACCGGCCGGCCCAAGGGCGTGCGGCTGCCGCACGACGCGTGGACCTACGAGGCGGCCGCGGTCGACTCCACCCACATCCTCGGCGAGGACGACCTGCAATATCTCTGGCTGCCGCTCGCGCACGTCTTCGGCAAGGTGCTGCTCACCCTGCCGCTGCAGATCGGCTTCCCGACCGCGATCGATGGCCGGGTCGACAAGATCGTCGACAACCTGCCCGATGTGCGGCCCACCTGGATGGGCGCGGCACCGCGCATCTTCGAGAAGGTCTACGGCCGCATCACCACGATGATGGCCGAGGAGGGCGGCGCGAAGGCCAAGCTCTTCGACTGGGCCAGCGGTAACGCCCGCAAGGTCGCCGACAGCCGCGCCGCCGGCACGTCGGCAAGTCCGCTGCTCGGCGCGCAGCACGCGGTCGGCGACAAGATCGTGCTCGGTAAGATCCGCGACCGCTTCGGCGGCCGGGTGCGGTTCTTCATCTCCGGCTCCGCCGCGCTCAACCAGGACGTCGCGAAGTGGTTCGACGCGATGGGTATGCCGATCCTCGAGGGCTACGGCCTCACCGAGACCTCGGCCGCGTCCTGCGTCAACCGCCCGGACGCCAATGTCGTGGGCACCGTCGGCTGGCCCGTGCCCGGCACGCAGGTCAAGATCGCCGACGACGGCGAGGTGCTGATCAAGGGCCCCGGCGTCATGCAGGGCTACCGCGGCCTCGACGACGTCACGTCCCAGACCCTGGTCGACGGCTGGTTCCACACCGGCGACATCGGTGAGCTGCTGCCGAGCGGGCACCTGAAGATCACCGACCGCAAGAAGGACCTCTTCAAGACGTCCAACGGCAAGTACGTCGCGCCGAGCCTCATCGAGGCGCGCTTCAAGGGCATCTGCCCCTACGCCTCACAGTTCGTCGTCGAGGGCGACGGCCGCAAGTTCGTCTCCGCGCTGGTCACCCTCGACCCCGACGCCATCGGCGACTGGGCCGCATCGCACGGCATGCCGGGCGCCGACTACCGCACGATCGTCACCTCCGACGCCGCCCGCGAGATGGTGCAGGAATACATCGACGAACTCAACCTCGGCCTCAACCGCTGGGAGCAGGTCAAGAAGTTCGTCATCCTCCCGCGCGACCTCACCGTCGAGCAGGGCGAGATCACGCCCAGCCTGAAACTCAAGCGGACCGTGGTGACCCGCAAGTTCAAGGATGAGCTCGACAGCCTCTACGACTGATTCTTCTGCTCCGGCTCCTCCTCGCGGTCCTGACGGCGGGGCCGGCTCGCAAGCTCGCCCGTGATCTGGGTTGGTTAACTTTGGTTAAACGCTTGACCACCCTGTGACGCGCGCCATACGCTCCTGCGCAAACGTTTAACCGCTGGTCAACCGCTGTGCTGACCCAGCCGTCTTCAGGAGCGTCATGACCCGGCCCGCCTTCTTCCAGCCCGTCGACGGATGGGTCGGTGACGTCATCCCGGCGGTGGCGGCGGGCGGGGATGCCGTCGAGCTCTACTACCTGCACGACCGCCGTGACCCCGCGCTCGGTATGCCGTGGCACCTCGCCACCACGAGTGACTTCGTGACCTTCACCGACCGCGGCGAGGCACTGTCGTCGGGTGGCTCGGACGCGGCCGATCTCAACGCCTACACCGGCTGCGTGGTCGACGGACCCGACGGCTGCCGGCATCTGTTCTACACCGGCCAGCATCCGGCCCGGCTCGGTGCCGACGGCCGGCCCCTGCAACTGGTCATGCACGCCACCGGTGACGGGACGGGCGGCTGGGTCAAGCATCCGGGGCACACGTTCGGCGCTGGTGAGGGTTACGAGACCGGTGACTGGCGGGATCCGTTCGTGATCCGCGACGACGAGCACGGCGTATGGCGGATGCTGCTCGCCGCCCGGCACGACAAGGGACCGGAGCGCCGCCGCGGAGTGATCGCACAATGCGTCTCACGCGATCTCGTCCACTGGGAGTCGGCCGAACCCTTTTGGGACCCAAGAAGATTCGTCACCCACGAGTGCCCGGACGTCTTCCGCTGGGGCGACTGGTGGTATCTCGTCTTCTCGGAATTCTCCGACAGCTTCGCCACGCGCTACCGGATGGCGCGCACTCTGGACGGCCCGTGGTTGGTGCCGCACCACGACACGATCGACGGTCGCAGCTTCTACGCCGCCAAGTCCGTGTCGTATGACGGGAGGCGCTACCTCGTCGGCTGGATCGCCACCCGGGAGGGCGACTCCGACGACGGGCCCTGGCAGTGGGCCGGCACCATGGCGACCCTGCAACTCGCCCAGAATGCCGACGGCACACTGCGATTCGCGCTCCCGGACACACTGCTCGCCAGCTTCGACCGCCCGGGTCAGGCCGGTGTCCCGCTCACCACGCTCCACGCACCGGATGGTTACGCCGCCGTGGTGGGCTCGGCGCCGCTCCCGCGGCAGGGTCTCCTGCGAGTCACCCTCGAGATCGCGGCAGGGACCACCGAGTGCGGACTACTCCTGCGCGCCACCGATGACGGCGACCAGGCGCACGCGATCCGGTTGGAGCCCAAACGGAACCGGCTCGTCCAGGACCGCTGGCCACGCCGACGCACCGGCGGCGAGCAGTGGCAGATCAGTGGCGACGTGCCGCACCTGATCGAGACCGAGCGGCCGGTCGCCCTGCCGGCCGGCGCGCACACGCTGGACGTTGTGTTCGACGGATCGGCGGTCCAGGTCTGCATCGACGACAGCGTCACCCTCAGCACCCGCATGTATGACGAGCGCGGCGATCGCGTCGGCATCTTTGTCGGCGAGGGCACCGTGACGATCACCGATTTCCAACTGTACGAACGGAATTGACCATGAGTGCAGCACGCACAACCCGTCGTCTCCGCGCCGGTCTCGCCGCAGTCGCCGCAGTGGCGAGCCTCGGCGCCTGCAGCGGAGTACGGGGCGACTCCGGAGCGGTCACTCCGCCCGGTGAGGTCAAGGCGCACCCGGTGACCTGGTTGCTGTCGCGGCCGGCGGACGGGGCGACGATCACCGTGATGAAGCAGATCGCCGCCGACTACGCGAAGAACCACCCAGGCTTCGAGCTCAACCTGATCACGACGCCGGACCGGCCGTCATACATCCAGAAGTTCGAGACCCTCGCGGCGGCCAACAAGCTGCCGGAGTTCTTCGACACGGACGCGACGCCGTTCGCGCAGAAGCTCGCCTCGCAGGGGCGCATGCTCGACGTGTCCAAGCTGCTGCGCAGCTACGGGATCTACGACGACTACCGCCCGATTGCCTTGAACTATCAGCGTTTCGACGACGGGCGCCTCTACACGATCCCGTTCGAATACCAGGCAGAGTACTTTTTCTACAACAAGGCGTTGTTCGCCAAGGCCGGGGTGACGGTGCCGCGGACACTCAACGACCTCCCGGCGACCTGCACCGCCCTGCGCAAGGCCGGCATCACGCCGATCGCGCTGGACGGGCAGGACCAGTGGCCTTTGGAGCGCTATGCGGCCTACCCGGCGTTCCGCGCCGCCGGTCCGTCCTACATCACGAAGCTGAAGTATGACGACGCCAGCCTTGCCGATCCGCCCGGCCAGGCAACCGTCACCTGGCTGGCCGCGCTCGGGAAGGCCGGATGTTTCCAATCCGGTTTCTCCGCAACGGGTTACGCCGACGCCCAAAACCTCTTCACCTCGGGCAAGGCCGCGATCTACAACATCGGCACGTGGGAGCTGCCGAGCCTTGCCACCTCCAAACTCGACCCCAAGGTGCGCCAGGACGTCGACTTCTTCACCCTGCCGAACAACCCCGGGTCACCCACTGCCGACAACGAATTCGTCGCACCCTCCGGCATCGGCATGGCGGTCAACTCGCTGACCTTCGACCCGTTGGTTCGCGACTTCCTGCAGCTCGCGCTCACTCGCTACCCGTCGCTGTATGCCGCAACCGGCGCACTGTCGCCGACCACGAACGTGACGACCACGATCCCGAAGGACGCGACTCCGCTCTACCGGAAGGCGCTCGACCAGGCGGCCCGGGTCGGTCCACAGCTGGTGATGCCCTGGGACACCCAGCTCGACCCGACCTCCAACACCCGCCTGCAACAAGACCTCGTGTTGCTGGTGCAGGGCGACCAGTCCGCCGGCTCGTTCACCCAGAAGATCGACCGCACGATCGCGCAGAACGCCCCGAAAAAGCCTGGAAAGTAAGGACTTTGCGATGCTTCCCTATCGATCCAGACTCTCGGTCGCGGTCTTCCTGGTGCCGCCGCTGGCACTCTATGCGGTTGCCGTGCTGCTGCCCATCGGACAATCCCTCTTCCTCAGCCTGTTCAGCTGGGACGGCATCACCGACTCGCAGTTCGTCGGATTGGACAACTACCGGCACCTGCTCACCGACGGGGTCTTCTGGCGGGCGTTCGCCAACTCGCTCGGCTACCTGGTGATCTGCCTGGTGCTGCAGCTGGGTGGCGCCCTCGCGATCGCCTGCCTGCTGACGTCGATCAGGCGCTGGCGCGAGGTCTTCAAGGTGCTCTACCTCCTGCCGGCGGTGATCTCGACGGTGGCGATCGCGTTCCTCTTCGCCCGGATCTATTCCGTGGAGCCGGAAGGCCTGCTCAACGGGGTGCTCGGGGCCGTCGGTCTCGACGCGCTGCAGCGGCCCTGGCTGTCGGACGTGAGCACGGTGCTGGCGGCGGTGTCGGCGCCGGAGGGTTGGCGGTTCGTCGGCCTCTACACGATCATCGTCTACGCGGCTCTGCTCGCCGTACCCCGTGACCTGCAGGAAGCCGCCGCCCTGGACGGCGCGAATGCCTGGCAGATCTTCTGGCGGATCCGGTTTCCCTACATCCGCCCGGTCTGGATCACCACGACGATCATGGCCACCACCTATGCCCTACGCGGGTTCGACATCCCCTACCTGCTCACCGGCGGCGGTCCCGGGCAGTCCTCGGAGCTGGTCACCACCTACATGTACAAGACGGCCTTCACCAGCACCAACTACGGCTACGCCAGCACGATCTCGGTCTTCATCGTGGTCGAGTGTCTGGTCGCGGTCGGCCTCATCCTGCTCGTCCTGCGTCGGGAGAAGACAGCATGACCACCACCATCGCGCCCGCCCGCACATCGTCGGTCGACGCACCTCCACCGCCGGCGCCGTCCGCGCAGCACCGGCGCAGTCCGGCCCGCATCGTCTCTCGCGTCCTCGTCGTCCTGATCGCGATGGTGCAGGTCTACCCGCTGCTCTGGCTGTTCGTCACCAGCGTCCGTCCCGAACGCGACTTCGCCTCGGGCAACCCCTTCGGCATACCCGGCTCGATCACGTGGGACAACTACGCCCGGGCGTTCGACCAGGGACACCTCGGCCAGAACATCCTCAACAGTCTCATCGTGACCGCCGGTGCCATCGCGCTCATCGTGGTCCTCGGCATGATGGGCGCGTATGCGTTGCAGGTGTTGGGTTTTCGCGGCAGTCGCGCCGTGCGGGCGCTCTTCCTGCTCGGCATCGTCGTGCCGGTGCAGATCGCGCTGGTGCCGCTGTTCATCGACTACTCCCGGGTCGGCCTGCTCGACACCTACCCGTCGATGATCATCCCGCTCGCGGCGTTCGCATTGCCGATGTCCATCTATCTGTTCTCCTCGTTCTTCGAGTACATCCCTCGGGAGACCTACGAGGCGGCGTCGATGGACGGCGCCGGGCCCTACCGGATCTTCGCGCGGATCACGCTGCCGCTGTCGCTCAACACTGTGGTCACCGTGGTGATGGTCAACGCGATCTTCATCTGGAACGACTTCATCTTCGCCAACACGTTCGTGCTCTCCGAAGGCCGCAAGACGATCCCGCTCGGGTTGCAGAACTACATCGGCGCGATGGGGAAGGTCGACTGGACCGCGACGTTCGCCGCCGTGTGTGTCACAGTCACACCGCTGTTGCTGGTCTTCCTGGTGCTCAACCGGGCGATGATCTACGGACTCGAGAGCGGGGCGAACAAGGGATGACGGGGAGCGATGCGGGCCGCCCGGTGACGATGCGTGACGTCGCGGCGGCGGCAGGAGTGTCGGTGGCGACCGTCTCCCACGTCGTCAACGACAAGCCGGGTGCTCGCATCGGCCCGGAGACCCGCCGCCGGGTGCAGGCCGCGGTTGCCGACCTCGGCTACCGGCCCAACGCCATGGCGCAGAACCTCGTCAGGGGCGGCTCGAAATTCATCGGGCTGGTCGCCGACGCCATCGCCACGACGCCGTTCGCCGGGCAGATCATCCACGGCGCCCAGGACGAGGCGTGGCGGCACGGTTACGTCCTGCTCGTGGCCAACACCGAGGGCAACGACGCCGCCGAAAAGGAAGCGCTGGCAATGATGCTCGAGCACAAGGTGCGCGGTGTCATCTACTCCACGTGGTATCACCGGCGGGTCGAGTTGCCGCCCACGCTGACCGAGTCCGACCACGTGCTGGTCAACTGCTTCGCGACCGACCCGGGAGTGCGTGCCGTCATACCCGACGAGATCGGAGGTGGTCGCACCGCCGCACAACTGGCGATCGACGCCGGCCACCGCCGGATCGGCTTCGTCAACACCACCACCGCCTCACCGGCTCGCGACGGGCGACTGATCGGTTACCGGGACGCGCTGAAGGCGGCCGGTCTGCCGGTGGACGAGCGGTTGATCATGGACACCCGCCCCGATCAGGAGGGCGGTTACGCCGTCGTGCCGGCGTTGCTCGAGCGCGGCGTCACGGCGGTGTGCTGCCACAACGACCGGGTCGCGATGGGCGTGTATGACGGGCTGCGCGAGCGCGGGGTCGGGGTCCCGGATGACCTGGCGGTCATCGGCTTCGACAACCAGGAGGTCATCGCCGCACACCTGCGACCGCCACTGTCGACAGTCGCGCTGCCGCACTACGAGCTGGGAGCCGCGGGCGTGCGCGTGCTGCTCGGGCTGGACGACACCGCGGTCACCGGCATCGTCAGCATCCCGTGCCCGCCGGTGCGCCGGGCGTCCGCCTGACCCCACAGCGCACGACCTCACGTCACCCGCGCGACCCGCCTCACCCCGCACGACCCCCACAGGAGGAGCCGATGACGTCTCACCTCTCCCGCCGCACCCTGATGACCGGATTGTGTGGCGCTGCCACGCTGCCCGCGCTGGGCGCAGCTGCCGGGAAAGCCGTTGCGCAACAAGCAGTTTCACTGCGCGCCGCCTATCATCTCACCCCACCGTCGGGCTGGCTGAGCGACCCGCAGCGGCCGGCCGTGACGCCGGCCGGGCACCAGCTCTACTACCTGCACAGTGACCGGAACAACGCACCCGGGTGGTGGCAGCGCGCGAGCAGTCCCGACGGGTTGACCTTTGCCGACGGGGGCACCGCCATACCGTTGGAGCCCAACTTCCCGGTCTGGACCGGCTCGAGCGTGATCGACACCGAGAACACCGCCGGATTCGGCGCGGGTGCGATTGTCGTCCTCGCGACCCGCCCGTCCGGTGGCGACCGCTTCCGGCAGGAGCAGTACCTCTACTTCTCGACCGACGGGGGAGTGAGCTTCACCGCCTACGGCGCGCCGGTGATCCCCAACCCGGACGGCAGCGACTGGTTCCGCGACCCGAAGATCCACTGGGACGCCCACCGCGGCGAGTGGGTGGTGGTGATCGGGCGGCCGCAGTCGTTCTGGTTCGCCACCTCACCGGACCTGATCCACTGGACCTATCGGTCGAGCTTCGGCTACGCCGACCCCAACATCGGCGGCTTCGAGTGCCCGGACCTGTTCGAGCTGACCGCCGACGATGGCACCAGCCATTGGGTCCTCGGGGGCAGCACCCAGGGCGACTACACCGGCCGGCCGGACACCTACGCCTACTGGACCGGCAGCTGGGACGGCGCCACCTTCCGGCCCGACAGCCGTGATCCGCAGTGGCTCGACTGGGGCTGGGACTGGTATGCGGGTGTCACCTGGCCCGATCCGGGGAGCCCGACCACGCGGCGCTTCGGACTGGCCTGGATGAACAACTGGCACTATGCGGCGCGGACGGTGCCGACCGACGTCAGCGATGGCTACAACGGGCAGATGTCGATCACCCGGGAGCTCCGGCTGGCGCGGCAACCGGGCGGCTGGTACACGCTGCTGTCCCGGCCGCACCCGGCCCTCGCGCGGCGCGCGAAGAGGACGGTCGTCCTGCCGGATCAGAACGTCGACGGGGCAAAGGTGCTCGAATTTGCTTCTGACGCATACCAACTCGACCTTGAGATCAGTTGGTCGGATGCTGCGAACGTCGGTCTGTCGGTGGGCCGCTCGGCCGACGGATCCCGGCATACCAACATCGGCGTCTACGCCGGATCGGTGTATGTCGACCGGCGCCCGAGTGACCGCGCGGACTACTCCTTCGGCACCTACGGACAGAGCGAGGCGCCGATCGACCCGACCGCCCGCTCGGTGCGGCTGACCGTGCTGGTCGACCGGCAGAGCGTCGAGGTGTTCGTGGGCGCAGGCTTCACCGTGCTCTCCCACCAGGTGTTCTTCCGGCCCGGCGACAACGGCCTGTCGCTCTACACCGACGGGGGAGCGGCGCGCTTCTCCGGGATCGTGGTGCGGGACTTCGCCTGATCGGCACCGGTGATTTCACGCGGGACCGGCCCGCGCCATACCCTGGAAACATGGCAGGTGAGTCCCTTTTCCCGCAGCTCGAGCCGCTGCTCGAGCGCGTGAGCAAGCCGATCCAGTATGTCGGCGGCGAACTCAACTCGTGCGTCAAGGACTGGCAGTGCGGGGGGTTCGGTCCCGGCGGTGACGAGCTGACGACCCGCTGGGCGCTGATGTATCCCGACGCCTACGAGGTCGGGCTGCCCAACCAGGGTGTGATGATCCTCTACGAAGTGCTCAACGAACGCGCCGACGCACTCGCCGAACGCACGTATGCCGTGTGGCCCGACATGGAGGCCGCGATGCGCGAGGCGGGCGTGCCGCAGTTCACCGTCGACGGACACCGGCCGGTGCGCGACTTCGACGTCTTCGGGCTGTCCTTCTCCACCGAGCTCGGCTACACCAACATGCTGACCGCGCTCGACCTGGCCGGCATCCCGCTGCACGCCGCCGACCGCACCGACGACGACCCGATCGTGCTCGCCGGCGGCCACGCCGCCTTCAACCCCGAGCCGATCGCCGACTTCATCGACGCCGCCGTCGTGGGCGACGGCGAGGAGGCCGTCCTCGCGATCACCGAGCACATCCGCGCCTGGAAGTCGCAGGGCCGGCCCGGCGGCCGCGTCGAACTGCTGCTGCGGCTCGCGCGCACCGGTGGCGTCTACGTGCCGCGGTTCTACGACGTCGACTACCTGCCCGACGGCCGCATCAAGCGGGTCGCGCCCTCGCCGGACGCGACCGGCGTGCCGTGGCGGGTCTCCAAGCACACGGTGATGGACCTCGACGAGTGGCCCTACCCCAAGCATCCGCTGGTGCCGCTGGCCGAGACCGTGCACGAGCGCATGTCGGTGGAGATCTTCCGCGGGTGCACCCGAGGCTGCCGCTTCTGCCAGGCCGGCATGATCACCCGCCCCGTGCGGGAGCGGTCGATCACCGGCATCGGCGAGATGGTCGAAAAGGGCCTGGCCGCAACGGGATTCGAGGAAGTCGGGCTGCTGTCGCTGTCGTCGGCGGACCACTCCGAGATCGCGGACATCACCAAGGGTCTGGCCGACCGCTACGAAGGCAGTCAGACCGGCCTGTCGCTGCCCTCGACCCGCGTCGACGCGTTCAACATCGACCTCGCCAATGAGCTGACCCGCGGCGGTCGCCGCTCCGGGCTGACCTTCGCGCCCGAGGGCGGCTCCGAGCGCATCCGCAAGGTCATCAACAAGATGGTCAGCGAGGACGACCTCATCAACACCGTCGCCGCGGCGTTCTCCGCCGGCTGGCGGCAGGTGAAGCTCTACTTCATGTGCGGGCTGCCCACCGAGACCGACGAGGACGTGCTGCAGATCGCCGACATGGCCAAGCGCGTCATCGAGACCGGTCGGAAGGTGAGTGGCCGCAAGGACATTCGCTGCACCGTCTCGATCGGCGGTTTCGTGCCCAAGCCGCACACGCCCTTCCAGTGGGCGGCGCAGCTCGGCGCGGAGGAGACCGACGCCCGGCTCGCAAAGTTGCGCGAGGCGATCCGGTCCGACCGTCGTCTCGGCTCGTCGATCGGCATGCGCTACCACGACGGCAAGCCCGGCATCGTCGAAGGACTGCTGAGCCGTGGCGACCGCCGGGTCGGTGCGGTCATCGAGGCCGTATGGCGCGACGGCGGCCGCTTCGACGGCTGGAGCGAACACTTCAGCTACGACCGCTGGATGGACTCTGCGGCAACGGTTTTCGCCGACAGCCCGGTCTCGGTCGACTGGTACACCACCCGCGAGCGCAGCGAGCACGAGGTGCTGCCCTGGGACCACCTCGACTCGGGCCTCGACAAGGACTGGCTCTGGGACGACTGGCAGGACGCGCTGGACGAGACCGAGGTCGAGGACTGCCGCTGGACGCCGTGCTTCGACTGCGGCGTGTGCCCGCAGATGAACACCGAGATCCAGATCGGCCCGACCGGCAAGAAGCTGCTGCCGCTGACCGTTGTATGACGGATGACGGCGTGACGGCGTCGGCCGGATGACGACGACACGAGGCGGCGCCCGGTCGGGCGCCGCCTCGCGTCATACGGTGTGCCGGGTCGTGCGGCTGACGGGTCAGTCGCCCTTCAGGCCGAGCGCCACCGACATCGTGGTGAACAGGTCGGTCTGGTTGGTGACGCCCTCGACCCGGTCGGCCTGCGGGCCGCCCGCCGCGATCCGGATCTGGGTGCCGGTGTGCTCCTGGCCGGTCAGCTCCGCGGAGGTGGCGTAGCTGATCGTCATCGGGGCGTTGTCCGCGGTGGTGAGGGTCGCGGTGAAACCGGCGGTCTTGCTGCCGGCGCCGACGATCTGGCTGGTGTGGCCGTGGTCGCCGGTGACGACGACGAGCGTGTTCGGGTTCTTCTTCTGGTAGTCGAGCGCCTTGCCGACGGCCTTGTCGAACTCGACGTTCTCACCGATCTGACCGCACGGGTTGGCCGCGTGGTCCTGCTTGTCGATCGAGGCGCCCTCGATCTGCAGGAAGAAGCCCTTGTCGTCGCTGCCGCCGCGGCCCTTGGCGCCCTTGCCGTCGCGGCTCAGTGCGTCGAGCCGGTTGATGGCGACGTCGGCCATCTGCGACAGGTGCGGCTGCGCGGCGTCGCGCTTGGGGTTGACCGCGCAACGCTGCGCGGGGGTGCCCTCGCGGGTCGGTGTCGGGCCGACCCACTCCAGGTCGAGGTTGCCCGGTGCGAACGCCCCGAGCAACGGCTTGCCGAGCGGAGCGTTCTGCAGCTCGGTGGCGTTGGTGGCCACCTGGTAGCCCTGCGCGCGACCCTGGTCCAGGACCGTCTGGCCGGCGTACGTGCCCGCGGTCACCTTCTCGTCGAGATACTTGCGGCCGCCGCCGAGCAGCACGTCGGGGCGCGTCTGCATCAGCTGTTCGGAGATCGACCCGTCGCCGCCGTTCTCGATCGCGTTGGCCGGGCACTTGGCGCTGGTCGCCGACGGGCCCTTGCAGTCGCGGCTGGTCACGTGCGAGCCAAGCACCGCCGGGGTCGCGTCCTGCATCTCGGCGGTGCTGACGTCGCCGGTGTTGTAGCCCGCCGCCTTGGCGTTCTCCAGGATCGTGGGCACCTTCTTGCCGTTGGTGTCGACGCTGATGGCGCCGTTGTAGGTCTTGGTGCCGGTGGCCCAACCCGAACCCGACGCCGCCGAATCCGTCACGTAGTCAGGGGTGTTGGTGCCCTTCATCAGCGAGTAGGTCGTGTAGGCACCCGTGCTCGGCAGGGTGTCCAGGTTGAGACGGCCGTTCGCACCCACCTGGTAGTTGCGCGCCGCCGTGATCTCGGAGTCGCCCATCCCGTCGCCGATCAGCAGGATGACGTTGCGCGGCTGCTTCCCGCCCTTGCCGTGGCCGTTGCCGCCCGCCGTCAGGGGGCTGGCGGTCGCGGCCGCCGTGCCGACCAGGGCAGCGGCCGCGATGCCCGCGCCGAGGACCTTCGCGCGACGCGAGACGCGCTTACGTGCAGTCATGTTCGTCCCTCCACCGGGCGCCGGCGGTGCGTCGGGGATGCACTCCTTGAGGTCCGGGCCCAACCCTTGATGCAAGCGGCCGTAGTTGCCGGGGACCCGACCTGCCGTTGAAGACCCGGTGAACACCCGGTGCTCCCGTCATACCTCGGCGACGGCCTGGCGGATCAGCGGACGGGTGAGCCGCACGGTGCCCAGCATCAGCGCCACACTCGCGACCACCGCGACGACGATCCAGGCGCCGGTCGCCGGGCTCAGGTAACGCGCGAACGGCGCCATCATCACCATCGTGAAGCCCGTCGAGAGCACCACGGTGATCGCGAGCGGCAGTGAGGTCTCGCGCAGCGCGGCGGCGATCAGCGTCTGCCCCTGCGCGCCGCTGCGGGACAGCGCGCGCAGCTCGCCCCGGCGGTCGACGACCCGGGCCGCCTGCACCACGCAGGTCGAGGTGGCGGCGATGACCGCGATGATGCCGACGGTCAGCAATGACCCCGTGCGCATGTCCTGGGCGATGAGCTGCTGACTGCGGTCCATGCCGGAGCTGTCGATCGATCCCATCGAACCGCCCACTCCCGCAACGGTGATCGCCAGACCCATCGAACCCACCGCGCGCCACGCGTTCTTGGGGTCATCGACGATCCGGCGCGCCGCGAGCAGCGTCGGCGCGTGGCGTGCGGTGCGTGCGATGACCCGGCCCGCCAGCCCGAGCACGAACGGTCCGACGACATTGGCGACCGCGACCATCACCGCGACGATGAGCATCAGCACGACGATGTCCGCCTCCTGCAGCGCCGTGCCGATCGCGATCCAGGTCACGGCGACCAGGGCGGTGACGAGCAGCCGGACGACACTCAGCCCGCGGGGTGTATGCCGGGCGGTCACGCCCAGCGGGCTGATCGCCACCCGTCGCAGTCCGATCGCTCCGGACCCGACCGCGAGGAGCGTCACGCCGAGCACGACCAGGGGGAACCACCAGAGCGGCACCACGAGTTCGCCGTAGCTGAAGGGCTTTCCGCCGAAGTGGAGGGTCGACAGTGGAGCGAGACTCACGGCATACAGCACGATGCCGATGAGTGAGCCGACCAGCGCGAGGCGACCCGACTCGGCGAGGGTGATCACGACGACCTGGGTGCGGGTGGCTCCCGCCAGGCGCAGTGTGGCGAGTCGATGGTCGCGGCGGCCGACGGTCAGCCGGGCGGCGACGCCGCCGAGGGTGAGCACGGGTGCGGCGAGGAGTCCCGCAGCACACGCCGCGAGGCCGACGTAGGTGTAGGACACGTCGGTCGGCTGGGTCGCGTCGCGCACCTGGAAGGCGTGCACTCCGGCGAGCGCGATCAGCAGGGCCGCGGTCGCGACCGAGAAGGCAACGATGGCAAGGGTGTTCGGCAGTCGCCCGGACGAGTCGGTCGCGCGCTCGATGCGCCGTGCGGTGTGCAGCGCGGGCAGGAGGTTCATCGGCGGGCCTCCCCGACGATGCGGCCGTCCTGCATGTGCAGCGTGCGGTCACACCAGCCCGCGACGTTGGCGTCGTGGGTGACGATCAGCAGGGACGCGCCGAGGTGGCGACTCAGCCCGGTCAGGTGGTGCATGACCTCGCCGCTCGTGTGCTGGTCGAGTGCGCCGGTCGGTTCGTCGGCGAAGACGACCCCCGGTGTGCCGACCAGCGCGCGGGCGATCGCGACCCGCTGTGCCTGGCCGCCGGAGAGTTCACCCGGCCGGCGCCGTTCCAGTCCGGCGAGCCCGAGCGGCGCGAAGAGTGCGGCGGCGCGCGCTTCGGCCCGGCGACGATCGGTGCCGCCGAGCAGCAGGGGGAGCGCGACATTCTCGACCGCCGGGAGCTCGGGAATGAGCTGCCCGGACTGGAAGACGAAGCCGAAAGCGCTGCGGCGCAACGTGGTTCGGCTGGCGTCGGAGGCGCTGCGCAGGCTGGCGCCGTTCCAGATCACGTCACCCTCGTCCGGGCGCACGATGCCGGCGAGCACGTGCAGCAGGGTGGTCTTGCCCGACCCGGACGGCCCCATGACCGCGACGGACTCGCCGGGGGCGACCGCGAGTGAGACGCCGGCGAGCGCCGGCGGACTGTCCTGCACCGAGGGTGCATAGCGCTTGACGAGGTGATGGCCGACGAGGGTGCGGTCGGCCGTCGGCGGGGGAGTGGTGGCGTGCAGCTGTTGTGTCATGTCACCACCGTCGCCGCGGCGCCGCTACGCGCGGATCGCCCGTGAGTCGCGTCCTGCCTGCGACCGCGGTCGTAGGGGTGGACCCGGAGGTATCAGTCGCGCGGCGCCGCCCGCGCTCCGCGCAGGTGTATGGCGAGGGACGGCGCCACGATGCGCACGAGTTCGTCATGGGACGCCTCGGCATACGCGGGCACCTGCAGCAGGTAGCGCGTCGTCAGCAGGCCGGCGGTCGGCACGAGCAGGCCCATCGCGCGCCGATGCGCGTCGCGGCCGCCGAGGTGACGCTCGATCCGGCCGATCAGCTCCCGCTCCAGGAATTCATCGAGGGCGCGCCGGGCGACCGGGTCGGAGGCACCGGCGAGCAGCGTGTGCACCGCGGCCGGCCCGGCCTGCGGGTGGTCCCACACGCGCAGCACGGTGCGCAGGATCCGCTCCGGCCACTCCTCGATGGGGGCGTCGAGCGCCTTCTCGATCTCGTCGCCAGGCCGGATCGGCAGGGTCATCGCTGCCGCGAAAAGCCCCTGTTTCGAACCGAAGTGGTAGCTCAGCAGCGCGACGTCGACATCGGCGGCGGCCGCGATCCGCCGCATCGGGGTGCGCGCGTAACCGCTCGTCAGGAACGCCTCGCGCGCGGCACGCAGGATCTCCTCGCGGGTCTGCGGGCTGCCCGGACGGCGCCCTCGCGACTTATTCATCACCGTTGAATCTAGCCGGCCCGGAGGACGACCGTGGCGAGGTCGGCGCGAGCGCGCCGGGCGTCATACGCGGTGCTTCGCCGTCCTAGGTGAAGGAGTGACAACGGTGGCAACTCTGACAACTCGGAACGATTCCATCCGGCACCGTGCCGCGCTGGTCGCGGTCTGCCTCGCCCTGACCGCGGTCGTCTCGGCGGTCTCCTCGCTGATGGTGGCGTTGCCCGACCTGGCCCGCGCGACCGGTGCCACGCAGACCGAGCTGTCCTGGATCGTCGACGGTTACGCGCTGACCTTTGCCGCGCTGCTGCTGCCCGGCGGCTATCTCGGGGATCGGCTCGGCCGTCGCCGGGTGCTGCTCGCCGGGCTGACGCTCTTCGTCGCGGCCACCCTGGCGGCAGGTGTCACCGACCGGCCCGCCGCGCTGATCGGCGTGCGGGTGGCGATGGGGGTCGCGGCGGCCCTGGTCATGCCGGCCACCCTGTCGACGATCACCGCGACCTTCCCCGAGGCCGAGCGGATCCGCGGCGTCGCCGTCTGGACCGGGCTCGCCGGTGCCAGTGCCGTGCTCGGCCTGCTCGGCTCCGGGCTACTGCTCACCTGGTGGTCGTGGCGCTCGATCTTCTTGCTCAGCAGCACTATTGGCGGCATCGCGCTGATCGCGTCGTGGCGCAACGTGCCCGAGTCGCAGGAGCCGCAGACCGGCCGCTTCGACGGCGTCGGTGCCGCGCTCGCGGTCGTCGGCCTCGGCGTCGGCGTCTACTCGATCATCGAGGCGCCGACCTACGGCTGGTCGGCCGGGCGCACGGTCGTGGGGCTGATCGCCGGCGCTGTCGTGCTCGCCGGATTTGTGCTCTGGGAGCTGCGAACACCCGCACCGTTGCTCGATGTTCGGCTCTTTCGCCATGGAGGCTTCACGGGCGGCACGCTCGCGGTCAGCGCGCTGTTCTTCCTCTTCTTCGGGTTCGTCTTCGTCTTCGTGCAATATCTGCAGTTCGTCCGCGACTGGTCGCCGCTGGTCACGGCGTGCGCGGTCCTGCCGCTCGCTGCCGGCCTGATGCCGGGTGCGCGGGTAGCGCCCCACCTCGTCGCACGCTTCGGTGTCCGGCCCGTCTGCGCAGCCGGTATGACGCTGGTCGCGGGCGCGATGTGCGGGCTCGCGACGGTGGGGGCGTCCACCACCTACTGGCTGGTGGCGGCGCTGCTCTGGGTGCTCGGCACCGGCATGGGCTGGGCGATGACTCCCGCGACATCGGCGATCACCGATGCCCTGCCGCGCGATCAGCAGGGCGTCGCCTCCGCGATGAACGACCTGGCCCGCGAGTGCGGCGGCGCGCTCGGCATCGCGGTGCTCGGCAGCATTTTGTCCAGCACCTACCGCTCCCAGGTGCAGGTGCAGCGTCTTCCTGCGACCGCCGCGGAGCGGGCGCGCGAATCCGTCGCTGCGGCAACGCACTTCGGCGGACCGGTCGCCCGGTCGGCACGCGATGGATTCGTGGCGGGCATGCACCACGCGCTCTTCACCGGGGCCGGTGTCGTCGCGCTCTGCGGGCTGCTCGTGGTCGTGTTGCTGCGGTCACGGGAGGGGGATGGCACCCCGCCCCGGCAGCTACGGTTGGCCGGTGGCCAGACAACGCGTGCCGGAAGGCCCGGCTCCCGACCCGGCGGTGCAGAAGCTCCGCGTGCAGTACGCCAAGCGCGGCCGTCTCCGTTTCTCCTCGACCCGTGACTTCCAGCGGGCCCTGGAGCGGGCGCTGCGGCGGGCCGACATACCCACGGCGTTCTCCGCGGGGTTCCACCCGCACCCGAAGATCAGCTACGCCAACGCCGCGCCCACCGGCACCGCCAGCGAGGCGGAGTACTTCGAGGTGCAGTTGCGCGAACGCCGCGAGCCGGATGCCGTGCTGACCGCGCTCAACGCGGCGCTGCCGGACGGGCTCGACATCCTCGCGGTCGCCGAGGCCGGCCACGGCGCGCTCGCCGACCGGCTCGAGGGCAGCCGGTGGCGCCTGGACTTCCCGGCGGAGACCGCGCAGCAGCTGGCCGACGCGACCGCGCGCCTGCTCGCGATGGACACCGCCGAGGTGTCCCGGATGACCAAGCGCGGCGAACGCACCTTCGACGTGCGCGCCGCGATCCTCGCGCTCACCGCCGACGGCGGCTCACTCGACCTCGTCCTGCGGCACCAGACCCCGCTGGTGCGCCCCGACGACGTGCTCGCCGCGCTCTGCCGGCACGCCGGGCTGGACGAGGCGTCCCGGCCACTCGTCACCCGACTCAGTCAGGGCCCGCTGGCGGGCGATCAGGCCACGATCGGGAACCCGCTGGAAACCGGTTGACAGCTCTGCGGGCGATCGTGTGCGACAATGGCAACGGTCGTCGGCACTACCACAACGTGCCCACGCCCCGTCGATATCCGCTTTCGAGCCCGCGAGACTTCGCGACCAGCCGAGTGCCGGATCGACGGCGGCCGACCCACGGAAGCCGCGCTCATGCCGCGAATCCGGGCCGGACGTAACAGCCGACTTTGCGTCGCAGGGTCACCCCTCGCCGAGGGGCACCCACACGCGACGAACTATCCGCGACATGCGGACGTGCGGGCACTGCCTCGTTGTGGGCGCGTTCGCGTGCTGGACCAGAAAGAGGGCCATGGCCCCCCAGGACACCAACCCGTTCCTGGCGCCCGGTGCAACCACCGATGGCGTCGACGAACCCACTTCGGGCGAATTCGCCCAGACCGCCGAGCCCACCGAGACCACCGAGTCCAGTGACTCCACTGACGTGACGGGCTCGACCGAGTCGGCGCGTGACAGCGCGTCCTCGCAGCCGGCCGCCGAGCAGCCGAGCGCGGCGCCGATGAACTTCGGCCTGCTCTTCCAGGCGCCGGACCCGCAGACCCGCGCCCCGCGCCGCGAGCAGGCCGAGGCCGCCCACGACGCCGACTACTCCGACGACGCCGGCGATTCCGGTGACTCCGGTGAATCCGGCGACGCGACGTCGCACGACTCCGACGGCGACGCCGACCAGCAGCCGAGCGGCCGGTCGCGCCGGCGCGGTGGCCGTGGCCGCCGCAAGGACGACGCGGACAAGCCGGACGACGGCGGCGACGGCGAGCCGAAGGGCAAGGGCCGCAAGAACGCCAAGAAGTCCGACGCCAAGCAGGACGACTCCGAGCAGTCCGACGGTGACGCCGCCGACTCGGGCGACGCCGACCACGACGACGAGCAGTCCGAGGGCAGCCGCCGTCGTACCCGCCGGCGTCGCCGCAGCGGCAGCACCAGCGAGGGCGACGACCCGCCCGGCACCGTCACCAAGGTGCGCGAGCCGCGCAAGGAGCGCGACGAGGTCACCGCGATCAAGGGCTCCACCCGCCTGGAGGCCAAGAAGCAGCGCCGCCGCGAGGGCCGCGAGGCCGGCCGCCGCCGCACGGTGATCACCGAGGCGGAGTTCCTCGCCCGCCGCGAGAGCGTCGACCGGCAGATGGTGGTGCGTGAGCGCCACGGCCGCACCCAGATCGGCGTGCTCGAGGACGGCGTGCTCGTCGAGCACTACGTCTCCCGCGAGGTGCAGCAGGCCTCGATGGCCGGCAACGTCTACCTCGGCAAGGTGCAGAACGTCCTGCCGAGCATGGAGGCCGCCTTCGTCGACATCGGCCGCGGCCGCAACGCCGTGCTGTATGCCGGTGAGGTCAACTGGGACGCCGCCGGTCTCGAGAACGGCCAGGCCAAGCGCATCGAGAACGCCCTGAAGTCCGGCGACACCGTGCTGGTGCAGGTCACCAAGGACCCGATCGGTCACAAGGGCGCCCGGCTGACGAGCCAGGTGTCGCTGCCCGGCCGGTTCCTGGTCTACGTGCCCGGCAACTCGATGACCGGCATCTCCCGCAAGCTGCCCGACGTCGAGCGGGCCCGGCTGAAGAAGATCCTCAAGGAGGTCGTCCCGGCCGACGCCGGCGTCATCGTGCGGACCGCCGCCGAGGGAGCCAGCGAGGAGGACCTGCGCGCCGACGTCGAGCGCCTGCAGGCCCAGTGGGAGCAGATCCAGGCCGACGCCAAGACCGCGAACGCCCCGAGCCTGCTGCACGGCGAGCCCGACCTCACCGTCCGCGTCATCCGGGACGTCTTCAACGAGGACTTCAGCAAGCTGGTCGTCCAGGGCGACGGCGCCTGGAAGCAGGTCGAGGGTTACGTCACCTCGGTCGCGCCCGATCTCGCCGAGCGCCTCGAGAAGTGGACCGGTGAGCAGGACGTCTTCACCGTGCACCGCATCGACGAGCAGCTCGCCAAGGCACTCGACCGCAAGGTGTGGCTGCCGAGCGGCGGGTCGCTGATCATCGACCGCACCGAGGCCATGACGGTCATCGACGTCAACACCGGCAAGTTCGTCGGGTCCGGCGGCAACCTCGAGGAAACCGTCACCAAGAACAACCTCGAGGCGGCCGAGGAGATCGTCCGGCAGCTGCGGCTGCGCGACATCGGCGGCATCATCGTCGTCGACTTCATCGACATGGTCCTGGAGTCCAACCGCGACCTGGTCGTCCGCCGGCTCCTCGAGTGCCTCGGCCGCGACCGCACCAAGCACCAGGTCGCCGAGGTCACCTCGCTCGGCCTGGTGCAGATGACCCGCAAGCGGGTCGGATCCGGTCTGCTCGAGGTCTTCTCCGAGCCCTGCGACCACTGCAGCGGCCGCGGGATCATCGTGCACACCGACCCGGTCGACAAGCCCTCGGGCGGCGGCAACAACGGCAACAACGGCGGTGGCGCCAACTCCGGCGGCAACGGCAAGTCCCGCAAAGGCCGCGGCAAGAAGCAGCAGGACGAGCCCGCCAAGCCGAGCGGTCCGACCGCGGCCCAGATCGCGGCCGCCGCGCACGCCGCCGCCGTCTCCGCCGACAAGCACGAGGACGACGGCGAGGCAGCCCACGCGACGGTGTCCGACACCGTCGCCGCCGAGGCCATCGACCGGCCCGACCTCGCGGTGACCGGCCGCGCCGGCAGCCAGCGCCGCCGCGCGCAGGACGCCGACGGTGCGGCAGGGGAGTCCGGGCAGGCCGGCTCCACCGCCTCCACCGCGCAGACCGAGTCCACCGAGCAGAGCGAGGAGCCGGCGCAGCAGCCCGCGCCGAAGCTCACCGGCCGGGCTCGCCGCCGGCGGGCGACCGCCGCCGCGGGCAGCGCCCCGCACGTCGACACCCCGGCAACCCCGGCCCCGGTGACGGTGACCGCGGCGGAGGCTGCGGAGACCGCGGCGGCCGCTCCGGCGAGCGAGCCGGCCGAGGCCGACGCGCCGGCATCGGACGCCGCCCCGGTCACCAAGCCGGCGCGCGCGCCGCGCCGCAAGCGCACCCGCGTAGTCGCCCCGGCGGGACCGCCGACCGGCGACGACGCCTGACCTCCCCGATCCGTATGCCGTGAGGAGTCCCGCACGGCATACGGATCCGGCGATTTGGAGCGCGCCGAGCGTGACCGGTAAACTCGTGCCTCGGTGTGCCCACCGAGCGGGCGTCCCGGTGTCCCCGGGGTCGCTGCCCGCCGGTCATCCATCAAGAGCGCACTCATGACGAAAGAGAGTTCCAACGTGTACGCGATTGTTCGCGCAGGCGGCCGCCAGGAGAAGGTCTCCGTCGGCGACATCCTGACCATCGACAAAGTGACCGTCGCCCCGGGCGACAGCATCGAGCTGAAGCCGCTGCTGATCGTGGACGGCGCGACCGTGACCTCCGACGCCGGCAAGCTGGCGAAGGTCACCGTGAAGGCCGAGGTCATGAAGGCCACCAAGGGCCCGAAGATCACGATCATGAAGTACAAGAACAAGACCGGCTACCGCAAGCGGCAGGGTCACCGTCAGCCGCTGACCCAGGTCAAGGTCACCGCGATCGACGCCTAAGCCTTGCGCTTCGGCTCTCGCGTCCCACCAGCACACTCTCAAGCAAAGGCACTAAGACATGGCACACAAGAAGGGTGCGTCCTCGACCCGCAACGGTCGTGACTCCAACTCCCAGCGCCTCGGCGTGAAGCGCTTCGGCGGCCAGCTCGTCGGCGCGGGCGAGATCATCGTCCGCCAGCGCGGCACCCACTTCCACCCCGGTGAGGGCGTGGGCCGTGGCGGCGACGACACGCTGTTCGCACTGCGCGACGGCGCCGTCGAGTTCGGCGCGAAGCGCGGCCGCAAGACCGTCAACGTCGTCGAGGTCGAGCAGGCCTGACGCCGGACGGCGCGCACATCTCAACCCGAAGGGGTGGGTCCCAGCTGGTGACCCGCCCCTTTCGGCATACACCTTTGATTCGGTAGGAGAACCCCCGTGGCAACCAATTTCGTCGACCGCGTCGTGCTGCACGTGCGCGGTGGCAACGGCGGCCACGGCGTCGCGTCCGTGCACCGCGAGAAGTTCAAGCCGCTCGGCGGCCCCGACGGTGGCAACGGCGGCCACGGCGGCAACGTCGTGCTCGAGGTCGACCCGCAGTCGACCACCCTGCTCGAATACCACCGCAGCCCGCACCGCGCCGCGCCCAACGGGCGACCGGGTGCCGGCGACGAGAAGAACGGCGCCGACGGCGCCGACCTGGTGCTGCCGGTGCCCGAGGGCACCGTCGTGAAGGACGCTCGCGGCGACGTGCTCGCCGACCTGGTCGGGCCGGGCACCCGCTATGTCGCCGCGGCCGGCGGCCGCGGCGGTCTCGGCAACAAGGCGCTGGCGTCCCCGCGCCGCAAGGCTCCCGGCTTCGCGCTGCTCGGCGAGCCCGGCGACGAGCACGACATCACCCTCGAGCTCAAGACCCTCGCCGACGTGGCGCTGATCGGTTTCCCGTCCGCCGGCAAGTCCAGCCTGGTGTCGGCGATGTCCGCCGCCCGGCCCAAGATCGCCGACTACCCCTTCACCACTCTGGTGCCCAATCTCGGTGTGGTCACGGCAGGTTCGCAGCGTTACACGATCGCCGACGTGCCGGG
The DNA here is from genome assembly GCF_013002715.1 of Flexivirga aerilata. Lineage (NCBI taxonomy): Bacteria > Bacillati > Actinomycetota > Actinomycetes > Micrococcales > Dermacoccaceae > Flexivirga > Flexivirga aerilata. Next base: position 492,830 of record NZ_JABENB010000002.1, read on the forward strand.
TCTCATCCCGGGCGCGAGCGAGGGCAAGGGCCTCGGCCTGGAGTTCCTGCGGCACGTCGAGCGCTGCTCGGTGCTGGTGCACGTGATCGACTGCGCCACGCTGGAGGCCGGCCGCGACCCGATGACCGACCTGGAGGTCATCGAGCAGGAGCTGTCGCAGTATGTCGCCGACGACACCCTCGGCGGCAAGCCGCTGTCCGATCGCACCCGCGTCGTGGTGCTCAACAAGGCCGACGTGCCCGACGCGCGCGAGCTCGCCGAGCTGGTCAAGCCCGACCTGGAGGCACGCGGTCTCGAGGTGCACATCGTCTCCGCGGTCGCCCACGAGGGCCTGCGCGAGCTGAGCTTCTCGCTCGCCAAGCACGTCGACGAGGCACGCGCCGAGATCGAGATCGCCACCGCGCCGCAGCGGATCGTGTTGCGCCCCAAGGCGGTTGACGACTCCGGCTTCCACATCCGCAGGGAGAAGCACGGCGACGAGACGATCTTCCGGATCATCGGTGAGCGGCCCACCCGCTGGGTGCGGCAGACCGACTTCGCCAACGACGAGGCTGTCGGTTACCTCGCCGACCGCCTCAACCGCCTCGGTGTCGAGGAGGAGCTCTTCAAGGCCGGGGCGGTGCCCGGCTCCACCGTGCTCATCGGACCCGACGACAACGCCGTCGTCTTCGACTGGGAGCCCACCATGGCCACCGGCGCCGAGCTGCTCGGCCCGCGCGGCACCGACCTGCGCCTGGACGAGTCCGGCCGCGCGACGCGTGCCGAGAAGCGCGAGCAGTTCCACCAGCGCAAGGACGCCCAGCGCGAGGCACGTGAGGAGTTGCAGGCCGAGCGGAAGGCGGGCCTGTGGACCGACCGCGACCCGGTGCCCTCCGAAGACACCGGCGATGACAGCTGAGGCGAGTCTGCGCGACCGCGTCGCGACCGCCGAGACCGTCGTGGTCAAGGTCGGCTCGAGCTCGCTGACCGACCCCGAGGGCGGCCTGTCAGCCGGTCGCCTCGCCGCGCTGGTGGACGCCCTCGCCGCCCGCCGGCTGGCCGGCAGCAACGTGGTCCTCGTGTCCTCGGGGGCCATCGCCGCCGGCATGGTGCCGCTCGGGTTGCGGCGGCGACCGCGCGACCTGGCGACCCAGCAGGCCGCCGCGAGTGTGGGGCAGGGGGCGCTGCTTGCGGCATACAGCGCCGAGTTCGGGCGGCACGGCCTCACCACCGGCCAGGTGTTGCTGACCGCCGACGACGTCACCCGGCGCGGGCACTACCTCAACGCACGCCGCACCATCGAGCGGCTGCTCGACCTCGGCGTGGTGCCGGTCATCAACGAGAACGACACCGTCGCCACCCACGAGATCCGCTTCGGCGACAACGACCGCCTCGCCGCGCTCGTCGCCCACCTGATCGACGCGCGTGCGCTGGTGCTGCTCTCCGACGTCGACGCCCTGTATGACGCGCCGCCCTCGCACCCCGGCGCCCGCCGCATCGACACGGTCACCGACCATGCGCAGCTCGATGGTGTCGACATCGGCGGCACCAGCTCACATGTCGGCACCGGCGGCATGATCACCAAGATCGAGGCCGCCGAGATCGCCACCTCGGCGGGCGTCCCGACGGTGCTCACCGCCGCCGACCGGGCCGCGGCGGCGCTCGCCGGGCAGGACGTCGGCACGGTCTTCGCGCCGACCAAGACCCGGCCGAGCGCGCGGCAGCTGTGGTTGCGCTACGCGACCTCGCCGCAGGGCCGGCTGCTGCTCGACGCGGGCGCGGTCGAGGCGGTCACGCGGCGCGGAAAGTCCTTGCTGCCCGCCGGGATTCGTCAGGTGGCCGGGCACTTCGTCGCCGGTGACGCCGTTGACCTGATCGACGAGTCCGGCCGCGCGGTCGCCCGCGGGCTGGTCAACTACGACTCCAAGGAGTTGCCCGACCTGCTCGGCCGCAGCACGCACGAGCTGGCGCGGGACCTCGGCCCGGCATACGAGCGGGAAGTGATCCACCGCGATCACCTCGCCGTGCTCGACCGGGTGCGGGACCGACGATGAATTTTGCCCCCGGATGAACGAGGATTGACCACGTGAGCACAGCAGGGGAGCCCGTGCGCCCGGTCGCCGCGGATCCTGGCCCCAGCCAGCCCAGCCAGCCCAGCCAGCCCAGCCAGCCCAGCAAGGTCGACCTGGACAAGCAGGCCGCCGCGGTCGACGCCGAGCAGCCGCCCACCAAGGAGTGGTGGGACGACCCACGCATGCCCTGGAAGGGCAAGCCCGGCAAGGCCGAGCTCTGGTGCATCGGGTTGATCATCGCCACCGGCGCCTACGGCCTGCTCACGATCCCGGTGCGGCCGTGGATCCTCGGCAACTTCTCCGCGCCCGCCCGCGACTACATCCTCGCAGTCTTCAGCGGCTCCAACATCGCGATGGTCGACATCGGCGCGCTGATGCGGGTCGGTCAGCACCAGCCGATGTGGTGGGCGGCGCTGATCGCGGCCGCGCTCACCTCGATCAAGTTCGACTGGCTGTGGTGGTGGGCCGGGCGGCTCTGGGGGCGGGGCGTCATCGACATGATCGCCTCCCGCTCGAAGTGGGCCGGGCGCACGGCGCGCTACGCCGAGGGCATCGCCCGCAAGTTCGGCGGCCCGGCGGTATTCCTGGTGTGGTTCATCCCAATCCTGCCCAGCTCGATCGTCTATGCCTTCGTCGGCGACGCCCGGATGAGCCTGCGGAAGTTCCTGCTGATCGATTTCTCCGCGGGCATCGTCTACCGCGGCTTGTGGATGCTCGCCGGCTACCAGATGGGTGAGCCGGCCAAGGACCTGGTCAACCAGCTGGCGAAGTACAGCATGTGGCTGACGATCGGTGGCGTGATCATCGTCTTCATCGGCGTCTACCGCCAGCAGCGGCGGTTCGCCGCCCCGTGAGCCCGCGGTGAGGCTGCTCGTCACCGGGGGCACCGGGCTGCTCGGCAGCGAGGTCGTCGCCCAGGCGATCGCGCGCGGCGACGAGGTGGTGGCCACCACCTCGCGCACGCCGGGTCTCGACACCGCCGGCGGGGTGCGCTGGCGGCACCTCGACATCACCGACCGGGAGGCGTGCGCCGCGCTGCTGCGTGAGGTCGCACCCGAGGCCGTGGTGCACACGGCATACAACTATCGGGACTGGACCACGACCGCCGACGGCGCCGCGCACGTCGCGCTCGCGGCCACCGCCGTCGGCGCGCACCTGGTGCACGTGTCGAGCGACGCGCTCTTCTCCGGCCGCCGTGCGTCGTATGACGAGAGCTGCGTCCCGGACCCGATCACGCCCTACGGCGCGGCGAAGGCCGCCGCGGAGACCGCCGTGCGCGCGGTCGCGCCCACCGCGACCATCGCTCGCAGCAGCCTCGTGCTCGGACCGGGGTCGCCGATGGAGAAGCTGGTGCACGACCTCATCGGCGGCGCCGACGGCGTGCTCTTCTCCGACGACGTGCGCTGCCCGGTGCACCGGTCGGACTCCGCGGCCGCGCTGCTCGAGCTCGCCGGCGCCCGCCCGACCGGGATCTTCCACTGCGGCGGCGCGGATGCGGTGAGCCGGGTCGCCCTCGGCGAGCTCATCGCGGCCCGCGACGGCCTCGACCTCACCGGGGTGCGGACCGGCTCCCGCCGCGATCTGCCCGAACCCGGGCCGATGGAGGTCCGCCTCGACTCGCGCCGCACCCAGGCCGCCCTGCGCACCCGGTTGCGGGGTGCGCGGGAGTTCCTCGCGCCGTAGCGCAGCCCGGTGACCGCGTCCGGCCGCGACAAAAGTCGACCCTCGGCATACGGACGCGCCGCGGTCAGCGCCGAGACCGGTGCGTCGCTATGCCGAGGGTCGAGAAACGCTCGGGATCCGGTCGCGCCCGACCGCCCGCGACAAAAGTCGACCCTCGGCATACGAACGCGCCGTGTTCGCCGGCCAGACCGGCGCGTCGCTATGCCGAGGGTCGAGAAACGCTCGGGAAATGCTCGGGACGCGGGCCGCACCCGGGCGTCTAGGCTGGACCGCATGACCACGCTCGATCAGCCGGTGCTCACCGACGCCCGCAGCCGGGTCGACGCGGCCGGCCGGGCCGGGCGGCGCGCCGCCAAGCAGCTCGCCCTGCTCACCCGGGCCGACAAGGACGCCGCGCTCACCGCGCTGGCCGACGCCCTGGTCGCCGCGACCGACCGCATCGTCGCCGCCAACGAGGCCGACCTCCTGCGCGGCCGCGGGGCCGGTATGCCGCAGGGCCTGCAGGACCGGCTCACGCTGACCCCCGAGCGCATCGCCGACATCGCCGGCGCCCTGCGCGCGCTCGCGGCGCTGCCGGACCCGGTCGGCGACGTGGTGCGCGGCTCGACCCTCGCCAATGGTTTGCAGCTGCGGCAGGTGCGGGTGCCGATGGGTGTGGTCGGGATGGTCTACGAGTCGCGGCCCAACGTCACCGTCGACGCCGCCGGGCTCGGCCTCAAGAGCGGCAACGCGATGATCCTGCGCGGCGGTTCGGCGGCCGCCGACACCAACCGCGTCATCGTCGACGAGCTGCGCAAAGCCCTTGAGAAGCAAGGCATTGCGCCGGACGCAGTGCAGCTGCTCGACGGCGGCCACGAGGACGTCGACGCGCTGATCACCGCCCGCGGACTGGTCGACCTGGTGATCCCGCGCGGCAGCGACCGCCTCATCCAGGCCGTGGTGCAAGGCGCGACCGTGCCGGTCATCGAGACCGGCGTCGGCAACGTGCACGTCTACGTCGACTCCGCCGCCGACCTGCAGCAGGCGCTCGCCATCGCGCTCAACGCCAAGACCCACCGCCCCAGCGTCTGCAACGCCGCCGAGTCGCTGCTGGTGCACCGCGATGTCGCCGATACCTTCCTGCCGCAGATGTATGACGCGCTGCGCGACGCCGGCGTGCGGTTGCACACCGACCCACGGTCGAGCGCCATCGCGGAGCGGGTCGGCACGGCATACGAACCGGCGACCGAGAGTGACTTCGCCACCGAATATCTCGACCTCGACGTGAGCGTCGGCGTGGTCGACGACCTCGCGGCCGCGATCGACCACATCGACCGCTACGGCTCGGGGCACACCGAGGTGATCGTGACGCAGGACCGCGCTGCGGCGCGGCGCTTCCAGGCGCAGGTCGACGCCGCGGTGGTGATGGTCAACGCGTCGTCGCGGTTCACCGACGGCGGCGAGTTCGGCTTCGGCGCCGAGATCGGCATCTCCACCCAGAAGCTGCACGCGCGCGGGCCGATGGGTCTGCAGGAGCTCACCAGCACCAAATGGCTCGTCGACGGGGACGGCCAGGTGCGATAGGAGGCGGTGAGGCGCGGTGAGCGACTCTCGTCATACCCGATAGGCTGCCCCGCATGAAGTCGTCCCTGGTCAACCTCGCAGCGGAGTCCACCGTGCCCAAGCTGGAGGAAAATCACCTGCCGATGCCGCACATCGTCTACGGCATCATCGCGATGGGCGTGTTCCTCGCGCTGCTGGGCCTGCTGTGGTCGTTCCGCAACACCGCCGCCAAGACCGCGTCGGCCGACGGGAAGTCGGAGCACTGACCACCCGCCTGGGGGTGATGGGCGGCACCTTCGATCCCATCCACCACGGCCACCTGGTCGCGGCGAGCGAGGTGCAGGCCCGACTCGGCCTCGACGAGGTCGTCTTCGTCCCCACCGGGCAGCCGTGGCAGAAGGCCGGCCGGGACGTCACGCCGGCCGAGCAGCGTTATCTGATGACGGTCATCGCCACCGCATCCAACCCACGCTTCACGGTCAGCCGGGTCGACATCGACCGGCCCGGGCCGACCTACACCCTCGACACCCTGACCGATCTGCGGGCGCAGCGGCCGGACACCGAGATGTTCTTCATCACCGGCGCGGACGCGCTCGCCCAGATCCTCTCCTGGCGCGGTGTGGACCAGATGTGGCCGCTCGCCAACTTCATCGGCGTCACCCGCCCCGGGCACGAACTGTCCGACAAGGGTCTGCCGCGCGATCGGGTCAAACTCATGGAGGTGCCGGCGATGGCGATCAGCTCGACCGACGTGCGGCGCCGGGTCGCCGACGGGCAGCCGGTCTGGTATCTCGTGCCGGACGGCGTCGTGCAGTACATCGGCAAATATCAGCTCTACCGGCCGCAGGCCGAGACCGCAAAGGAAGACGTCTGACGTGGCAGCCACCACCCGCGCCATCGACCTGGCCAAGGCCGCGGCGGTTGCCGCCGAGGACAAGCTCGCGACCTCCGTGATCGCGATCGACGTGAGTGACCAACTGGCGCTCACCGACGTCTTCGTGGTCGCCGCCGGCGCCAACGACCGCCAGGTCAGCGCGATCGTCGACGCGGTCGAGGAGCGGCTGCATTCGTTGGGGGCCAAGCCGATTCGCCGGGAGGGTCAGCGTGAGGGTCGCTGGGTCCTGCTCGACTTCGGTGACATCGTGGTGCACGTCCAGCACGAGGAGGAGCGCGAGTTCTACGCGCTCGACCGGCTGTGGCGCGACTGCCCGGTGATCGACCTGGAGGCGTAACCCGTGACCGACGCCCCGCGCCGTCTGCTCGTATGGCGACACGGTGAGACCACCTACAACGCCGCCGGGCGATGGCAGGGGCAGTTCGACGCGCCGCTGTCCGAGCGCGGTCGCGAACAGGTGGCCACGGCGGCGAAACTCCTTGCGGCATACGGGCCTTCGCGGATCGTGGCGAGCGATCTGTCGCGCGCGGCGGACACCGGGCAGGCGCTCGCCGACGAGGCGGACATCCCGATCTCCTTCGACAAGCGCTTCCGTGAGGTCGACGTCGGCGACTGGTCGGGGCTGACCAGCGCCGAGGTGCGGGCCCGCACCGGCGACCTGCTCGATCGCATCGACGCGGGCGAGGACCTGCGACGCGGCGGCACCGGGGAGACGATCAGCGAACTCGCGGCCCGGGTCGAGCAGGGCGCGCTCGAGGTGGTGGCGCAGCTGGAACCGGGGGAGACCGTGGTGATCGCCTGCCACGGGATGACGTCCCGCACGCTGTGCGCGGCGCTCGTCGGGATGCCGCAGTATGTCGCGTGGACCAGCCTGCAAGGCATGAGCAACTGCCACTGGGCGGCGCTGCAGGAGCACGGCACCGGCTGGCGGATCGCCGGATGGAACCTGCCGCGATGAGCCGCTCGAGGACGTCGCGCTTCGGCGAGCGCCGCCGCATCCCGCCGCAGTGGCTGGCGCGGGCGCTCAGCATCTACCCGCCGTTGCTGGGTGCGGGGATCCGGGTGGTGGAGTTTTCCGACGACTGGACCGTATGCCGCACCCGGTTGCGCCTGACCCGCTGGAACCGCAACCAGCAGGGCACCGCGTTCGGCGGCTCGATCGGCTCGATGTCCGACGCGTTCTTCGCGATCCTGCTGATGAACCAGCTCGGTCCGGGTTACTACGTGTGGGATGCCAAGGCCGAGATCGACTACCGCAGTCCCGGCACGTCGACGGTCTACGGCCGCTTCGAGGTGCCGCGGGAGACCGCCGAGGCGATCCGCGCCGAGGCGGAGTCGGGCAGCAAGGTGCTGCACTGGTTCGAGACCGACCTGCTGCTGCGCGACGGCACCGTGGTCGCGCACGTGCGCCGGCAGGTCTACATCCGCAAGAAGCCCGAGGGCCGCTGACCCGGTTTCTGCCGGCCGGTTCCTGCGGTTAGAGTTAGGCATACCTAACTTCAGGAGCTGACGGCATGGCCCGTACCCCGCAGGACTTCCACGTCGTGGAGACCGTTTCGCTGAGCCCGCATTGTGTGCGGGTGTGGCTCGCCGGGGACGGCTTCGACGCGGTCGCCGCACGGCGTCATACGGATGCGTATGTGAAGCTGGTGTTCCTGGCGCCCGGCTTCGACTACCCGAAGCCGCTCGACCTGGACGTGGTGCGGGACAGCTTCCCGCCGGAGGCGCAGCCGGTGCTGCGCACCTACACGGTGCAGCAGGTGGACGACGAAAACCGCCGCATCGCAATCGATTTCGTGGTCCATGGTGACGAAGGTGTCGCGGGTCCGTGGGCGCTGGCGGCCAAGCCGGGCGATCCGGTCACGGTGCTCGGCCCGGGCGGCGCCTACAGCCCGCAGGCCGAGGTCGACTTCCACCTCTTCGTCGGCGACGAGACGGCGTTGCCGGCGATCAGCGCCGCGCTGCGTGCGCTGCCGGGGAGTGCGAGGGGCGCGATCTACGTCGAGACCGCAGATGCCGCCGACGAGCGCGACCTGGATCGTCCGGAGGGCGTCTCGCTGACCTGGGTGCGCCGGGTCGGGGAGGACCATTCCGCGCTGTATGACGCGGTCACGAGCGCCCCCTGGCCGGCCGGTGTCGTGCAGGTCTTCGTGCATGGCGAAGCCGAGCTGACGATGAAGCAGCTGCGGCCCTACCTGCGCAAGGATCGCGGTGTCCCGGCCGACCTGGCGTCGATCTCGGGCTACTGGCGGCACGGCCGCACCGAGGAGGGCTTCCGGCGCTGGAAGCGCGAACTCAAACAGGCCGAGGAAGCCGCTCCCGTCGCGTGACCCGCGGCCGCACCCGATTTGGTGGAGGCGAGCTGGATTGGCTAGAGTGTGTCGGTCGCCGCAGGTAGGTCGCGGCGCCCGTTTCACGGGGCATTGGCGCAGTTGGTAGCGCGCTTCCATGGCATGGAAGAGGTCAGGAGTTCGAATCTCCTATGCTCCACTTTGTATGCCGTCTCACGACGTCTGCAAGGACCGAACCCTCAGGGAGGGTTCGGTCCTTGTTGCTTTTGGGGTAGTTGCGGCTGGGGTCGAGGGTGAGTTGGCGGCTCACGTGGCCGGTGGTGGCGTCGATGATGGTGATTTGAAGGTCTTGGACGAGCAGAATGACGCGGTGGCCGTTCCATGCCCGGTCGATGCCGATGTGGTGCATTCGGCTGGCGTAACGCAGGGAGACGGTTCCTTCGCTGACTTTGTCGTGACGGACTGACCTGTTCCCGCTTTCTCGGGCACCTGGACTGGGGTGATGATCGTCTCGGATTGGAGTGTGTGAGATGCCTGCACCGAAGTCATCGGAGTTTCGGCAGCGTGCTGTGGAACTGGCGCCGGGGCCGTGCGAAGCCGGTCGTGCAGATCGCGAAGGATCTGGGGATCAGCGAGTCGTGTTTGCGGTGGTGGATGGACCAGGCTGATGTCGATGACGGACATAAGCCGGGCTTGTTCAAGGATGAGCGCGCTGAGTTGGTCCGGCTACGTCGGGAGAATCGACGGCAGCCGATGGAGATCGAGATGCTCAAGCGCCAGCGCGTATATCGCGCAGGAGAACGTTCTCCCGCAATGACGTGCCCGGCGGTGGCGACATTAACCTTCAGAACCACGCCTCGCCCGCGGCATGATCAACCAACCACAACAGTCCGGGGAACCGGGTACAGGTCAAGGGACTTGCTGCCCGAATAGCTCGCTCGTTGTTGGTCCCACCGCGACGGACAACATGCGTCTGCGCTACTCCACGTTCCCTGGGCCGCGCCAGGCGCACCTATCCGCTCCCAATCTGTCCGGTCTCTCTGGCAGGCTCTGCCTAGAAGGCGGAAAGAATTCAGGAGTGTGACGTTGAAGGCAGATGCGTTGAGTCCTCGGCAGTTGTTCGACGGGAAGATGCACTACGAGATTCCGCCGTTTCAGCGACCGTACGTCTGGAACGAAGAGGACCAGTGGGCGCCGCTGTGGGCTGACGTGATTCGCGTGGCTGAGAGCTATGTCGTTGCTGACGGCGCAGCTCCGATGGTCCCGCATCACTTCCTCGGAGCAGTCGTCTACGAGTCGAAGCCGCCCGTCGTTGGGGACGTTACTCGTCACCTCGTTATCGACGGCCAGCAGCGCACCACCACCCTCCAGCTCATGATCGACGCAGTTCAGGCGGTCGTCGAGGAGCGCGGGCATGAGTTGCTCGCCGAGGACCTTGAGGAACTCATTCTCAATCGATCCTCCGCCTTCCGTGGCAAGCCGGAGCGGTTCAAGCTGTGGCCCTCGAAGCACGACCGCAAGGCGTTCGCGCAGGCGATGGATCCGAAGGACGACTGGAGCGGCGAACACCGCATCTTGTCGGCACACAAGTTCTTTAGCGACGAGGCTCGCGCCTGGCTGACCGGAACGCCCGATGAAGACGGCAAGGTGTCGCCGGGCACGGAAGAACGGCGCGCTTCAGCTTTGTCGGCAACGCTTCGTGATGGTCTCTATATCGTTGCCATCAACCTGACGGGTCACGACGACTCCCAGCTGATCTTCGAGACCCTCAACGACCGGGGCACCCCGCTGCTGAAGGCTGATCTCATCAAGAACTGGGTCTTCCAACAGGGAGAGAAGGCGGGCGCGGATGTCGACGAATGGTCGGAGACGCATTGGGTCGACTTCGACGATGAGTGGTGGCGAGCCGAGATCGTGCAGGGTCGTCACCAGCGCTCGCGCATCGACATCTTCGTGCAGTACTGGCTGACCATGCGTCTGAGCGACGAGGTCAAGACCGAGCATGTATTCCGGATCTTCACCGAGCACGCCGCGCCATACATGAAGAGCGGCGACTCCGCCGATCAGCTCCTCAGCGAGTTCCGTAAGGATGCGGATACCTACCGCGCACTTGCGAATCTCTCCGAGCAGAGTGCCCAGGGTTCGTTCTACAGTCGCGTCATCGAAACGATGGGGCTCGCAGCAACCAGCCCGCTGCTGCTTTGGCTGCTTTCCGACAACCATCAGGTTCCCGAAGACCAGGTCGTAACCGCGCTGGGAGCCCTGGAGAGCTGGGTGATTCGACGAACGCTTCTTCGGATGACCATGAAGGACGTTAACAAGACGATGGTCTCGATCCTCAAGCTGCTGGATAGGACCCCAGTTGACATCGCTGGCGAGACGGTCCGGAACTTCCTCGCGGCTCAGCGGGCCGACGTCGCTGAGGCTCTACGGCAACGTCGCTCAGTATCGGCTGCGTGTGATCCTGGCGGCCTTGGAGCGAAAGCTGCGGACGGACTTCCACGAGAACGTCACGCTGCCGGACAAGTTGGAGATCGAGCACGTCATGCCGCAGGGCTGGCAGGCGCACTGGAATCCGGAGCCGCGCTTGTCGCCTGAGGAGGCCGCCGACAGGGATCGTCGGGTACATACCCTCGGGAACCTGACGCTTGTCGCGAAGAGCCTGAACGGCTCGTTGTCCAACCGGCCGTGGACCGACTCTGAGGCTTCGTCGATGAAGGTCGGCGGAGAGGCTGGGCGGGGCAAGCGCAGCCTGCTTGAGAAGTACAGCCTCCTCGTGCTCTCCAAGGACCTCATCCACGAACATCCGAGTGCATGGACGGACGCCGACATCGAAGCGCGCTCAGCCAAGTTGACCGACCATATCTGCGAGCTGTGGTCGGGACCGCCCACCGACGTCGAGCCGATCGAGGAGATCGAGGAAGTCCGTGGACCGGGCTCGACCACAACCCACTCGCACGTCGAGTAATAAGCGGACGAGCTGGCCGACTACGCCGCTAGCACGGCAGGAATGACCCTGGACTTCGTCGATTACGTCGCTCGACAGCGGACAGATCTCAGGAATCGCAGGCGCCCTGGCAGGCAAGACCTGGAGTACATATGAGCGCAGCAATCCGCCGATCGAGTTCGTGAAGGGTGGTGGCCGGTGGCACTACCGGATGCCGTAGCGTCAGCCGAGCGGTCCTGGGCGATTGAGACAAGAGCAAGGGCATCCTCCAAGTGGTGAGGCCCCCAGTGCGGAGAGGACGACGCCGCGTTGCTGGCAGGCGTCGGCGGGATCATGGCGCAGCTTGCGACGCAACAGGCCATGGAGGTAGCGCCAAGCGAATCGGGAGAAACCTTCGACCGAGCAAGGGCGACTACGGACCGGATCCTCAAAGCGAGTTGCTGAGCAAGTACGGTGCTCACCCTCCTCGCCCGCGTCTTGATGGACGCGGACGAGGAGGACGTCATCTGTGTTGGGAGTCCGTTCGGCGAGGGGAGTCGGACCTAGCGACCGGCACCGGAGACGCGTGGCTACGCTTCGTCGCAGCCTTCCGATCGGGGGAATCCCACGTGACCGAATGTGTGGCCGGCAGCATCGCGTCGCCCGCGTCCGACGCCATGGCGCGGGCAGCCATCGGCAAGCGCTGGACCGCGCGCTCGGTGCCGGACCTTGCGGGGCGACGGGTTGTGCTCACCGGTGCCACCCGCGGGTTGGGTCGCGCGACAGCGCTCGCACTGGCCAGCAAAGGCGCCTCTCTGGTGCTCCCCGTGAGGAGCCCGGCGGCAGGGTATGCCGTGGCGGAGGAGATCCGCCGGGAGCACGGGGTCGACGTCACGGTCGGTCACCTCGACCTGGCCGACCTCGCGACCGTCCGGTCGTTCGTCGACGAGTTGGACGGGCCGGTGGACGTCCTGATCAACAATGCCGGCCGGATGTGGGGTCCGCGCATGACGACCGTCGACGGTTTCGAGGCCCAGCTCGGCACCAACTACCTGGGCCACTTCGCGCTGACCGGACTCCTGCTGCCCACGCTCCTGGCCGGCCCTGCACCGAGAGTGGTCAGCCTGAGCAGCGTCTTCCACCGCTTCGGCAGGTTCGCCTTCGACGACATGCACTTCACTCGCGGCTACGCACAGAACGCCGCCTACGCACGCTCCAAACTTGCCACTCTCGTCTTCGCTCGCGAGCTGGCCCGGCGGGCTGCGGCAGCCGGCACAGCTCTGCGTAGTTATGCCGCGCATCCCGGCTACTCGGCGACCGACCTGCAGACCGACGGGGTCGAGGGCGTCACCCGCCTGACGATGAGACTCGGCAACGCCCTTCTTGCCACTTCCGCGGAGGAGGGCGCCTGGCCGACCGTCTGCGCCGCCACGCTACCGGAGCTACCCAACGGCACCTTCGTCGGCCCGAGCAAACTCGGCGGCTACCGCGGCACCCCCGGTGTCGCGGCATCGAGCCGGCTGTCCCGGGACGAGGCCGTCGCGTGCGAGCTATGGGAGTTCTCCGAGCGCGAGTCCGCCGTCCGGGTCCGTTTGCCTACGGGACCGCTCGGGTAGGCGGCGATCGTAAAGATTGACGCGAGCGAAGGAGCCGACGTGAAGGCACTGACCTGGCAGTCCCGGGAGAACGTCGAAGTCATCGACGTGCCGGACCCACGGATCGAGGAGCCGCACGACGCGATCGTCCGCGTCACCTCGACCGCAATCTGCGGGTCCGATTTGCACCTTTACAGCGTCCTCGGCCCGTTCCTCAGCAAAGGCGACGTGCTCGGGCACGAGACGATGGGCATCGTCGAGGAGGTCGGTGCCGCCGCGGGCGACCTGCGTCCCGGCGACCGAGTCGTCATACCGTTCAACATCTCGTGCGGCAACTGCTGGATGTGCAACCACGGCCTGCAGGCGCAGTGCGAGACGACCCAGGTGCGTTCGCAGGAGAAGGGCGCCGCGCTCTTCGGCTACACCAGCCTCTACGGCTCGGTGCCGGGTGGCCAAGCCGAATTCGTGCGCGTGCCCCAGGCGCAATACGGGCCGGTGAAGGTGCCGGAGAGCGGGCCAGACGAGCGCTGGCTCTACCTGTCCGACATCCTGCCGACTGCCTGGCAGGCCGCCCGTTATGCCGACGTCACCGACGGCGACACGGTGTTGGTCGTCGGACTCGGCCCGGTGGGGCAACTCGCCACCCGAGCCGCTCAACAGCAAGGCGCCGCAAGGGTTTTCGGCGCGGACCTCGTCGACGAGCGGTTGGCGATGGCGGATGCGCACGGGGTCGAGACGATCGACATACGCCGCGACAAGGATGTCGGCGATGTCGTCCGGCAACTGACCGGTGGCCGTGGAGCCGACCGGGTGATCGACGCCGTCGGCATGGAGGCACACGGCGACCCACTGGCCAAGACCGCGACCTCCGCAGTGACCCGTATGCCGCAGGCCATCGCCCGAAAAGCCATGGAGCGGGCCGGAATCGACCGGTTGAAGGCGCTCTACACCGCGCTCGACGCGGTGCGCCGCGGCGGCACCGTCTCCCTCAGCGGCGTCTACGGCGGCATGGTCGACCCGATGCCGCTGATGGATATGTTCGACAAGGGGATCACGCTGCGGATGGGTCAGGCGAACGTGCGCCGCTGGACCGACGAACTGCGCGACGTGCTCGGCCGCGACGAGGACGTCTTCGACGTCGAGGGCCTCGCGACCCACCACCTCCCGCTGGCCGATGCCGCCAAGGGGTACGACATGTTCCAGAAGAAGGAGGACGGCTGCATCAAGGTTGTGCTGCAGCCGTGAGTCGCTGTCAGCGGTAGCGGGCACCCCACTCGTCCATCGCGGCGACGATGTCGGCGAGGCTCCGCCCGAGGTCGGTGAGGCTGTATTCGACGCGCGGCGGCACCTCGGCATACACCGTCCGAGTGACGATGCCGTCCTCCTGTGAACGGACCGTGTTGTGGACCAGTGCGCATCCGGAAGCGACGTCGCTCACCGGCACCCTGCGACAAGACGCCGCACGCGTATGTCGAGTCGCTGCGCGTCGAGGCGGCCCGCAACCGACTGGAGACAACCGACGACACGCTCGACCGGATCGCGGGCGCCTGCGGTCTCGGCACGGTCGACACTCTGGTGCGGGCCTTCCGGCGGCGGCTCGACACCACTCCTACCGAGTATCGCCGACGGTTCCGCACTCAGCCGAGCACGCAGTCGCCGCAGACGGCTTCGCGGGTGCCCGCGGCGCGGTAGATCAGGCAGCAGCTGCGCCGCCGGAAGCGGGGGCCGCTGTGGAGGCCACCGCCGTCGACGCGCGGATCCGCGAGGACAGCATCGGCCTCGGCGGTCGCGGCCGGCACGAGGTCGGGCCTCGCCATGCCCATCAGCGTGACCGTGCTGTTGGCGGCCGAACCGACGTTGCCCCACAGGACCCGCTCGCTGACCGCGAAGCTGCCGGAAACGGCGGTGGTGAAAGTCTCGATGACACTGTCCTGCAACGGATCTCGCGGGTATGTGGCAGCCGCGAACGAGAACGCCAACGGTCCATCCGCGGTTTCCCGGCACCACACCTGGTCCGGTGACAGCACGACTCCAGGCCACCCCAGTGCCCGCGCGCCGATGTGCGCGGCAACCAGCTTCGCCACGATGCCCAGGTGCGCCGTCGAGGCCGCCACCCGCCGTTCGACGGGTGCGCCGCCGGGCTGACGCAGCAGCCGTTGGACGGTGTCCACTCGCTGCCTCAACCACGCGGGGGAGAGCAGTTGCGTCATACGACTCCACGACCCATCCGGGGCCGCGGACGCCTCGTGCAGGTCGAAGGCGAGGTAGTCGCCGAGTGCCGACGTCAGGCCGAAATCCGTTCAGTCGCAACGGCACCCGCCGCATCGGCGCCTACGCGGCGAAGCAGCAGGCGATCCATCAGCCCGCCGAAGACAAACGCGATCCCCGACCAGACGATGACCTGTTCGATGAGCGAATACCAGCGGAACTTCCACAAGACGTCCGGGTCGAAGCCAGGGAAGACGATCTGACCCGGTGCGTAGCTGAAGCCGTCCACCGTGACCGTCTTGTCGAACGTGTTGGTGATCGGTTGCGGCGTTTCCGTTGCCGCCCGGGCAAATCCGAGGTCGTGCGCGACGGCGACGTTTGCCGGCAGGTCGCCGACCGACGGAAAGAGCGCAAGGGCCACACCGAAGAGCGCCAGGAAACAAAGCCCGGCGAGCAGCACGGCCCGCAGTGCCCCGAGTCGCGGCGTCAGCTTGTATGCCGCGAAGACGGCCAGTCCCAGCAGGACGAGCGACACGAGCACCAGCGACAGGTAGAGCACGCCGCGGGTGCGGATGGTGAACTCGTGGCCGACGGCCGGTGGACTCGCCGGATACTTCACGAACGGCAGCAGGAAGATGCCGAGGAAACCGAAGCCGGCGATCTGCCAGGCGAGCGTGCGCGGCCGCACGTGCACCTTGCCGTGCAGCACCAGGAAGCCCACCGCGACCAACACACCCATCGCAACGGAGATGCCGACGACCCCCGTCGCCGCACCGAACGTCTCCTGAGTGGTGCGCGAAAACATCTCGTGCCCTTCGGTTTCCACCGACAGGCCCGCAGCTCGCCGCAGTGCGGCGATCATCTCGTCGCGGCTCGACTCGTAACTCACCGCCTGGTCGATCAGCGGTTCGGCGAAGATGCGCATGAAGACGAAGCCCAGGATGCCGGCAACGAGACCGGCGAGGGCTCCGCGCCCGATGACGCGGATTTCCATGACTGACGGCTCAGTGGCAGGGAAAGCCGAGGAAATGCCGCGAGTCGTGCATCCACTCATGGATGCCGGTCGACTTCCCGAACACCGACGTCATCCCCTGATCGACGCCGATGAAGTAGTAGACGACCAGCGCCGCGAAGACAGTGAACGCAAGCAGCGCGATCCGCCCTGCTTGACTGAGCGTGTAGGTCGAGACCTGGGTGGCCGGTCGCTGGCGCGACTCGACGGAAACGGTGCTCATGGGTCAACTCCTCCGGGATGATGCGTCCCGATCGTGGATCGTTGTCCGTCACAGCCGAGTGTCTGACTCATCCGCGGGGTGGGCGGACACACAGTGGCGCAACCGCGCCGGATTTTCACCGGCTTCCTCATGCTGTGACGCGGCGCCAGGCTACACCCTCCGCGACGCCCGCCGCGTAGTCTCTCGCGGGTGCGTGTGTTGCTGCTGGGCGGAACAGCCGAGGCGCGGGCCCTCGCCGAGATCCTGTATGCCGCGGGCCACGACCTGACGTCGTCGCTCGCCGGCCGGGTGACTGCCCCGCGCCTGCCGGTCGGGCAGGTGCGGATCGGTGGCTTCGGCGGTGTGACCGGGATGCGCGACTACCTGACGGAGCACCGGATTGAGGCAGTCGTCGACGCAACCCACCCCTTTGCCACCGGGATGCGGGAGAACGCCCGAAAAGCCTGTGCTGAGAGCGGGATTGCGCTCATCAGGCTGGCGCGCCCCGGATGGGCCGAACACCCTGACGCGCACACCTGGCACTGGGCCGACGACTACGACGCGGCACGCGAGATCGCCGAGCGATGGGGACAGCGGCCGTTCCTCACGACGGGGCGCCAGACGCTGCCGTTCTTCACGTCCGCCTGGGCCGGCCGGGAGGTGCTGCTGCGCGTCGTGGACCCCGACGTCGAGGTGCCGACCGCATGGCGGGTCGTGCACGATCGCGGGCCCTACGCCATACCCGGGGAAGTGGCGCTGATGCGGCAGCACCGGATCGACGTGCTGCTGACCAAGGACTCCGGCGGCAGTTACACCGCCGCCAAACTGGCTGCCGCGGCGCAGCTCGGGGTGCTGGTCGTCGTCGTGCGCCGCCCCGCGCAGGCGGCCGGTGTCACCACGGTCGACAGTCCCGAGGCGGCTGCCGCCGCGGTCGCACTCCTCCCTGGGTCGTAGGACACACCAGACCTGGGCACGATGTGGGTCACGTCGATCGTTCGTACCGTCGAAGGCACGCCATCCGATCCGTTCCAGGGGGACCGACCCGTGCTCGAAGCCGTCAACGACTTCATCCTGCAACTCGCCGGGCAGCCGTGGGTGTATGCCGTCATCGGCGCGCTCGGGGCGCTCGACGCCTTCATCCCGCCGCTGCCCAGTGAGTCGGCGATCGTCGCGCTGGCCGCGCTCGGGGAGGCGGGCGGAGTCAACCTGTGGCTGCTCGGCATCGTCGGCGCGGTCGGTGCACTGCTCGGCGACACGGCCGCCTACCTGATCGGCCGCCGCCTCGGCACCAATCGCTTTGCCTGGCAACGCAAACCGCGGGTGGCAAAGGCCCTGTCCTGGGCCGGCAGCGAGCTGGAGCGCCGAGGCGGCCTGCTGATCTTCACTGCGCGCTACATCCCGGTCGGGCGCATCGCGGTGATGATGACGGCGGGCGCCACGGGCATGCGGGCACGCCGGTTTCTGACCTACGCCGCGATCGGGTGCGCCGCCTGGTCGGGCTGGTCGGTGCTCGTCGGGGCGCTGGCCGGCCGGTTGCTCGGCGACAACCCGCTGCTGGCCGCGGGCGTCGGCATCGCGATCGCGCTCAGCATCGGCCTGCTCATCGACCAGGTCGCCGCAAGCTCACGGCGACCGAAACAGCAGCAGCCGCAACGGATATCTGTCGCAGCAGCCGGACGGCAGACCGAAGATCGGTGATCGCCGGAGGTCCTCCGTCGCCGAGCGTGCCGCGGTCCTCGGGTCCCGACGCGTAGACGTTCCGGCCGCCCAGACGCACCCCCAGGGCCGCCGCGAACGCACTCTCCACGACACCCGCGTTGGGGCTCGGGTGCGCCTTCGCGTCACGAGCCACCGTGTGCCGTATGACGGCAGCCTCGCCCGGCCGGACCGCCGCGACCAGCAGGGCCGTGAGCCGGGCCGGCAGCAGGTTGGCCGCGTCATCGAGGCGCGCGGCCGCCTTGCCGAAGCGCTCGAAGCGTGCGGTGCGGTGGCCCCACATCGCGTCGAGCGTGTTGATCGCCCGGTAGCCGATCAGGCCGGGCACCCCGACGACGCCGCCCCACACGAGCGGTGCGACGACGGCATCCGAGGAGTTCTCGGCCACGGATTCGGTTGCCGCCCGGACGATCTCGGGCTCTGTGAGCTCGTCGGTCACCCGGCCGACGAGATGGGTGACCTGCCGCCGCGCGGACGGGAGATCGCCCACGGCGAGCTGGTCTGCGACGAGCGTCGCCTCCCGGGCCAGGGTGTGGCCACCGAGCACCACGAAGGTGGCGCCCGCGGTCGCCATACAGCGCACCAGCGGTCCGCGACGCTCCAGCACCGCGCCGAGCGCGACGACCGGGAGCACGGCGACGGCCTCGGCGAGCAGACCGGCAGCGACCGAACCGTCGTTGAAACGCCGCTCCAGACGTGCTGCGGCGGACCCGAACAACGCCACCGGATGCCCCCTGCGCGGGTCGCCGAAGGCACGGTCGAGCGCGCAGCCGGCCAGCAAGCCGGTCGCCCGCGGCCAGTCGCTACGCATCACGCCGCCCGGCGCCAAGCGTGCCGGGCAGCGGCGCCGAACCCTTGACGGGCAGCACCTGTCCGCTCACACACAACAGCACCGCGTCGGCTGCGGCCGCGACCCGCTGGTTGAGCCGGCCCAGCTCGTCGGCGAAGATCCGGCCCGACCGGTGCTCGGACACCAGGCCCCAGCCCACCTCGTTGGTGACGACCACCAGATCCACCATCGACTGCTGCATCGCGTCGACCAATGCCGTTGCCCGCCGGCCATATTCGGCCTCCCACGCTCCGCGGGGGGCATCCCACGCCCCCAACCCGTCGAGCACTCCGGTCAGCCAGGTGCCGAGACAGTCGATGAGGGCGCCGGCGGGTGCGTCGGCGAGGGCGACCGGCACGTCGAGCGTGCCGACGCTGCTCCAGGCGGGCGGCCGTCGACGCTGGTGCTCGCGCACGCGCTCGGCCCAGTCGGCGTCGTCGCGGTCGGGGCCGGTCGCGACATAACGGATGGGGGCGGTCGGGTCGAAGAGTCGCTCGGCGAGTGCCGACTTGCCCGACCGCACCCCACCAGTGACCAGGACGAGCGTCATCGCACACCGGCCGACAGCACAAGCAGGGTCGCGGCCAGGGACACCTCGATCGCGGCACCGAAGACGTCACCGGTGACGCCACCGATGCGGTGAATCACCCTCTGCAGCAACAACAACACGGCCGTCACGGCGCACGCGGCGGCCACGGGACCGAGCCAGACGCGATCGGGCCCCGCGGACTGCCACCACCAGACCGCGGCGGACAGGATCGCGGCGTGGGCGAGCACCACACCCGCTGCCAGCACCGTCGGCACGGAGCCGGCGACGACCGCCCCCATCCCGTCGGACCTAGCCGCCGGGAGGCGGGCGTCGGCGGTGAGCGCCGTGGCGATCCGGGAGAAGCAGACCGCAGCGGCCGTGACGAGCCACCCGCGGGGTGTGCCGAGCACGGCGCCGAGAGCGGCGGACTGGACGATGAGCGCCAGGACGACCGCGGAGACTCCCATCGGTCCCACATCGCCGCTGCGCATGATCTCCAGTGCGCGCTCGCGCGTCCAGCCGCCGCCCAAACCGTCGACGGTGTCGGCCAATCCGTCCAGGTGCATCGCGCGAGAGCCGTAGGCAAGGACACCGATCATGATCGCGCCGGCGACGATGTCCGGCAGGTGCAGGTGGGCTGCCAGTGCGCCGGCGGCGGTGGCGAGGACGACGATCGGCAGCACTGCGACGGGTGTCAGCACCATGGCTGAGCGCGCGACCGACCGGTCGATCTGCGGGATCCGGCCGACCGGGATGATCGTCGTGGTGCCCGTCGCGAGCCGCAGACCAGCAGCAGCACTCACTGCGCGGTCTCCGGCAGGGCGTCGACAACGTCACCGATGACAGTGATCGCCGGCGCTCGGACTCCCTCTGACTGCACGGTTTTCGCGATCGCGTCGAGCCGGGCACGCACTGTGCGCTGGCCGTTGATCGCGGCATTCTCGATCGTGGCTGCCGGGGTGTCGGGCGACCGGCCGGCATCGATGAGAGCGCGAGCGACCGCGTCCAGGGTTGCCACGCCCATCAGGATCACCAGCGTGAGGCCACTGCGTGCGAGCGCTGCCCAGTCGACGTCGCTGCGCGGGTCGTCGGGCGCAACGTGGCCGGAGACGACGGTGAAGCCCTGGGTCAGGGAACGGTGGGTGAGCGGGATGCCGGCGAGTGCCGGCGCCGCGAGCGCACTGGACACGCCGGGGACGACACGCACGGCGATTCCCGCGTCGGCACACGCGATCCACTCCTCACCGCCGCGGCCGAAGACGAAGCTGTCACCGCCCTTGAGCCGCACGACGCGCCGGCCTGCGCGGGCGTGCTCGACGAGGAGCCGGTTGATCGTCTCCTGCGGGGTGCTCTCTCCCCGCGGGATCTTGCCGACGTGGATCACCTCGACATCGGGGCGCAGCCGGTCGAGCACGGCGACCGGGGCGAGCCGGTCGGTGAGCACGACGTCGGCGGTCTCGATGGCCCGCACGGCGTCGAGCGTGAGCAGTCCTTCGGCACCTGGTCCGCCGCCGACGAGGACGACCTCACCGCGCCGGCCGGCGGGTCGGGACGAGGGCTCATCGGCGACGCGGTCCCGCATGACGACGTCGTATGCCGCGAGCTGCTCGCCGTCGAGGGGGCCTTCCACGACGGTGACCAGTCCACGGTCGGCCAGATCGGCGACGGTGGGGTGCGGGGTGTCCAGCAGCACCGCGACCGTGGCTCCGGCGGCCACCAGCGCGTGCACCGACTCGGCGATCCGCAGGCCGGGGGAGTGCAGCAGGACCGTGCGGCCGGCGACCTTCAGCTCAGACATGGGCGGCCTCCTCGGCGGGTCGCAGGACGGACTGCAGGCTGGTGACGAGCGCGTCGGTGGTCACCAGGTCGCGCGCGGCGATCCGCACCCAGCTCGCGTCGAGACCCGGGAAGGTGTCGCAGCGGCGCACGGCAAATCCGTTGTCACGCAGGAGTTCTCGCACTCCTGCACCCGGACGGGCGAGGACGAACGGCGCGGCACCCGGGATGGCAAGCACACCGATGGCGTCCAGACGACGAGCCAGATGGTCACGCTGGACCAACTGCTGCGCGGCCGCCCGCCCGGCCTCCGCCCGCGCCGGGCCGGTGCAGACGGCGAGCACGGCCTCGGCGGCGAGAGTGCTGACCGGCCAGTGCTGCTGGGCCGCCCGCAGACGATCGACGACCAGCGGAGCAGCGATGACGTAACCGATGCGGAGACCGGCGAGCCCCCACGTCTTGGTCAGCGACCGGACGACGATCACGTCGTCGCGCTGTGTGCCCCGCAGGAACGACTCCCTCTCGCCCGGCACCGCGTCGAGGAACGCCTCATCGACGACGAGCAACCGGTCCGGACCGGTGAGTCGCTCCAGGGCTGCGCGCGGGTGGAGCACCCCGGTCGGGTTGGTCGGGTTGCCGACGACGATCAGGTCGGCAGTGGATTGCGTTGCACAGGAGAGGGTTTCGTCGGTGAGGGTGAAGTCGTCATCGGCACGGAGCATGATGCGTTCGACCGTGTGCCCGGCCCGACGTAGCGCAGCCTCCGGCTCGGTGAACTGCGGGTGCACCACGGCCGGCCGTGTGGTGAGGCCGGACCGGGCGATGAGTGTGAAGGCCTCGTCGGCGCCGGCGGTCAGCAGCACCCGGTGCTCGTCGACGCCGTGCCGCTGCGCGATCGCCCACCGGGCCGCGTGCACGTCCGGGTAAGCGGCCAGTTGCCCGACGCCCTCCCGCAGCCGCGCGGCGAGCCACGCCGGCGGGGTGGCGACCCGCACGTTCACCGCGAGATCGACCAGATCGTCGGCGACCTCCTCGTCGCCGTGATGATGCAGCGGATCGGCGACAGCAGGGTCGAGGGGCGCCGGCGGCTCGGCTGCCGCCATCGGGACGGGCACCTCGGTGCCGGCGAAATCCCTTGCGGCGTCAGCGAAACTCGTCGCGAGGTGGGCGTGGCCGGCCCAGGCCACATGCAGGTATGACGCGACGAGGCTCGCCCTGCCGACGCCGGCCGGGTCGGTCGCGAACCCGTCCGGCGCGGCGGGACTCCCGTCATACGAGAGGAGCCAGGCGGGGTCGGTGCCGGCGGACGGCGTGACTCGCGTGCGGTGGAACTCGTGGCCGGTGACGGTGGTGCCGGCCGGCCCGAGCACGCTGTCGGTGGCGAGCCGGGCGTCGCGATAGCCGAGCACCAGGCGGGGGTGCATCGCCCCTGTCGCCGCGAGGGCGCCGGTCATCGGCCGCCCGTCGAGTGTGTCGGCGAGATAGAGCAGCCCGGCACACTCGGCCACCGTCGGCATGCCGGCATCGACGGCGGCCCTGATCTGGCTGCGCAGGGACCGGTTGTGGGAGAGCGCTGCCGCGTGCACCTCGGGGAAGCCCCCGCCCAGGTAGAGGGCGCTGGTGCCGGCGGGCAGTGCCTGGTCGGTGACCGGGTCGAAGAACTCGACGCGGCACCCGGCGGCCCGGAGCAGCTCGGCCGTCTCCGGGTAGCGGAAGGTGAAGACGCGACCACCGGACACTGCGACGACCGGTGCGCCAGAGGTCGATCGAGCGGCTCCTGCGGATCCGACGGCGGTCGCGGGATCCCAAGCAGGACAGCCGAGTTCGGGCGCAGTGCCGGCCAGCGTGAGCACCAGGTCGAGATCGACGTGATCGGCCACCACACCGGCGACGGTGTGGAGTGCTGCGGCGGCACGGTCGTGTTCGTCGACCGGCACCAGACCGAGGTGCCGGGACGGCACGTGCAGACCCACGTCGCGCGGGATGACACCGACCACCGGTATGCCGGTGCGCTCGACCGCCCTGCGCGCCTCGTCGGCGTGCCGGCTCGATCCTGCCTTGTTGAGGATGACGCCGGCGACCTGCACACCCGGGTCGGCGGCGGCCAGCCCGGACACCAACGGACCGACGGTGTTGGCCAGGTGGGAGATGTCGACGACCAGGAGCACCGGCGTCCGGGTGTGGGCCGCGACCCAGCCGGACGACCCGAAGCCGTCGGTGCCGAGGCGTCCGTCGAACAGGCCCATCACACCTTCGACGACGGTGACGTCCGCGGGCGTGGGCACCTCGGCGGCTCGGCGCAGCAGGGGACCGATGAGACCCGGCGAGGTGAGCACCGCGTCGAGATTGCGACTCGGCCGCCCGGTGGCCAATGCGTGGTAGCCCGGGTCGATGTAGTCCGGTCCAACCTTCGCCGCGCCGACGGTCCGGCCCGTGGCGCGCAGCGCTGCCATGAGGCCGACGGAGATGGTCGTCTTGCCCTGGCCGGATGCCGGGGCGGCCACGAGAAGCCTTGGTACGTCTACCATTCGATGCCCCGCTGGCCCTTCTGCCCCTTGTCGAAGGGGTGCGCGGTCTTGACCATCTCGGTCGACAGGTCGGCGATCGCCAGCAGGTCCGGATGAGGATCGCGGCCGGTGATCACCACGTGCTGGTAACCCGGGCGGTCGCGCAGCGTGTCCACCACCTCGGCCGTGTCGACCCAACCCCACTTGAGGACGTAGCTGAACTCGTCGAGCACGTAGAGGGTGTGGCGTTCATCCGCGAGCCGGCGCTTGATCTCCGTCCAGCCCTCCCGGGCATCGGCGGCGTGGTCGTCCTCGCTGCCCTGCTTGCGCGACCAGGACCAGCCGGAACCCATCTTGTGCCACTCGACCGGGCCGCCCTCGCCGGTCTCGGCGTGCAACCGGCCCAGCGCTTCCAGCGCAGTCTGCTCGCCGACGCGCCACTTGGCCGACTTCACGAACTGGAAGACACCGATGTCCCATCCCTGGTTCCAGCCGCGCAGGGCGAGACCGAACGCCGCGGTCGACTTTCCTTTGCCCCCACCGTGATTGACGACCACGAGCGGCTGGTTACGACGCTGTCGTGTGGTCAGGCCGTCCTTCGGCGTGACTTCTGTGTTGCCGCGCACCATCAGGCGCTCCTGCCCAGTCGGGTGGTGGATGCGGCGACGTGGTCGACGAGGGTCTGGGCGGCGACGTCGCCGACCGGCACGTGGCGCGCATGCATGCGGGCTGCGAGCCGGGCCGCGAGAGCGAGCCTCATCCGGCCGGCTTCGCAGTCGAGCACCAAGGTTTCCCAACCGGTTTCGGGCCAGCGGTCGGCGATTGCGTTGGCGCGGTCCAGTGCGTCGGGGGTTGCCGTCGCGCGACCGTCGGTGACGAGCACGACCAGGGGCCGGCGGCGCGGGTCACGCAGCCGCGCCAGCCGCAGGGTGTGCGCGGTGAGCTCAAGACCCTCGGCGAGGGGAGTGCGGCCGCCGTGCGGGAGCTCTGCCAGCCGGGCCGCTGCCGCGTCCACCGAGCTCGTCGGCGGCAGCGTGAGCTCCGCGGTGCGTCCGCGAAAACTGATCAGGCTGACCTGGTCACGGCGCTGGTAGGCGTCGAGCAGCAGCGACAGGACCGCGGTCTTGACCTCGGTCATCCGCTTGTGTGCGGCCATCGAGCCGGACGCGTCGACCACGAAGAGCACCAGGTTGGCCTCGCGCCCCTCGCGGACCTGGCGACGGAGGTCGTCACGCACGATCCTGAGCCGGCGGGGGGACGCGGCCGAGCGCGCTTCGCGGAGCGCGGCGCTGCGGATCGTCGCCGGCAGGTGCACGGAGCCCCCGTCATACACCGCATGGGAGACGGTGCGGCCGGCGTCGGTGCGTGCCTTGCTGCGCCGCCCGAGGGCGCCTTCGCCCACGCCACGGACCTCGAAAGCCTTTGCCCGGTAGGGGGTTTCGGCGCCAGCGACGCCGATGGGTGCGACGCCTGCCGAGGGAGCGTCCGCAGTGTCGCCGGCGTCGGTGTCATGCGGCGCGTCGGCGGTCTCCTCGGGCGCACCCGGCTGCTGCGTCGGCGCAGGAGCGTCGGCGCCGGCCGGCGGGTTGTCCGCGGCATCGGGTGCGTTCGTCTGCTCGCCGCCGCCGGGGCCGTCGTCGGGCCCGTCCGGTCCGTCCGGTCCCTCGTGCGGGTCGTCCGGCAGGCCGGATTCGTCGAGCAACTGGTCGAGCAGGTCCTCGTCCATGCCGGGCGCGTCGAACGGGTTGCGCCGCCGGCGGTGGGGGAGGGCGAACATCGCCGCCGCGCGGATGTCTTCGCGCAGCACCTCGGCACCCCCGCGCCAGGCCGCATGGGCCAGCGCGGCACGGGCGGTCACGATGTCGGCGCGCATCCCGTCGACGTCGAATCCCGCACAGACGCGGGCGATCGCGGCCATCGCCCGGTCACTGAGCTCGACCTCGGGCAGGCGCTTGCGGGCGGCGGCGAGGCGTGCGGACAGGTCCGCTTGCGCGTCGGCATACCGGGTGGTGAACGACTCGGGGTCGCTGTCGAAGGCGAGCCTGCGCCGCACCACCTCTGCGCGCTCCTGCGGGTCGCGGCTGGCGGCCACCTCGACGGTCAGCCCGAAACGGTCGAGCAACTGCGGGCGCAGCTCGCCCTCCTCGGGGTTCATCGTGCCGATGAGCTCCATGCGTGCTGCGTGGCTGACCGAAACCCCGTCGCGTTCAACGGTATTGCGCCCCATGGCCGCGGCGTCGAGCAACACGTCGACGAGATGGTCGGGCAGCAGGTTGACCTCGTCGACGTAGAGGATGCCGCGGTTGGCGGCGGCGAGCAGACCGGGCTCGAATGCCGCGTGCCCCTCCGAGAGTGCGGCGGACAGATCCAGCGACCCGGTCACGCGGTCCTCACCGGCACCGACGGGCAACTCGACGAGATGCGGCCGGCGCCGCACGGTGGTCTGTTCGTGACGGGCGGTGTCGGGGCACTCCGGGTCGGGCGCGCCCGGGTCGCAGCCGAAGCGACATCCGGCGATGACGTCCTGCTCGGGCAGCACCGCGGCGAGTGCCCGCACGAGCGTCGACTTGGCGGTGCCCTTCTCGCCACGCACGAGCACGCCGCCGATCTCCGGCGCGACACTGGTCAGCACGAGTGCCAGCGACATGTCGTCGGCGCCGACGACGGCGGTGAAGGGGAAGGTGGACACAGCGAAACCTCCTCGGTGAGTGCCTCGCTCACCGTTGCCCGGACACGCCCCGCGGCGCGGGGAGTGTGCCCCCGGTGACGTTCTGACTCTCCCGGGCAGCCCGGGATCACAGCGGCGGGACCGTCCCGGATTCACACCGGAGTTCCTCGCCGAGGGCATGGGCATCATGTCACGGTGCGCGCTCGCGCATTACTGTGGCGGCGTGATCGAGGTCGTCGGCTGCCCTGCGAGCGGCGTCGCCGATCTGCCCGGCGCCCAGCTCTCCCTGCTGTATGACGCAGCGCTCGTCGTCTCCTCGCCCCGCCTGCTCGACACTCTCGACTCGTTGGAGCCGGCACCCAGCGCGGCACGCCGCGCGTGGCCCGAGCCGTTGCTGGCCGGTCTCGACGACCTGATCGACTCGTTCGGCGCGTCCGGCGATCGCCCGGTCGTGGTGCTCGCGACGGGCGACCCGCTGCTGTCCGGCATCGGCACCACGCTGCTGCGGCGTCGTGGTCCGGAGGGGGTCCGGGTCCACCCCGCGGTGTCCTCGGTGGCGCTGGCGCGGGCCCGCATGGGCTGGCCCGCCGAGACCGCCGCGTGGGTGTCGGTTGTGGGGCGCCCGCTCGGACGGGTCACGGCGTTGCTCACCCCCGGCGCGCGCCTGGTGGTGCTGAGCTCCGACGAGACCACGCCGGCCCGACTGGCGAGCCTGCTCGCCGAGCGCGGCCTCGGCGCGGCCCGCCTCACCGTGCTCGGCGACCTCGGCACGCCGTCGGAGTCCCGGCACGACTGCACTGCGAGCGAATACGCTTACGCCGCACCGCGACTCAACGTCGTTGCAGTGGAGCTGCCGCCAGTCGCAGCGCCGTCCGACGGGCCGTTCGGTGGCCCGAACGCGTTGCTCGGCAGTGTCTCCGGCCGGCCCGACGACGCGTTCCACACCGACGGGCAGCTCACCAAGGCCGAGATCCGCGCCGTCGCGCTGTCCCGGTTGCGGCCCGCACCCGGCGCCGTCCTGTGGGATCTCGGTGCCGGCACCGGGTCCGTGGCCGTCGAGTGGTGCCTGCGCCATACCTCCGCCCGGGCGTATGCCGTGGAGCGGCGCGCGGACCGGGTCGCGCTGATCCGCCGCAACCTCGCCGAGACCGGCGCCGACCTGCGCGTGCTGGAGGCCGACATCGGCGCCGCCCTGGTGCAGCTGGTCGACCTGGACAGGCCGGACGCGATCTTCCTCGGCGCCGGGGTGACCGAGCCGGTGCTCGACCGCTGTCTCGCGGCCTTGCGGCCCGGTGGGCGGCTCGTGGCGCACGCGGTCACGCTGGAGTCGGAAAGCGTGCTGGTGCAGGCATATCGGCGCATCCGGGCGGACGCCGGCAACGTCACGTTGCGCCGGATCGCCGTGGAGTCGGCCGAGCCGCTCGGCGACTACCTGAGTTATCGCCCGGCCCGCGCGGTCGTGCAACTGGCTGTCCAGCAGGATGGTGCCCCGTGACCGTCCACTTCATCGGCGCCGGCCCCGGCGCTGCCGACCTGCTCACCCTCCGTGCCGTGCGACTGCTCCAGGCGAGTCCGGTCTGTCTCTATGCCGGCACCTATCTCGACGACGCAGTGCTCGCGCACTGCCCGCCCGGCGCCAAGCTCGTCGACACCCAGCATCTCGACCTCGACACGATCACCGCCGAGCTCGTCGCCGCTCACGAGGCGGGACACGACGTCGCGCGCCTCTGCTCGGGCGACCCGTCGGTCTTCTCGGCGGTCGCCGAGCAGGCGCGGCGGCTCGACGCCGCCGGTGTGCCGTGGGACGTCTGCCCCGGTGTGCCTGCGTATGCCGCGGCCGCCGCGCTCATCGGCCGCGAGCTGACTGTGCCGGAGGTCGCCCAATCGGTGGTCCTGACTCGCACACAACGGGATTCGACCCGGATGCCCAGCGGCGAGCAGCTCGAGTCGTTCGCCGCGACCGGCGCGACACTGGTGCTGCACCTGTCGATCCGACGGGTGCGGGAAATTGCCGAGCGGCTCACGCCGTTCTACGGCGCCGACTGCCCGGTCGTGATCGGCAGCCGGGTCAGCCAGCCGGAGGAGCTGGTGCTGCGCGGCACGCTCGCCGACATCGCCGAGCAGGCGGAGCGGCACGCCCTGAAACAAGCCGCGGTCATCATCGTCGGCCGCGCGGTGAACAGCCGTGATTTCGTGGAGTCACACCTCTACTCGGGTGCGCCGCGCACGCCGGGTGCCGCTCAGGACTGAGAGCGCGGCGTCCACACCGCGCCCGAGCTGCTGACCACCGTCGAGCTGGATCCGACGATCACCAGGCAACCCATGTCGACGGTTTCCGGGTCGAAGTCGCCCAGGGTGGTGACCGTGACCGATTCCTGCTCACGACCGATGTGCCTGCCCACGACCACGATCCGGTCCTCATCGGTGGCTTCGAGCAGCACCTCGCGGGCCCGCCCGAGTTGGTCGGGACGGCTTGCGCTGCGCGGGTTGTAGATCGCGATCGTCAGGTCGGCGTGTGCCAGTGCACGCAGTCTGCGCTCGATCACCTCCCACGGCTTCAGCCGGTCCGAGAGCGAGATCAGCGCGTGGTCGCCACCCAGGGGAGCGCCGGCCCGCGCCGCCGCGGCGTGTGCGGCGGTGACCCCCGGATGCACCCGCACGTCGACCTGCGCATATGACGGGTCGTCCGATGCGGCGGTCTCCTGTGCTTCCAATACCGCTGACGCCATGGCGAATACGCCCGGGTCACCGCCGGAGACGACGGCGACGTCGTGACCGGCACGCGCCAGGTCGAGCGCGGCGACGCCGCGGTCGACCTCGACCGTGTTGCCCGAGAAATGGCGGGTGAGGCCCTCCCGCGGCGCGACGCGTTCGACATACGGCCGGTAGCCGACGACATGCCGCACCTGCGCGAGGATCCGCTCCGCCTCGGGGGTGACCCAGTCGTCCGGGCCCGGGCCGAGTCCCAGCACGTGCACGGTGCCGGCGCCTGCGGTGGCCGGTTGCGGGTCCGGTGTCTCGGAAACCGTTGGTGTCATTGCTCGTCCGGCCGCGTCAGCGCGCAGGTCGCGTCCGGTGACGACGACGAGGGACATGTAGGGCACGGTGGCGGGGTCGACGTGAAGGATGGGTCTGACCCGCTGGTGCTCGCTGCTCGCCCGCTCGACGTACCAGGCCCGGTCGAGCAGGCCGGCCTGCCGGACGGCTTCCAGCACGTTGGGGAAGGTGCGGCCGAGTTTCATGACGACCGCCGCGTCGGTCGCGCTCAGCCGATCGGCCAGTTCGCGCACCGGCAAGGTGCCGGGCAGCACGGTCAGGGTGTCCTCGTGCCGGCAGAGGCCGGTGCCGACGGCGGCGGTGGCTGCGGCCATCGACGTCACGCCCGGGACTACCTCCACCGGGAAGCGGGGCTTCAACAGGTCGTGGACATACATGAACGACCCGAAGAAGAGCGGGTCGCCCTCGGCGAGCACGACGACGGAGCGGCCGGCGGACAGGTGGGCGGCGAGCCGGCCGGCGCAGTCGTCGTAGAACTCGGCCAGGAGCGCGTGATAGCCGCCGGGGTGATCGGTGCTGCCGGTCGTCACCGGGTAGACGAGCGCCTCGTGGGTCACGTTGTCGGACAAGTAATCCCGCGCGATGGACAGCGCGACCGAGTCCTTGTGCGCGGCTCGGTGGTAGGCGACGACATCCGCACTGCCGATCAGGCCGGCGGCGGCGACCGTCACCAGGGACGGGTCGCCCGGACCCACCCCGACGCCGTAGAGATGGCCCGGCTCGGCGGATCGCGACGGTGTCCTGCGGCCGACGGTCATGCGAGCTCGTCCGGGTTGGCGAGCGCGTTGAGCGCGGCCGCCGCCATGGCCGACCCACCGCGGCGGCCGCGCACGACGAGCCACGGCACCTGCCCGCCCGGCAGCTCGTGCTCGGCGAGCGCGCTCTTGGACTCCGCCGAGCCGACGAAACCGACTGGCATGCCGACGATCGCGGCCGGTCGCGGTGCCCCGTCGGCCAGCAGCTCCAGCAGGTGGAACAGCGCCGTCGGCGCGTTGCCGATCGCGACGACGGCGCCGTCGAGCCGCTCCCGCCACAGTGACACCGCGGCGGCCGAGCGCGTGGTGCCCCACTCGGTGGCCAGCTCGGGCACCCGTGGATCACGCAGGGTGCACAGCACCTCGTTGCGCGCGGGGAGGCGGCGCCGGGTGACGCCGCGGGCGAGCATCTCGCTGTCGGTGAGGATGGCCCCGCCCGCATCGAGCGCGGCGCGCGCGGCCTCGACGACGTCGGGGTGCGCAGCAAGCTCGCGCACCACCTCGGTGTCGCCGGCGGCATGGGCGACGCGCACGGCTACGCCGCGCAATGACTCGGGAAGCTCGTGCAGCGGTGCCTCGGCACGAATGATGCCGAAGGACTCCTTGTAGATCGCGAGCCCGTCGGTCTGGTAGTCGTAGCGCCGGCTCGGACGGCGAATCTCCTTGTCAATCATGTGTTGTCGTGCTTCTTCCAGGCATCGATCAGGGCATCGGGTGTCGCGTCGGATGGTGGCACGATCGCGATGTGGGCGCGTGCCGGGGTGCCGCAGCGGCGTGCGCAGCCGCTGAGGTGCAGGGCGGTGCCGGGTGCGTCGGCCCGCGCCATGAGCTGCCGGGCGAGCGGGAGCGTCTCGACGTCGGTCCGTGCGCACCACGGCGCCCCGATGCAGGCGGTCACCGGCGCGGCGGGCTCGACCAGCAGGCCGGCATCGGCGGCCATCGCCAACGCGGCAGGCACGTCCTGCGGCCGCGCGACGGGCAGCGCGACCGCCTTCCACGGCGTGAGCTCGACGCGGTCGGTGCCGAGCCGGTCGGCGAGCTCCGTCAGTGCGGACACCTCAGCCGCACCCGCCAGGCCGAGCGGTATGCCGGCCAGGACGTATCGCCCGTGCACGCCCGGTTGCGGGGGATCGGCGATGGTGGGGGACCAGCTCGCCATACCCGCGAAAAGTGTTGCGCTGGAAGGAAGTTGGTGAGTCCGCCATACACCGACGTCAGCGCGTTGCCGGAGGAACTGTTCGGCGAGGTCGAGCGCTGCGGGGATCTCGCCGCCAGAAGGGACCGACCGGCCGACGTAGCCGAGATCCGGTCGGCGCACCGCAACGGCGCCGGGACGGATGACGATGTCGGCGCCGGCAGCGGCGATGGCGGCCGACGGCGTGTCCTCCACCGCGAAGAGGAAGCGGCCGGGCAGCTCGGCGAGCGCCGGACGTGCGCACAGCGCGCGGTCGAGACGGCGGGCGGTCGCCGCGGCGTCGTGGGAGAACGGCGCGGTCAGGATGTTGCGCACGCGCTCGTGGGTCGTCGACGGCAGCAGTCCGAGGTCCGCGATCTCGGTGACGACACTGTCGGGCAGCGGATCCGGCAGGCCCCTGACCTGCAGGTTCGCCCGCGAGGTGAGCTGCAGGAACGGCGCCCCGTGCTCGCCGGCGACCCGCAGTAGTCCCTGCATCGTCGCGAGCCGGAGGTGTCCGCCGGGCACCCGCAACCGCACGATCGCGCCGTCGCCACCGGGAAACGGCCGCAGCAGCCCGGGGCAGGCGTCGGGAGCGGGCGGTTGCGGCGTCACGGCTCCCGAGCGTACGCGGCGGCCTCGGTGGATTAGAGTCGGTCGCGGTCGGGTGGTCTGGAAGCCGGTGTGAATCCGGCACGGTCCCGCCACTGTGAGTCGCGCATGAGCGGCGAGTCAGGAACAGCGCCCGGCCGGCGCGCGACAGACGTCACGTGTCACACACCGGATCGCAGGGGCGCGGACCCCGCGAAGGAGACCCGCCGATGACTCGCATCGCCCTGCTGTCGACGTCCGACACCGACCTGCTGTCCGCCCGCGCGAGCGGCGCCGACTACGTGCTGGCCAACCCGACCCGGCCCGGGCCGGTCGACCCGTCCACCGCGGTCACCGATGCCGACATCGTCGTGGTGCGCATCCTCGGAGCGCCCGACGAGATGCAGCAGCACTTCGCCCGGGCCCGCGAGGCCGGCAAACCGCTGGTCGTGCTCGGCGGTGAGCAGACGCCCAACGCCGCGCTCATGGAGCTGTCGACCGCTCCCGCCAACGTGGTGCACCAGGCGCACACCTACTTCGTGCAGGGCGGCGCCGACAACCTGCGCAGCCTGCACGGCTTCCTCGCCTCGACGCTGCGGCTCACCGACGACGACTTCGACCCGCCGACGACCCTGCCGACCTGGGGAGTCCTGGATCGCCCTGCAGTTGCTGATGATTCGGCGGTGCGGCCCAAGGTCGGCATCCTCTTCTACCGTGCGCAGTATGTCGCGGGCAACGACGCCTACGCCCACGCTCTTGCGGATGCCGTCGACGCGGCGGGAGGGGTCGGTCACCCCGTCTACGTCAGCTCGCTGCGCGACGCCGACGACGACCTGCTCGACCACCTGCAGTCCTACGACGTGCTGGTCACCACTGTCCTGGCCGCCGGAGGCACCAAGCCGGGCACGGCCGGAGCCGGTGGCGACGACGAGGCCTGGGACGTCGCCGCACTCGCGGCCCTCGACGTGCCGATCATCCAGGGGCTCTGCCTGACCTGGTCCCGCGCGGAGTGGGCCGCCTCCGACGACGGGATGTCCCCGCTCGACGTGGCGACCCAGGTCGCCGTGCCGGAGTTTGACGGCCGCCTCATCTCGGTCCCGTTCTCGTTCAAGGAGATCGACGTCGACGGCCTCCCGGCGTACGTGCCGGATCCGGAGCGCTGTGCGGCTGTTGCGGGGCTCGCGGTCAACCACGGACGCCTGCGCCATACGCCTGCGGCGAAGCGGCGGGTCGCGGTCGTGCTGTCGGCATACCCGACCAAGCACTCGCGCATCGGCAATGCGGTCGGCCTCGACACCCCGGTCTCCACGATCCGGCTGCTGCGTGCGATGCGTGACGCGGGCTACGACCTCGGAGATCCGGCGGTGATCCCGGGGCTGGAGCCGCTGCCGGCCGTCGAGGGGGAGGAGCCGGACACCACGAGCGGCAACGCGCTGATCCATGCGCTGATCGCGGCGGGCGGACAGGACCCCGACTGGCTCACCGAGCAGCAGCTGAGCGAGCACGTGGTGCGAATCCCCGCCGCGCGTTACCGGCGCTGGTTCGACGCCCTGCCTGGCGACCTGCAGGAGTCGATGACCGAGGCCTGGGGGGAAGCCCCCGGATCGCTCTACCTGGACACGTCGCGGGTGGGGCAGCCGGGTGCGGATCCCGATGGCGAGATCGTCTGTGCGGCAATGGTTTCCGGCAATGTGGTGATCCTCGTGCAGCCACCGCGCGGCTTCGGTGAAAACCCGATCGCGATCTATCACGACCCGGACCTGCCGGTCACCCACCACTACCTCGCGACCTACCGGTGGTTGCAGGAGGAGTTTGGCGCGCACGCCGTCGTCCACGTCGGCAAGCACGGCAACCTCGAATGGCTGCCCGGCAAAAACCTCGCGATGTCGCCGAGCTGCGGCACCGACGCGGCGCTCGGCACGATGCCGCTGATCTACCCCTTCCTGGTCAACGACCCCGGCGAGGGCACCCAGGCCAAGCGGCGTGCGCACGCGACGGTCGTCGACCACCTGGTGCCGCCGATGGCCCGCGCCGAGTCCTATGGCGACATCGCCCGGCTCGAGCAGCTCCTCGACGAATACGGCAACGTCGCGGCGATGGACCCGGCGAAGGCCCCGGCGCTGCGCGCGCAGATCTGGACGCTGATCCAGGCCGCGAAGATGGATCACGATCTCGGCGTTTCCGGTGTGGACGTTGATGATTCGGATGCCTTCGACGAGTTCGTGATGCACGTCGACGGCTGGCTGTGCGAGGTCAAGGACGTGCAGATCCGCGACGGGCTGCACATCCTCGGGCAGACGCCCGCCGGCGAGGGCCAGGTCAACCTGGTGCTGGCGATGCTGCGCGCGGCGCAGATGTTCGACGGCACGACGGCGGCTGTGCCGGGCCTGCGCACGACGCTCGGACTCGACGAGTCCGAGGGCGACCGCGGCGCGGTCGACCGGGCCGAGCAGACCGCCCGAGACCTCGTGCAGGCCGTCGCCGACGCGGGCTGGCAGGTGGACGCAGTGGATCGGGCGGTTGTCGACGTGCTCGGTGAGACGAACGAGAATGCTTCTGCTGCCTTGCGATTCGCCTGCACCCAGATCGTGCCACGCTTGGAGCGCACCCCGGACGAGCTGACCAACGTGCTGCGCGCGCTCGACGGTCGCTACATCGCCGCGGGTCCGTCGGGGTCCCCGCTGCGTGGCCTCATCAACGTGCTGCCGACCGGTCGCAACTTCTACTCGGTCGACCCCAAGGCCATCCCGTCGCGCCTCGCGTACGAGACCGGACAGTTGATGGCGGAGTCGCTGCTCGACCGATACCGCGAGGAGACCGGCGCACTCCCGCGCTCGGTGGGCATTTCCGCATGGGGCACGTCCGCCATGCGCACCTCCGGTGACGACATCGGCGAGATCCTTGCGCTGCTCGGCGTGACCCCCGTGTGGGACGAGGCATCCCGCCGGGTCGTGGGCCTCGAGCCCATCGGGCTGGCCGAGCTCGGCCGTCCGCGGATCGACGTCACCGTGCGCATCTCGGGCTTCTTCCGGGACGCCTTCCCGCATGTCATCGCCCTGCTCGACGATGCCGTCGCGCTCGTGGCCGGACTCGACGAGCCCGACGAGCACAACTTCGTGCGCGCCCACGCCCGGGCCGACGAGGCCGCGCACGGTGACCCCCGCCGGGCGCGCACCCGGATCTTCGGGTCGAAGCCGGGCTCCTACGGGGCCGGGGTGCTCCAGGTGGTGGAGTCCGGCGACTGGCGCGGCGACAGCGACCTCGCCGAGGTCTACACCGCCTGGGGCGGCTACGCCTATGGTCGCGACCTCGACGGCAAGCCGGCGCGGGAGGACATGGAGCGCAGCTATCGCCGCATCGAGGTGGCCGCCAAGAACATCGACAACCGCGAGAGCGACATCCTCGACGCGGACGACTATTTCCAATATCACGGCGGCATGGTCGCGACCGTGCGTCAGCTGAGCGGCCGGGAGCCGCGGGCCTATGTCGGCGACTCGACCAATCCCGGTGCGGTGCGGACGCGTTCGCTGCAGGAGGAGACCAACCGGGTCTTCCGGTCGCGGGTGGTCAACCCACGCTGGATCGGCGCGATGCGCAAGCACGGCTACAAGGGCGCGTTCGAGCTGGCGGCCACCGTCGACTACCTCTTCGGGTTCGATGCCACCGCCGGCGTGGTAGCCGACCACATGTACGAGCAGATCGCCGGTGCCTACGTGCTCGACAAGGAAAACCAGGACTTCCTGCGCCAAGCCAATCCCTGGGCGCTCCAGGGCATCGTCGAGCGCCTCACCGAGGCGGTCGAACGAGGCCTGTGGGAAGCGCCGGAGCAGGAGACCATCGAGGCGATGCAGCGGGTCTATCTGGACGTCGAGGGTGACCTCGAAGATGACGGCGCCTGAGCACGGCTTCCGGCGCCCGACGCCGGTCGTCGGGGACCGCTCGTCGGCGCGGGAGCGGGGCGCGGACCCGACGGGCTGGCGGATGAGCGAGGCGGTCGTCGAGGGACTGGACGCCGCGATCGGCGCACGCCGCGACCTCCGGCGCTACCGGCCCGACGCCGTGCCCGAGCCGTATGTCGAAAAGGTCCTCCGGGCAGGGCATTCCGCGCCGTCGGTCGGACACTCCCAGCCGTGGCGCTTCATCGTCGTGACCGACCCCGCCCTGCGGGACAGGGCGGCGCACATGGCGGACCGCGCGAGGATCCGGCAGGCAGCAGGCCTCACCCCGGACCGGGCCGCGCGGTTGCTCGATCTGAAACTCGAGGGGATCCGCGAAGCACCGCTCGGCATCGTCGTCGCCTGCGACCGTCGTGCGGCCGCTGGCGGGGTGCTGGGCCGGGCGACCTTCCCCGACACCGATCTGTGGTCGTGCGCCTGCGCGATCCAGAACATGTGGCTCACCGCGCGGACCCTGGGTCTGGGCATGGGCTGGGTCACCCTTTTCGAACCCGTCGAGCTGGCCGAGCTGCTGGGCCTGCCGGACGGCGTCGAGACGCTCGGCTGGCTGTGTCTGGGCTGGCCGGACGAGCGACCACCGTCCCCCGGACTGGAACGCGCCGCGTGGTCCCGGCGACTGCCACTGGACGAGGTCGTCATGCGCGACGGGTGGCACGAGCACGCACCGCCCACCTCGCATCTGCGCGGGCCCGGTGCCGAAAAGCTGGTAACGGCAACGGATTCCGCGGATGACGTGCTCACCCCGCCGGATGCGCTCGGGGTGCTCGACCGGGCCGTGTCGCGGGTCGCTGCGCTGCTCGATGGTCGTGTCGCCGGTGGCAGTCTCGTGCTCGCCGGAGCCGACCACCCGGTCGCTGCCTTGGGCGTCAGCGCGTTCGAGCCGTCGGTGACCCGCGACGTGCTGACCGCTGCCGTCGAGGGCACCTCGGCCGGCGCGGTCGCGGCCCGTGCCGCCGGCCTCGAGGTCGTCGCGGTGGACGCCGGGGTGAGCGGGGACCCGGTCGCGGGCGCGGTCGACGCCCGGGTCGCCGGCCCGCGCGGCGACCTGGCCGGCGCACCCGCACTGAGCGCGAGTGCCGTGCGCGAGCTTGTCAACCGCGGACGCACGATCGGCGCATCCGCTGCCGCGACAGGCATGGTCGCCCTCGGCGAGGTCGGCATCGGCAACACGACGATCGCGGGTGCACTGACCTGCGCACTGCTGACGCTGCGACCGGACGAGGTCGCCGGGCTCGGTGCGGGTGCCGATGACGCGATCGTCGCCCGCAAGCGGCAGGTGATCGCCGACGCCCTGTCCCGTGCCGGCGCGGTTGCCGACCCGATCGAGTTGCTCGCCGAGCTCGGCGGCCCGGAGATCGCGGTGCTGACCGGTGTGGTGCTCGGTGCCGCTTCGGCGGGCGCGCCGGTCGTGCTGGACGGACTCGCGACCTCGGTGGCCGCAGCTCTCGCCATACGCATCGAAGGGGGAGTGCAGGCCTATCTCGTTGCCGGACAACGCAGTCGGGAGGCGGCACACGACGCGGTGCTCACCGAGCTGGGCCTCGAACCGTTGTTGCAGCTGCGGCTGCGTGCCGGCGAAGGCGTCGGAGCGTGTCTCGCGGCGTCGTTGCTCGCGCAGGGCGCCGCGATCCGGGCAGGCACCGCCAAGACCATCGCGCCCACTGACGGCTCCCTCGGCGATTGACGGCCTGATCGGAGCGTCAGTCGCCGAGGGAGCCGTCAGTCGCGGGGTCTCGTCGCGGGGGCGCTCAACGCATAGACGTCCATCACCCAGCCGTCGCGCCGGCGGATCTCCGCGCGCGTGCTGGTGATCCGGTCGATGACGTCGCAGAGGCGTCCCGCGTCGAGGGCTTGTGACGGCAGACCGAGCTGGGCGCCCCAATGGATCTGCAGGTCGGGGAAGCGCTCGACCAGCTCGGCGCACCGCAGGTGGCCGTCGAGCATGACCACGACCGTCCCAAGGGCGGGGGAGTAGGACTCGACGAGCCGCCGCCCGGTGGTGATGTGCACCGGCTCGCCGACGCCGTGCAGCACGATCCCGTGGGCGGCGGCCAGGGCTTGAAATGCGGTGATGCCGGGCGTGATGCGCACGTCCAACGGCATCCGCTCGGCGAGGTTGTCCACCACCCGGATCGTGCTGTCATAGAAGGCCGGGTCGCCCCACACGAGGAAGCCGACGACGTGGTCGGCGGGCAGCTCGGCGATCACCTCGGCGTAGGCGGCGGTCCGTGCCTCGTGCCAGTCGCGCACTGCTCCGGCGTATGCCTCGGCCGGTCGCGCGGCGTCGGGCCCGCGCTGCGGGTCGGGCAGCGTCACGAAGCGATGGGGATGGTCGCCGGCACTGCGCCGCACGACTTCCTCACGTAGGGCGACCAGCTGTCGTTTCGCGTCGCCCTTGTCGGCCACCAAGAAGGTGTCGACCCGCCGGATCGCGTCGGCGGCCCCGGCAGTCAGGTGATCGGGTGCCCCGGCGCCGATGCCGATGACCTCGACCCGCCGAACGTGCCTGGCACTCATCGTGATTCACCCGCAACTTCGATCATGCGGTCAACGTCGGCATGGGTCTCCAGTGCGTCCGCGAGGCGGTCGATCATCGCTTCACGGGCGGCGGCGAAGCGCGGCCGGTCGGCTGCCGGCCGCCACGGCGACCCGGCCGCCTCCGCGACCTGCCGCAGCCACTCGGCGCGGAAGTCGTCGCTCTCGAAGATGCCGTGCCACATGGTGCCGGTGACGGTGCCGGTCGTCGCGCCGCCGGGGAACGAGCCATCCGCGTCGGGCCGCCCGTGATGGATCGTGTAACCCGCGACCGGGAGCCCACGCCATACGTCAGTGGGACGCCCCAGCACCTTGTCGGCGGTGAATCGCACTGTGCCACCGAGCATTCCGAGCCCGTCCACGGCACCGGCTCCGCTCTCGACCGGGTCATCGATGCCTTCGCACAGCATCTGGTAGCCGCCGCAGATGCCCAGCACCGGCCGCCCCGCTGCGGCACGGTCGCGCACCACGTCGGCGATGCCGGACTCGCGCAACCAGCGCAGGTCGGCGACGGTCGCCCGCGAGCCGGGCAGCACCAGCAGGTCCGCGGCGGCGCACACCCGCGGGTCGCGGGTCACCGTCACATCGACACCGGGCTCACTCTCGAGCGGGTCGAGATCGGTGGCATTGGAGGTGCGGGGCAGCGCCACGGCCGCCACCGAGAGCGTCGGCTCCTCGGCGGTCACCGGTGCGTAGCGGCCGTTGGACAGGGCGTCCTCCGAGTCGATCCAGACATCGGCCAGCCACGGCAGCACACCGTATGACGGGAGCCCGCATCGCCGGCTCAGCTCCGCCAGGCCCGGCTCGAGCACGGACTCGTCGCCGCGGAACTTGTTGACCAGGTAGCCGCTGAGCA
The DNA here is from genome assembly GCF_013002715.1 of Flexivirga aerilata. NCBI lineage: Bacteria > Bacillati > Actinomycetota > Actinomycetes > Micrococcales > Dermacoccaceae > Flexivirga > Flexivirga aerilata. The sequence continues at coordinate 532,184 of NZ_JABENB010000002.1, forward strand.
GCGCACGGTCGGCATCGTCCAGCAGCCCCCAGGTGCCGTAGAGCGCCGCGAGCGCGCCACCGCGGTCGATGTCGGCGACCAGCACGACCGGCAGGCGGCCGTGCTGCGCGAGACCCATGTTGACGTAGTCGCCGCCGCGGAGATTGACCTCGGCTGGAGAGCCGGCCCCCTCGCAGATCACTAGGTCGTGGGTGGCTGCCAGCTCGTCATACGCGGCGAATGCCGCCTGCGCCAATGCCGTTCGGCCCGTGGCATATTCGCCGGCGCGAAGCTCGCCGGCAGGCCGGCCCCGGAGCACCACGAAGGAACGCCGGTCGGAGGACGGCTTGAGCAGCACCGGGTTGTGCAGGCTGCCCGGCTCGACGCCCGCGGCGAGTGCCTGGAGATATTGCGCGCGGCCGATCTCCGACCCATCGGAGCAGACCATCGAGTTGTTCGACATGTTCTGGGCCTTGAACGGCGCAACCCGTAGGCCACGTCGGTGCAGCGCGCGGCACAGTCCGGTCGTGACGAGGGACTTGCCGGCGTCGGAGGTCGTTCCGGCAACGAGGATCCCAGGCACGGGCCAAGTGTAGGTGGGCGCCTCCGGAGTGGACGGGCACGTAGGCTGGCCACGATGCGCACGATCTTCCTGGTCCGGCACGGACAGTCGACCTGGAATCTCGCCCGTCGTCTGCAGGGACAGACTCCGCACCCGCCGCTGACCGACCTCGGCCGTGCGCAGGCCGCCCGTGCGGCGGAGCACCTGCGATCCGCGCTCGGCCCGCAGTGCCGGCCGGCGCTCTGGACCAGTGATCTCGTGCGCGCCCGGCAGACGGCCGACGTCATCGGCGCTGCACTCGGACTGACGCCGCAGGTGTCGGCGGCCCTGCGTGAGCAGTCGATCGGCGACCTCGAAGGACGGGGTTATGGCGAGCTCCACCCCGAGGATCATCCGGAGGGCTCCGAGAGCTTGGATATCAGCGAAATCCGTTGGGGCGGTGGCGAGTCCGTGCTCGATGTCCACCGCCGCCTGATGCCGTTCCTGACCGGCCTCGACGACGGCACGCACATCCTGGTCAGTCACGGCGACGCGATCCGGGTCGCCCTCGCGATCCTGGACGGTCGGACCCACCGCGAGGTCGACTGGGACAGCCCGATGCCCAATGGCGTTGTCACGCGCCGGGATTGGCCTCCAGCCACTGAGCCCGACCGAGCAACCGGCGCCTGATCTGGTCGGTGAGGCCGGTGGCATCGTCAGCCAGCTCAGGCAGCTCGGCGACGTCGGGCCGGTGCTGCCGCACCCACAGCAACCGCCACCGCCGGAGTCGGATGCTTCTCGCCGCGATCGGCAACGTGGTTGCGCCGGCCGCAACCAGGTTGCGGATCGCGGCGAGGACTGCATCGTTCCGGCGGCCGCGGCGGCCCGCGACGTGGACCGCGTCGAGGCGCACGTCGACCGTCATACGAAATCGGCCGGCGGGGCGACGGTCGCGTCCTGCCCGGCGCGACGCAGCGCCTCGGCGACGAGCCCGGTCGACTTGGCGTGCTCCACGAACGCTCGCAGGTATGACGCAGCGACCGCCGGCAACGCCTTCGGCCCGGCGACCGCCTGCTGGATCTGCATGAAGGCGGGCTCCAGGACTCGCAGGTCGTAGCGTTCGGCGTGCGCGAGCACCGGCTGGCGGATGCCGGCGGCCACCTCGAGGTGGGCCGACTCGAGCACCTCGACACCGTCCGAGCCACGCACCACGGTCGCCTGCTCCAGGGTGCGCGTCAGGAAGAGGTCATAGGCCGAACCCTCTTTGACACCAACTCGATTGCCGGGACGGTCGACGTCCTTCGCGTGCTGCAGGTCGCTGTCGGCGGGCACGGCATACACCCCCTCGATCAGCACGTAAGGCGCCGTGAAGCTCACCTCGGCGGCACGCGCCGGTTCGTCGGCGAGGAAGGCGATGTCCACCTGGCCGGACGTCAGCGCGGCGAAGGCGTCGCGCGCCGCGTCGACCGTCCGCAGCTCCACGGGCACGCCCAGGCCACGGCCGAGCTCCTCGGCCAGTGCGACCGTCACGCCGGTGGGTTCGGCCGCGGTGCCGCCGGCCAGCACCGGGTTGCCGAGGTTGATGGCCGCGCGCAGGGTGCCGGTCGGGGCGAGGGCGCGGACGACGCTCGAGGCTTCCATGCAGCCGATCCTGTCAGGTCGGCTCCGACACCGCGACCGGTGCGGGCGGCACCTGGGCTGACGACGGGGTCGAGGTGCGCCGGATCGTGAGGCAGACGGCGGCGGCGACCAGGCAGAGGACGGCGGCGAGGTAGAACGCCGACGCGTAGGTGCCGGTGTCGTCCCGGATCCAGCCGGCGCCCCACGCCGCGACTGCGGCACCCAGCTGGTGACAGGCGAAGATCCACCCGAAGACCACCGGCGCGCGGTCGCCGAAGTGCTCCCGGGCGAGCGCCATCGTCGGTGGCACCGTCGCCACCCAGTCGAGGCCGTAGAACAGCACGAACGCCAGCATGTTCGGGTGCATCGAGGAGGAGAAGAGCGACGGCAGCAGACTCAGCGCGACGCCGCGTAGCCCGTAGTAGACGACGAGCAGCACGCGCGGGTCGACCCGGTCGGTGAGCCAGCCGGACCCGATGGTGCCGACGATGTCGAAGATGCCGACGAGCGCGAGCAGCGACGCGGCGGTCGTCTCGTGCATGCCGTGATCCATCGCGGCCGGGATGAAGTGGGTGCTCACCAGCCCGTTGGTCGTCGCCCCGCAGATCGCGAACGTGCCGGCGAGAAACCAGAACGCCCGGTTGCGACTGGCGATGCGCAGTGTCTGCAGCGCCATCCGGGCTCCGCCACCGGTGCTGGGCGAGACGTAGCCGTCGGGAGCGCCGTAGGCGACGGCGCCGATGTCCTCGGGCCGGTTGCGCATGAAGATCAGCACGAGCGGCACCACCGCGAAGGCGGCCAGCCCGACCACCGCGGTCGCCCATCGCCACCCGGCCGCATGCGAGATCGCCGCCAGGACGGGCAGGAAGATCAGCTGGCCGGTGGCGTTCGCCGCGGTGAGCACACCGGAGACCAGGCCGCGCTTGGCGTGGAACCAGCGACCGGTGACGGTGGCGACGAGTGACATTGACATCGACCCCGTGCCGAGCCCGATGAGCAGACCCCAGCAGAGGATGAGTTGCCACGGGCTGGTCATCCAGACCGGCAGGATGGCGCCCGCCGCGACCAGGACGAGGGCGACCAGGCACACCGGGCGGATGCCGAAGCGCTCCATGAGGGCCGCCGAGAACGGCGCGGTGAGTCCGAAGAGCACCAGGTTGAGCGACACGGCGGACCCCATCAGACCCATCGACCAGCCGAACTCCTGGTGTAGCGGATCCATGAACACGCCTGGTGCAGCGCGGAATCCGGCCGAACCGATCATGGTGAGGAAGGTGACGGCCGCGATCGCCCAGGCCGGGTGCAGTCGCGGGATGCGTCGGGTCTCGCTGGTCACCGGTTCAGCGTGGCGCGCTGCGGCATACGACGCGAGTGGCCGGAGAGCCACTATGTGCAAGAATCAGGCCATGCCGCATCACGTGGTCGTCCTGGCGCTGGACAACGTCGTCGCGTTCGAGCTCGGCCTGCCGGCGCGCTTCTTCGCCACGGACTCGCTGCTGCCCGGCTGGCCGGAGGCGCCGCAGGGCGACCCGCCGTATGTCGTGTCCCACGTCACCGTCGACGACGGGCCGGTGACCACCTCCGCCGGCTACTCCGTGCTGCCCACTCATCCGGTCGAGACCCTGGCCGAGGCCGACACGGTCGTGATCTGCGGGATGCCCGGTCACTCGGTGCTGGAGGACGGCACGCTGTCCGCCGCCGAGCACGCGGCGCTCGACCTGGTGCCGGCCGGCGCCCGGTGGATCAGCGTGTGCACCGGCGCGTTCGTGCTCGCCGCGCGGGGGATGCTTGACGGCCTGCGGGTGACCACGCACTGGCAGCACGCCGAAGCGTTCCGCCGCATCTTCCCGCACATCGAGCTCGACCCCGACGTGCTCTTCGTCGACAACGGCGACATCCTGACGTCGGCCGGCAACGCAGCCGGAATCGACTTGCTGCTGCACGTGATTCGGCGCGACCACGGTGCGGCGACGGCAGCCAACGTCGCTCGCGGTTGCGTGGTGGCACCGGCGCGACCCGGCGGGCAGGCGCAGTTCATCGACCGGCCGGTGCCGACCGGTGCCGGGGAGGGCACGGGCGACACTCGTGCCTGGGCGCTGGCACATCTGCACGAGCCGCTCGCTCTCGCCGACCTGGCCCGGCACGCCCGGATGAGCGTGCGCACCTTCACCCGGCACTTCCGGGCCGAAACCGGTCAGTCCGCGGGTGAGTGGCTGACGGCGGCCCGCATCACGCACTCCCGGCGGCTGCTGGAGGAGACCGTCCTGTCGATCGACCAGGTCGCCGCGGCGTGCGGCTTCGGCACCGCAGCCGCCTTCCGCGCCCAATTCCGTTCCTGCGTCGGGATTTCGCCTAGCAACTACCGGCGCAGCTTCACCGCCGATCGGGTGGGTTGAGCCGGTCTGGGTGATCCGTCAGCGGCCCGGGTGATCCGTCAGCGGGCCGGATCGGGCAGGTCAACCCGGCCGACGTGGTCGAAGCCGTGCACCTGCTCCCCGTCGCCGCCGTGCTTGTGCAGGTAGGCGACGGCGCGCCGCAGGTCGGCGACGAGGTCGTCGGCCAGGTCGCGGCTGAGCCCGTTGCGGATCACCATGCGCTGCACCGTGCGATCGGACAGATTGTCCGGCAGGGGATAGGCGGGCACCTGCCAGCCGTTCGTGCGCAGCTGGTTGGACACGTCGAACGCGTCCCAGCCGGTCACGTCCTTGGCCAGCCGCCAGGTCACCACCGGCATCGACATCCGGTCGGTGAGCAGCTCGAATTCCGGCATGGCTGCTACCTGTTCGGCGATCCACCGAGCAACGTCGAGGCTTGCCTGCTGCACCTGGCGATAGCCGGTGCGGCCCAACCGCAGGAATTGGTAGTACTGCACGGTGACCTGCGACGCGGGACGGGAGAAGTTGAGGGTCAGCGACGGGGTGTCCCCGCCGAGGTAGGCGACGTGGAAGATCATCTCCTCCGGCACCGCGTCGGCGGACCGCCAGACCACCCACCCGACGCCCGGCGTGACCAGGCCGTACTTGTGCCCGGAGGTGTTGATCGACTGCACCCGGTCCAGCCGGAAGTCCCACTCGAGCGAGGGGTCGACGAAGGGCGCGATCATCCCGCCAGACGCAGCGTCGACGTGCAGACGCACGTCGAGCCCGGTGTCCTGCTCGAGTTTGTCCAGGGCAGAAGCGAGTTCGGCGATCGGCTCGTAGGCGCCGGTGTAGGTCACGCCGAGGATGCCCACCACCCCGATGGTGTTCTCGTCGACGTATGACGGCAGCTGCGCACCGGTCAGCGTCGGGCGCTCGTCGTCGATCGGCACCATCCGGGCCTCGACGTCGAAGTAGTTGCAGAACTTCTCCCAGCACACCTGCACCGCCGAGCTCATCACCAGGTTGGGGGAGTCGGTGGGCTTGCCCGCGGCGCGCCGGGCAGCCTGCCAGCGCTTCTTCAGAGCCAGGGCACCCAGCATCGCCGCTTCCGAGGAGCCGACCGTCGAAGTGCCCAGCGAATGCTCAGGATTGGGGGCATGCCACAGGTCGGCGAGCATCCGCCAGCAACGGTGCTCGAGCTCCGCCGCCATCGGATATTCGTCCTTGTCGATCAGGTTGCGATCTGCGGTCTCGCGGTAGAGGTCATAGGCCCGCTCGTCCATCCACGTGGTCACGAACGTCGCGAGGTTCTGCCGCGCGTTGCCGTCGAGCTGTGCCTCGTCGTGCACCAGCTGGTAGGCGGTGTCCGGCAGGCTCGCGTCGTCCGGCAGGCGATAGCGCGGCACGGTCCGCATCAACTCCGGACGGGCGAAGATCGGGCAGACCTCGAGGTCGGCGGGGCGTTCGGCGTTGTAGCGGACCATGTTTCACCCTGCTACGGGCGGCGAGCCGCTGGCAAGAGGCCACGGCAAGAGGCGACGGCACCGCGGACGGCAGGTCGGGTGCCTCAGGTGGTGTAGTGGCCCGCCTCGATGTCCTCGACCAGGCTCGGGTGGGTCGGCTCCCAGCCGAGCGCCTCTCGCGTCCAGCTCGCCGAAGCGGGTTGGTCGATCGACAGCAGGCCGCCGAGGAAGCCGAAGTCCGGGGCAGGCCGCTCGGCGGTCGGCACCCCCAACTGAGCTCCGAGGAGCGCGGCGATCTGCCGCGTCGGCACGCCCTCGTCGCCGACCGCGTGCAGCATCGTGCCCGGCTCCGCCTGCTCGATCGCGAGGCGGAAGAGGACCGCCGCGTCGAGCACGTGCACGGCGGGCCAGCGCTGTGTGCCGTCGGCGACATAGCCGGAAACGCTTGAAGTGCGGGCCAATTCGCTCAGGCGGGAGATGAACCCGTGCTGCTCGCCGGCGCCGTGCACCGAGCGCGGCAGTCGCACCACCGACGACCGGACCCCGCGGTCGGCGAGCGCGAGCACGGCATAGCCGTTGTCGTCCCGGCCGGAGGCGGGCGTGCCGGCCGCGGCGCGATCGTGCTCGGTCGCGACCTGCCCCGGTATGGCGGGGGTCCCCGACGCGATGGTGAGCGCCTTGCCCGTGCCCTCGAGAGCGTCACCGAACGCTGCGATGAGCGCGGCGTCCTCGGCGACCGACTCCTGCATGTGGGAGAAGTCGTGGTTGAAGGCGAGGTGGATGACCGCGTCGGCGTCCCGTGCGGCAGCGCTCATCGCGGCCAGGTCGGTCATGTCCGCGCGGACGACCTCGACGTCACGGTCGGCCAACGAGCTTGCGGCGGAGCCGGATCGGGCGAGGCCGACGACCGAGTGACCGGCCGCCTGCAGCTCGGGCACGAGCGCCGAGCCGACCCAGCCGGACGCTCCGGTGACGAAAATGCGCATGGTTGCTCCTAGCTTTCGGGGGAAGTGCTGTCAGGGGTTTCGGCAGGCGCGGTCAAGGGTTGGGTCAGGCCGGCCGCCAGCACCTCGCGGAGGGCGCGGTGCTGATGCCGGGCGACGACGGCGAAGTCGCGCGTGCCGGTGGCCCATTCGCCGATGGACTGCCGCAGGCAGAGCACCGCGAGACCTGCGGCGACCGTCGCGGCCTCGGGCACCACCCCGCGTGCCTCCAGGGCCGCGGCGAGGGTGTCGGTGAGCGCCTGCCGCTTGAGGAGCTCGCGCTCGAGCAGCTCGGGAGCCGACGCCACCGCCGCCTGCCGGGTGCGGACGAAGTCGCGCCGCTCCGCGGGGAAGATCTCGCCGACGCTCTCCACCGCCAGGGCCACCGTCTCCCAGACGGGCGTGCCCTCGGGGGCCGCCTGGATCGCCGCGCTCATCCGCTCGCCGAGCAGGGCCCGCTCGGCGAAGATCACCTCCCGCTTGTCGCCGAAGTAGCGGAAGAAGGTGCGCCGGGTCAGCCCCGCACGGTCGGTGATCTCGGCGACCGAGGTCCGGTCGTAGCTCTGCTCGACGAACAGCTCCATCGCAGCCTGCGAGAGGCGCTCACGCGCGCCGGGTTGCCATCGAGCCATGACTCCACCGTAACACCAGTGATGACACTATGTGACATCACCGGGCATTGCGACGTTTCGCAACTCCGACTGATGCCATCAGCAACTTATGTGAGAAGTAATACGGCGTTACGATCGTCGGGTGGCACGACTCCTCGACTTCCCCAACCCGGTCAACGAGAAGGCGGCGCGCAGCGTCGCGGCCGGGGTGCTGGCGCTCAGCCTGATCACCGTCGTCACCGGATGGTGGTGGCTGACCGTGCCCCTGGCCTACGGCTTCGTCGCGCGCGTCCTCGCCGGCCCGCGGTTCAGCCCGCTCGGCCGGCTGGCGACGCGCGTCGTCGCGCCCCGGCTGGGTGCGCCCAAGCTCGTCCCGGGTCCGCCGAAGCGCTTCGCGCAGGGCGTCGGGGTCGTCTTCTCGCTGGCCGGGCTCGTGCTGGCGTTCGCCGGGCAGCAGACCGCCGCCACCGTCATACTCGTGGTGCTCGCGGTGTTTGCCGGCCTGGAGTCGATCGTCGGATTCTGCGCTGGTTGTTACGTTTTCGGCCACTTGATGCGCCTCGGCGTCATTCCCGAGGACACCTGCGAGGCGTGTGCCGACATCAGGCTGCGCCAGTCTGCCTGACTGGCCCGCTCTCAGTCGCCGCTGACGAGCTGCGCCACCGCCTGTCCCGTCGGCACACTGTCCCCAAACGTCCGTATGACGTGGGTCGCGCCCTCCAGCTCTTCGTCGTCGGTGACGTAACCGAGGGCCACGACCAACGCCGCGGGGTTGCGCTGCAACGCCGCGCGCAGCTGGTCGCGCTCGGTCGCGTCGCGCGCCGGAGCGCCGACCACGAGCACGTCGGCGACGGGCAGGTCCGCGTGGGCGAGAAGCCGGTCGTCGCCCGCCTGCCCCTCTCCGCCCCCACCCGACGTGAACGCGCTGGTGACGACCGAGCCCGGACGGGCGTGCACCAGAGCGGTCACGACCGAGGCGGTCAGCGCGCCGCTTGCGACATTGCGCTGCCGGCGCAGGTCGACGATCTGCAGCGGCCGGCCCGGGAGCGCCATCGCTCCGCGCACGGCCAGCGATCGTGCCGCGGCGATCCGGTCGGCCTCGGCATCCGCGTTGGCGTCGGCCCTGGCGTCGCCCTGCCCGCCCGGACGGCCCGGCCCGTGCGAGCCGCACCACTGCCACAGCCGGTCCACCCGGTCCGCCGCCTCCTCCAGCCGGCCGACCGGCAGCCGTCCCTGCATGGCGGCGTCCACCAGCGCCCCGCGCGCTTCGGCGAAGACGCGCTCGTCGCTGCCCGGGTGGTCGGCGCCGAGCACCGGGTTGCCGAGTCCGAGCAGATCGGCGCCGGCAAGCAATGCCTGCACGCAGCCCTCACCGAGGCCGATGGTGTCGCGGATCGCGCTCATGTCGAGCGCGTCGCTCATGATGACGCCGTCGAAGCCGAGCTCGTCCCGCAGCATCCGCAGCGCCGCCGGGCTGATCGTGGCCGGCCGGTCCGGGTCGACCGCGCCGATGATCACGTGGGCGGTCATGACCGCCTGCACCCCGGCCCGCACCACGGCCGCGAAGGGCGCGAGTTCCCGCTCGCGCAGCACCTCCATCGGTGCGTCGACGTGCGGGAGCCCGACGTGCGAGTCGACGGCGGTGTCGCCGTGCCCGGGGAAATGCTTTGCCGTTGCTGCGATTCCGGTGTGTTGCAGACCCTCGACATACGCCACGCCGTGCCGGGACACGAGCTCGGCGGTGGCGCCGAACGACCGCACGCCGATGACCGGGTTGGCCGGGTTGCTGTTGACGTCGACCACCGGCGCGAGGTCGATGTCGATGCCGGACGCGGCGAGGTCGTGACCGATGGCGGCGGCCACGCGCCGGGTGAGACCGGGGTCGTCGGCCCGGCCGAGCGCCGCCGCACCGACGTGCGGTGAGCCGCCCCGTGCGCCGAGCCGGCTGACGATGCCGCCCTCCTCGTCGGTGGCGATCAGCACCTCGCCGGCAGCGTGCAGCTGCGCCGAGAGTGCCGCGGTCTGCTCCACGTCGCCGATGTTGTGGCTGAAGTAGACGACCCCGCCGAGGCCCGTCTCCACCGCACGCGACAGCCAGGCCGGGGGAGCCGACCGGCCGGCGAAGCCGGGCTTCAGCACCCGGTGCACCAGACGGTCGACCGCCGGGTCGATCACTTCACCGCTCCGGACACCAGGCCGGCACCGAGCCGGCGCTGCGCCAGCACGAAGACGACGACGACCGGGATCGTCACCATGGTCGAGGCGGCCATCAGCCCGCCCCAGTCGTTGACGTGCGCACCGAAGAATCGTTGCAGACCGACACCGACGGTGAGCCGGTCGTCCTTGCTCAGGAAGGTCAGCGCGAAGGTGAACTCCTCCCAGGCCATCACAAACGAAAACGCAGACGTGGCAACCAATCCCGGCACGACCAACGGCAGCAGCACGGACCGGAACATCCGCCACCAGCCGCATCCGTCGAGATAGGCCGCCTCCTCCAGTTCGCGGGGCACGGCGGCGACGAAGCCCTGCAGGTTCCAGATCGCGAACGGCAGCGAGAAGGCGATGTAGACCAGGATCAGGCCGAGCAGCGAGTTGAGCATCCGCCAGTCCTTCATCTGCAGGAAGAGCGGGATCACCAGGGCTTCGGCGGGCAGCATCTGCACGATCAGGATGAGCACCAGCATGGTGGACCGGAAGCGGAAGCGGAAGCGCGCGATGGCGACCGCGCCCAGCATCGCGAGCGCGCCGGACACCACGGCCGTTGCCACCGTCACGATCGCCGAGTTGAGCATGTACCGCCCGAAGTGGTTCTCGGTGAAGGCCCGCCGGAAGTTGTCCAGGGTCACGTCGGCCGGCACGAGACTGTCCGTGCCGGAACCGTTCTGGCCGTTGAGTGCCGTGCTCAGCATGAAGTAGACCGGGAAGAGCGTGAAGAGCAGCAGCGCGACGACGGCGACGGTCTTGCCGATGCCGGTCCAGGTGCGGGTTTTCATGCGGTGTCCTCCTCACGGAAGAGCAGGCGCAGGTAGACCAGCGTGATCAGCAGCAGCACCACGGTCAGCAGCACCGCGATCGCCGAGCCGAGGCCGTATTTGGTCTGGTTGATCGACGACACGTAGGACCACACCCCGAGGTTGAACACCTCGGGGTTGCTGCCGTCGCCGCCGGGCATCAGGTAGATCTGCGCGAACACCTTGAAGTCCCAGATCGTCGAGAGGATCGTCACCACCGCGAAGGCCGGCCGCATGAGCGGCACGGTGATCGACCAGAAGCGCCGCCACGCGCTCGCGCCGTCGATCTTGGCGGCCTCGTGCAACTCCGTCGGCACGGTCAGCAGCCCGGCGAAGATGGTGATCGCCACGAACGGGTAGCTGTGGTGCACCACGTTGAGCAGTGCGATCGCGTAGAACGAGTAGCGGTCGGTGAACCAGTTGTGACCTTCGCTGCCGACCAGGCCGATGCTCTGCAGGAAGTGCAGCGCAACCCCGTTGTCCGGGTCGAAGATCCACACCCACACGTAGGTGCCGGTCACCGCCGGCAAGGCCCACGCGATCAGCGCCGCACCGATCACCACCGCCCGCGTTTTCGGGCCCACCGACTGGAGCAGCAGGGCGACCAGAGTGCCGAGCACGACGGTGAGCACCACTGCCAATGCTGCGAATACGACGGTGTTGGGCAGGATCGTGCGCCACAGGTAGGACGCGGGCAGACCCGGCGCACCGGTGAAGATCTGCCGGTAGTTGTCCCACCCGATGAACACCGGGCTGCCGCTGATCACCTCGCGCAGGTTGTAGCGCTGGAAGGACAGCGTCGTCACCCGGACGATCGGGTAGAGCAGCAGTCCGGCGATGACCAGCAGCGGCCCGGCGAGCAGCAGCCACGGCCGCGTCTTGGATTCGCGCACCGATCAGCTCGTGCTGTTGAGGGTCGCGGTGATCGACTGCGACGCCTTGGTCGTCGCGGCATCGACCGAGGTGCCGGTGAGGATCGACTGCAGCATCTGGCTGATCGTCTTGTTGCCCTCGACCGTGCCCCACTGCGGCGCGTTGGGCACGTTGCGGCCGGCCTCGAGCATCGCCTTGGCGAAGGGCGCGACCAGCGGATCGGAGCTGCCGGCATACGTCTTGAGCAGGCTGGTGGTGGTCGGGAAGAACCCGCTCGCGTCGGCCCACTGCTTGGCGAGCGTGCCGCTCGTCATCAGCTGGACGAACTTCCAGGCCAGGTCGGGGTTCTTGCTCTTGGCCATGATCGCCAGGTTGGACCCGCCGACGAACGCCGGCGCGAGGCCGCCGTCCTTGCCGGGTATGGCGAAGGCCCCGATCTTGCCCTTGAGCTCGGGGTTCTGCTCCTCGACCGTCTTCGGCGTCCAGTTGCCCTGGATGACCATCGCCGACTTGCCCTTGGCGAAGGAGTCGAGCAGGTCGGTCTCCTTCCAGGTCGAGGCGGCGGTGGTCGACGAGCCGTCCTTGAGCGCGAGCCCGGTGTAGAAGTTGAGGCCGTCGCGTGCCTTCGTGCTGTCGAGCGCGCCCTTCCACTTGCCGCCGTCCTTGGTGGCGAAGTCACCGCCGTCGCCCCAGATGAAAGGCGCTGAGGCGTATGACGATCCGCCCGCGATCGGGAACGGCGTCATGCTCGGCTCCTTGGCCTTCAGCGTCTTGACCGCCTGCTGCAGCTGCGCCCAGTTGGTCGGGGGAGTGATGCCGGCCTTGCTGAAGACGTCCTTGCGGTAGACGATGCCGCGGACCCCGGCATACCAGCCCACGCCGTACTGCTTGCCGTCGTAGGTCGCGGAGTCCTTCAACGCCTGCAGCTCGTCCTTGCCGGTGCCGGAGGAGCCGACCTGCTGGGTGACGTCGGCGAGGCCGCCGACCGCGGCGAACTCCGGGGTCCAGGTGGTGCCGATCTCGGACACGTCCGGGCCGTTGCCGGCCGCGAAGGAGCGGACCAGGCGGTCGTGCGCGTCGGCCCACTCGACCTCCTGGATGTTGAGCGTGGCGCCGGTCTGCTTCTTGAACTCCGCCTTCGCGGCGGCGTAGAACTTCGAGGCGTCGGGGTTGGTGCCCTTCATCACCCAGAAGGTGAGCGACTTGCTGCCGCCGGCCGCGGCTCCCGAGCCGGAGCCGCCTGCGCCGCCCGCGCCGCCGGTGCTGCCCGAACCGCCGCTGTCGCCGCAACCGGCGAGGGCGAAGCTGAGAGCCGTGACGGACGCGACAAGTGCGGCTGTGCTGGTGCGCATGGTGTTCCTCCCGTGGTCCTGCCGCCTGACGTACGCGGCTTATCGACCGACCCTAGAGAAAAATTGCTCCGTAATGCCGACACATCGGGAAAAATCTTTCGCGCGCGTCGCGGGTGGGACGATGGGCGCATGTTCCGCATCGACGACGCGGTGGACACCCCGCCGTACCAGCAGATTTGCGACCAGGTGTCGGCGGGGATCGACTCCGGGGAGCTCGCCGCGGGGACCCGGCTGCCGTCGGTGCGGGCCCTCGCCGCCGAGCTGCACGTCGCGCCGGGCACCGTCGCCAAGGCCTACACCCAGCTGGAGCAGGCGGGCCTGATCGAGACCGCCGGTCGGTCCGGCACCCGCGTCGCCGCGACGGGCGGGCCGGTGGCGCTCGCGGCGGAGGCGGCCGCCGCCTTCGCCGACCGGGTGCGGCCGCTCGGCCTCGACGACGAGCAGCTGGTGAAGCTGGTGCGGGCGGCCCTCACGCCCTAGTCGGTATGCCGCGGCGCGCGCGTGACGTACGCCCGCGCGGGTGTGCGCGATCTCACCATCGCTGGAGTGGCGGGAATACCGGACGCCGGGATAGGGTTTTCGATATCGAAGTTCTCGACACCGAACGTCTCAAAGGAGAGACCCCAGCATGACCTCGCTCGCCCACGCCATCCGCTCCCGCCGTGAGTCCGCCCGCAGCCGTCGCGCCCTGATGCGCGCGATCGACAGCGCCTCGACTCCCTCGGCACGCGAGGACCTGCTCATCGCGATGCAGCGCTCGCAGGACGTCACGCGCTGACGCACCTGCACTGAGCCGGCCCGCCGGCATACAACGCCGGTAAGACAAAAGGCCCGATCCCTTTGGGGGAGCGGGCCTTTCGCATGCTGGTCTCGATACGGCCTCGCCTAGCGGCTCGGCCTACTCGACCAGCATGGGGTGGCTTGTCTAGCGGCTCGGCCTACTCGACCAGCATGGGGTGGCTCGGCCTACTCGACCAGCATGGGGTGGCTTGTCTAGCGGCTCGGCCTACTCGGCCAGCGTGAGTGCGGCTCGGCCTACTCGACCAGCGTGAGTGCGGCTCGGCCTACTCGACCAGCGTGAGTGCGGCTCGGCCTACTCGGCCAGCGTGAGTGCGGCTCGGCCTACTCGGCCAGCTACTTCAGCTCACTGGAGCTGAGCTCGAGCTGGCGCCGTGCGACGACGAGCAGCTGGATCTGCTGGGTGCCCTCGAAGATGTCGAGGATCTTGGAGTCGCGTGCCCACTTCTCGAGCAGCTCGGTCTCGGCATACCCGCTCGCACCGCACAGCTCCACGCACTGCAGCGCGATGTCGACGCAGGTGCGGCCGGCCTTGGCCTTGGCCATCGACGCCTGCATCGAGTTGGGCTTGCCGTTGTCGGCCATCCACGCGGCGCGGAGCGTGAGCAGGTAGGCCGACTCGTAGTCGGCCTCCATCTGCAGCAGGCGGGCGGCGGCGTGCGACTGGGAGTGCAGCGGCGCTGTCGGGTCGGGCTTCACCCCGGCCTTCCCGAGCAGCTCGGTCGCCAGGTCGAGCGACGCGCGCGCCAGGCCGACGGCCATCGCGGCCACGAGCGGGCGGGTGTTGTCGAAGGTCTGCATCGCGCCGCCGAAGCCGCCCTCGATGCGGATCTCCGGGTCACCGAGCAGGTCCTGTGCGGGCACCCGGCAGTTGTCGAGCGTGAACGCTGCGGTGTCCGACGCGCGGATGCCGAGCTTGTGCTCCAGCCGCACCAGCTTCAGCCCCGGGTTGTCGCGGCTCACCACGAACGACTTGATCGCCTGCTTGCCGAGCGACCGGTCGAGCGTCGCCCACACGACCACGAGCTCGGCGCGCTCGCCGCTGGTGACGAAGATCTTCTCGCCGTTGAGGACGTATTCGTCGCCGTCCTTGGTCGCGGTGGTGCGGATCGCGCCGGAGTCCGAGCCGGTGTCCGGCTCGGTGATCGCCATCGCGGCCCACTTGGTGCCGTAGCGCTCCTTCTGCTCGTCGTTGGCGACCGCCGCGATCGCGGCGTTGCCGAGGCCCTGGCGGGGGATCGACAGGGTCAGCCCGACATCGCCGCGGCAGGTCTCCATGATCGACAGCACCGACGACAGGTTGGAGCCGTTCTTGTTGCCCTTGCCGGACTTGGCCTTGGTGCCCGCGCCGACGCCGGCCGGCTCCTCCTTGGCGCCGCCACCGCTGGTGGTGCGCGCTCCGGCGCCCTGCGATGCGCCGGAGTCGGACAGCCCGTCGATGAGCGCCGACATCAGGTCCAGCTCGCGCGGATACTCGTGCTCGGCCAGGTCGTACTTGCGGCTGATCGGGCGGAACACCTCGTCGGCGAGGCCAGCCGCCTGCTTGACCAGCGGCACGAACTTTTTCGGAACCTCAAGATCGATCATTGCTTCAAATCCTTTGTCACAAAAGAGTTTTCGGGAGGTATGACGGGAGCTGCTCGGACGATGGTCGCCCCGTCATACAAGAAGGACGCCCTCGAGCAGGCCCGCACCGCGCAGGTCGCGATACCAGCGCTCGTTGTCGAACTCCTTCACGAAGCCGTGGCCGCCGAGCAGCTGCACGCCGTCGGAGCCGATCTGGGCGCAGTGCTTGGCGGTGAGCGCCCGGGCGTGCGCGATCTGCTCCGACGCGTCGACGTCGCGGTCGAGACGGGCAGCGGCGCGCCATACGACGAGGCGCAGGCCCTCCAGCTCGATCGCAATGTTGGCAACGGTGAAGGCGACCGCCTGGCGGTAGGCGATCGGCTCGCCGAACGCCTTGCGCTCCTTGGTGTAGGTCTTCAGCTGGTCGAGGATCGCCTGCGAGGTGCCGACCGCGGCGGCGGCCCAGGCGAGCCGGCCGCGGGCGACCGCGTCGGCGTGGTCCGCGGTGGTGCCGAGCAGGTTGGCCTTCGGCACCCGCACGTCCGCCAGGTGCAGCGCGCCGGTGTGCGCGGCGCGGATGCCCATGGCCGGGTCGTCGGTGGTGGTCAGGCCCTCGGTGCCCGGGGGCACGATGACCAGGCGCGGCTCGCCGTCGACCAGGGCCGAGACGATGAAGAGGTCGGCCGAGTCGGCACCGGGCACCAGCGCCTTGTGGCCGTTGAGCACCAGCTGGTCACCCTCGACGGTGCCGGTGGTCTGCGGCTTGGCCGGGTCGAAGAGCGGCTGCGGCTCCATGATGGCGAGGGCGCCGGTGGCCGGCTCCTTCTCGTCGGTGAACGGCGGCAGGTAGGTCGCCTGCTGGTCCGAATCGCCATAGTTGACAAGGGCGTTCGCGACGGCGGCAGATGACATCACCGCGACCGCGAGACCCATGTCGCCACGGGCCAGCTCCTCGACGACGAGCACGCCGGTCACCGCTGATGCCTCCTCGGCAACGCCGCCGAGGTCGGTCGGCACGCCGAGCAGCGTCATGCCCATCTGCGCGGCCTGGTCGCGGACCTTGTCCGGCACCGTGCGGTCGGTGTCGGCCTGTGCGGCGGCCGGGCGCAGCACCTCGTCGGCGAGCTCGCGAGCGGCCTCGCGGATCATGTCCTGGTCGTCGTTGGGGGAGAGGTCGAACTCGATGCGCTGCTTGGCCGGCTTGGACCGGGTCGGCTCACCGGAGCCCGACTTCTTGGCGAAGGCGCGGCCGGCGACCGTCTGGGCCTTGAAGCCCTGCCGGGCGCCGCGGTAGAGCACCTTCTCGATCTTGGCCCGCAGTGCGGGGTTCTTCATGGCCTCCAGGCCGCCGGCCCTGGTGATCAGCCGCATCCCGAAGGACTGGCCGCGATCGGCCAGGGTCGGCTTTCCGTGCAGGTTGCTCATGTCTGCCTTTCGATCGGTTCCGGTGCCCGTGCGTGGCTCTCGCGCGCAGCGCCTGACCCGGATCACTCAGAGTTACGCGTACTTACGGTACCGGAAACAATGAGTATCGGGTACTTTCTCCGGCAGAAATCTTGCTCAGCGGCTCCCGAACGCCGCCCGCACGGCGGTCGCCACGATCTCGAACCGGTCGCGCGGCAGCACCGCGCCCTCGCGCCGGATCGCTTCTTCGGCCAGCCGGATCACCCGGTTGACCCGCACCTCGCTGGCCCGGCGGTGCGGGTCCCAGTCGCCGGTGCCGATGTCGCACCAGAGGCGGCCCGCGCGGCGCTCCTGCTCCTCGTCGCGGTCGTGGTCCTTGCTGGTGAGCATCAGCCCGAGCAGCCACTGCGCATCGCGACCGACGAGCAGCACCGGTCGGTCCTTGCCGCGGGTGAAGTCTTCCTCGTAGGGCACCCAGCCCCAGACGATCTCGCCCGGGTCGGGCCGGCCGTCCGGCTTCGGGGCGTAGTCCAGCGGCGGCACGCCCCGAAAGTCACCGGGGTATGCCGGGTCAGGCGGAGCCATCGAGTGCCTTTCCGAATTCCCTTGCCACGGCCGCGATCTCGGGTCCCGCGCGTTCGGCGGTCGCCCGGTCGAAGCGTTCGGTCGGGCCGGACACCGACAAGGCAGCGTAGGGCCACTGCGGTCCCGGTGCGACGGCGGCGACGCAGCGCACCCCGATCTCCTGCTCCTCCTCGTCGATCGCGTAGCCCTTGGCGCGCACCGCGCTGAGCTCGGCGCTCAGGTCGACGCGGTCGGTGATCGTATGCCGGGTCGCGGCGCGCAGATCGAGCCGGTCGATGAGCGCGGAGGCCTCGTTCGGCCCGAGCGCGGCAAGCGTCGCCTTGCCGACGGCGGTGCTGTGCATCGGCACCATGCGGCCCACCTCGGCGAAGATCCGTAGCGAGTGCGGGGAGGGCGACTGCGCGACATACACCATCGAATTGCCATGCTGCACAGCGACATTCGCCGACTCGCCGAAGATCGCCGTGAGTCGTCGGGCGAAGGGCAATCCGATCGCGGCGACACTCTGGCGGCTGAGGTCGGCCAGGCGCAGCGCCGAGGGCCCGACGACATACTTGCGCTCGTCGTCCTGGACGACGTAGCCGCGCTCGGTGAGGGTGGCGAGGATCCGGTGCACGGTGCCGACCGGCAGCCCCGTCTCCACGGCGAGCTCGCTGACCCCGCGCGGCCGCCCCTGACCGAGCGCCTCGACCAGGTCGAGCGCCCGGTCGATGGCCTGCACGCCGGGCCGGCGTGACTGCGCCTGCTCGGTCATCGTGCACCGAGCAGCGCGTCGACCGGCAGCCCGCGGATCGAGGCATCGAGCACGATCGCGGTGTGCGCCATCGGCACCGGCCTGCCGAGCCGGTCCAGCGCGGTGGCGATCTGCATCAGGCAACCGGGATTGGCGGTGACGATCAGGTCGGCGCCGGTGCTGAGGATGTCGCGGGCCTTCTTCTCGCCGAGCTGCGCCGCCGGCTCCGGGTTGAGGATGTTGTAGATCCCCGCCGAGCCGCAGCAGATGGCCGCGTCGGGGATCTCCACCAGACGCAGCCCGGGGATCTCGCGCAGCAGCTCGCGCGGCTGATCGCGCACGCCCTGGGCGTGACCCAGGTGGCAGGCGTCGTGGTAGGCGACGGTGATCGGCAGCGGATGCCGCTCGGCGACCGTGCCGAGCCGGGTCAGCACCTCGCTCAGGTCCTGCACCCGGGCACCGAACGACTCCGCGGATCGGCTTGCCGCTGCGTCGGATTCGCCCTCGAAGAGGTAGGCGTAGTCCTTCATCGCGCTGCCGCAGCCGGCCGCGTTGGTGACGACCGTCGTCGCCTTCCCAGCCTCGCCAGCGTCCCCGGGCTCCCCGGCGTCGGCGAAGGAGGCCATCGTGGAGCGGGCGAAACGCTGCGCCTCCGGCTCGCGGCCCGAGTGACTCGACAGCGCACCGCAACACCCCTGGTCCTGCGGTATGACGACGCGGCACCCCTCGGCGGCGAGCACGCGGGCGGTCGCCGCGTTCACGTCGGAGAAGAAGACGTCCTGCACGCAGCCCTTCAGCAGGGCGACGACCTCGCGCTCGGGCCCGGCCGCAGGCACCTCCGCCGGGAGCGTCTGCGCGGGTCCGAGGGCTGGGGTGAGGCGTTCCATCGCGGCGAGGCCGGGCAGGAAGCGCTCGAGCAGCCCGGTGGAGCACAGTCGCCGGTCGAGGCCGAGGCGCTGCGTCATACGCAATGGTCCGCGGAGCCTGCGCAGTCGGTCCGGGTAGGGGAAGAGCTTGAAAATCGTTTCGCGCAGCGCCTTTTCGGCTCTGCTGCGTGGATGGTTGCGTTCGACCTGCGCGCGGGTCTGTTCGAGCAGCCGGTCATATTGCACGCCGCTGGGACAGGCGGTGACGCACGCCATGCAGCCCAGGCAGGCGTCGAAGTGACCGGCCATCTCGTCGGTCATCGGGGTGCCCTCGTTGCCCGCCTGCATGAGGTGGATGCGGCCGCGCGGGGAGTCCATCTCCTCGCCCCAGAGCACGTAGGTCGGGCAGGTCGTGAGGCAGAAGCCGCAGTGCACGCAGTCCGAGATCAGCTCGGGTGACGGCGGCTTGTGCGCGTCGAACGCACCGGCCCGCGTGACCTCGGTCATCAGATGCCTCCCACGAATCGGCCGGGCGCGAGCAGCGCGGCGGGGTCGAACTGGTCCTTGAGCCGCCGCATGATCGGCGTCGCCGGCACCGGGCCCCACACGTCGACCGCGTCGCGCACGGCACGGGGCGCGTCGAGCACCACGACCGCGCCACCGTGGTCGGCGGCGAGCGGCCGCAGGGTGTCGAGGGCGGCGGCGACCTCGACCGCATCGGCGCCGGGCGGCAGCGCCGCGTAGAGCACCCCGGTGCCGGCCGAACCGCGCACGTGCAGACCGAGATCGGTCGCGCCGGCGGTGAGGGTGGCCACCCCACCCAGGGTGCAGGTGATCTTCAGTCCGGTGTGGTCGCCGTCGGTGCCGAAGGGGTAAAGCCACGGCCAGTCGAGGTCGTCGACCAGCTCCGCGTCGTCGCCGATCTCGGCGCGGGCGGCTGCGAGCCGCCCCGGCACTCCGGCGGTGGTGCCCTCGACGAGCAGCGCTACGGTGACGGAATCGCCTGGGGGAGCGTCGATCTCGAGTGCGGCAGGGGCGAGCTGGGTGCGGCAGAGCCGCTCGAGGAGCGGCTCCAGGCCGTCGCGGTCGACCCGCACCGTGGCCCAGCCCGAAGCGTCCGGCGCCGGGTGCAACCGGAAGGTCGCCTCGGTCACCACCGCGAGCGTGCCGAACGAGCCGGTCATCAGCTTGCAGAGGTCGTAACCGGCGACGTTCTTGACGACCTTGCCACCGGAGTGCGCGACCGTGCCGTCGGCCAGCACGACGGTCACGCCGATCAGCAGGTCACGCACGGTGCCGGTGTGCAACCGGCGAGGACCGCTGGCATTGCTCGCGATTAGGCCGCCGAGCGTCGTCCCCGCGACCGGTTCGTCGACCCCGAGACGCTGACCACTGGCCCGCAACTGCTCCTGCAGATCGGCCAGCGGCATACCGGCCTCGGCACGCACGATGAGATCACCCGGCTGGTGCTCCAGGAGCGTGCGCATGCCGCGGACGTCCACGAGCAGGTCGGCCTCGGTCGCCGGCGCGCCCCAGCGCAGTTTGCTGCCGTTGCCGCGCACCATCGTGACCGCCCCCACAGCGTGCGCGGCGCGCATCGTCGCCGAGACCTGCTCGGTGGAGCCCGGTCGGGCGACGAGACGCGGGACCCGGCCGTCGACGGCGTCGCCGGGGGTGCCGGCGCGCACGTCGATATCGTGCGACCGCAGGTCGTCCAGCAGCGCCACTCAGAACACCTCGCCCAGGCCGGCCTGCTGCGCCGGGTGTGCGGCCTTGCGCTTGCCGGGCACCTCACCGCAGAGGCGCGGCGTCGGGAAGACCTTGCCGGGGTTGGAGATGCCCTGCGGGTCGAACGCGCAGCGCACCAGCTGCATGGTGTCCAGATCGTCCTCGGTGAACATCTTCGGCATGTGCTTGGCCTTGTCGGAGCCGACGCCGTGCTCGCCGGTGATCGAGCCGCCGTGCGCCAGACACAGGTCGAGGATCGCCCCCGAGGCGTCCTCCGCGGCGTCGCCCTGACCGGGCACCTGCTCGTCGAAGAGCACGAGCGGGTGGAGGTTGCCGTCGCCGGCGTGGAAGACGTTGGCGACCCGCACACCGCGCTCGGCGGCCAGCTCGCCCATCTGCCGGAGCACCTCCGGCAGCGCGGTGCGGGGGATGACGCCGTCCTGCACGATGTAGTCCGGGCTGATCCGCCCAACGGCGGCGAAGGCCGACTTGCGGCCGCGCCAGATTGCTTGCCGCTCAGTGTCATTGGCGGCGACCCGGATCTCGAAGGCCCCGGCCTCCCGGCAGTGGTGCTCGGCCGCGGCGAGCTCGGCCTCCACCTCGTGCTCCGGGCCGTCGAGCTCGACGACCAGCACCCCGCCGGCTCCCGGCGGGTAGTTGCAGGAGACGGCTGCCTCGGCCGCCTCGATCGCGAGCGCGTCCATCATCTCGATCGCGGCCGGCACGATGCCGGCCCCGATGATCGCCGACACCGCGGCTCCGGCCGCGTTGCAGTCGGCGAAGCCGGCGAGGAACGTCTGCACGCTCTGCGGGTTGCGCAGCAACCGCACGGTGACCTCGGTCGCGATGCCGAGCGTGCCCTCGGACCCGACGAACGCGCCGAGCACGTCGTAGCCGGGAGCGTCCGGCGCGGTGGTGCCGAGCATGGTGCGCTCTCCGTCGGGCGTGACGACCTCGGCGGACAGCACGTGGGTCGCGGTGAAGCCATACTTCAGGCAGTGCGCGCCGCCGGAGTTCTCCGCGACGTTGCCGCCGATCGTGCAGATCTGCTGGCTCGACGGGTCGGGCGCGAAGTAGTAGCCGTCCGGCCGGGTGCGCTGCGACACGGCCAGATTGATGACTCCCGGGTCGACGACCGCCCGCTGGTCGCGCGGGGAGACCGCACGGATCTCGCGGAAGCCGCTCATCACGATGAGCACGCCGTCGGCGTGGGGGAGCGCGCCACCGGACAGGCCCGTGCCCGAGCCGCGCGCCACGAACGGCACGTCGTGCTCCACGCACGCGCGGACCGCCAGCTGCACGTCGTCGGCGCTCTTCGCGAGCACGACCAGCGCCGGGCTGACGCGGTAGTGCAGCAGCCCGTCGCAGTCGTAGGTCGCCAGTTGCGTCGGGTCGTCGATGACCGCGCCGGTGGGCAGCGCCGATCGCAGCCGTGCTGCGACGGCCGCGATCGGCGCTGCCTGCGGCATACGCTCAGGCCATCCGCTCGTAGGCCGGCAGGGTGAGGAAGGCGGCGTAGTCGTCGGCCACCGCGACCTCCAGGAAGGTCGCCTTCGCGTCGTCGTAATCGCTTGCCTCGCCTGGCAGTTCGGCGATCACCTCGTCGACGAGCTTCAGCACCATGTCCTTGGTCACCGTCTCGCCGGTGTCGGCCAGCTTCACCTCGTTCTTGATCTGCTGCCAGATCTGCGAGCGGCTGATCTCGGCGGTCGCGGCGTCCTCCATCAGGTTGTGGATGCCGACCGCGCCCCGGCCGGTGAGCCAGGTGCGCAGGTATTGCAGGGCCACGTCGATGTTGCTGCGCAGTCCGGCAGAGGTGACCTCGCCCGGCGTCGACTTCACGTCGAGCAGCTGGGCCGCCTCGACCGACACGTCCTCGCGCTGCTTGTCCTCGATCTGGTTGGGCTTGCCGCCGAGGATGTCGTCGAAGACGGTGAAGCAGGTCTCGACCATCGCCGGGTGCGCCACCCACGAGCCGTCGAAGCCGTCGGTCGCCTCACGGGTCTTGTCGTCGGTGACCTTCTCGTAGGCCGCGGTGTTGACTGCCTCGTCCTTGCTCGGGATGAACGCCGCCATGCCGCCGATCGCGGACGCGCCGCGCTTGTGGCAGGTGCGCACCAGCAGCTCGGTGTAGGCGCGCATGAACGGCACGGTCATCGTCACGGTGTTGCGGTCGGGCACGATGTAGTCCGCGCCGCGGGTTCGGTAGGTCTTGATCACCGAGAAGAGGTAGTCCCAGCGGCCGGCGTTGAGGCCGGAGGAGTGGTCGCGCAGCTCGTAGAGGATCTCCTCCATCTCGAACGCGGCCGGCAGCGTCTCGATCAGGCAGGTCGCCCGGATCGTGCCCTGCGGGATGCCGAGCGCGTCCTGCGCAATGACGAACGCGTCGTTCCAGAGCCGGGCCTCCTTGTGGCTCTCCATCTTCGGCAGGTAGAAGTAGGGGCCCTTGCCGCGGTCGATCTGCTTCTGGGCATTGGCCACGAAGTAGAGCGCGAAGTCGACCAGCGACCCGGACGTCTCCTCGCCGTCGACCAGGATGTGCTTCTCCGGCAGGTGCCAGCCGCGCGGCCGGACGATGATCGTGGGCTGCTTGTCCGCCTCGACGAGCTTGTACTCCTTGCCCTCCGGGCTGGTGAAGTCGATCGTGCCGTCGAGCGCGTCCTTGAGGTTGAGCGGGCCCTCGACGACGTTCTCCCACATCGGGGTGTTGGCGTCCTCCTGGTCGGCCAGCCACGCCTTCGCGCCGGAGTTGAGCGCGTTGATCGTCATCTTGCGGTCGGTGGGACCGGTCATCTCGACGCGGCGGTCCTCCAGGCCCGGTGCGAGCGGCGCGACCTTCCAGCTCGGGTCCTCCCGCACCGACCGGGTCTCCTCGAGGAAGCCCAGGTCCTCGCCCGCGGCGACCTTGGCGACGCGCTCCTCGCGCGCCGTGAGCGCCTCCAGCCGCCGGCCGTTCAGCTCGCGGTGCAGCGTGGCGATCAGCTCCAGCGCCTGCGGGCTGAGGATCTCGGCGTAGCGCTCCTTCACCGGGCCGGTGACCTCCACGCCCTCGGGCAATTCCAAACCGGTCGTGTCTGACATGCGCACCTCCGTGCTCGTAGGCATCTTTTCATGATGCGGAAAGACTGGCTCGCTCCGTGGAAAATACTACCCACAGCCGGGCGCCCTCACTCACGGTGGGGGTCGCGTGGAGACCACGCCTGTATGGCGTGAATCCGCTCACGTCCGGCCCTTCTGACTCGCCAGTAACCGGCCCGCGCCGGAACACTGGATCGGTGACCGAACAAACCGCCCTGCACGACATCTGCGACGACGAACTGGCAGACCGTGCGCCGCGCGCTCCCCGCAGCACGCACCTCGGACTGGCGCTCTTCGCGCTGGCACTGGGCGGATTTGCAATCGGTACAACCGAATTCGTCACCATGGGACTGCTTCCGCAGATCGCGGACGGGGTGGGCATCAGCATTCCCACCGCCGGTCACGTCGTCTCGGCATACGCCCTGGGGGTGGTGGTCGGTGCTCCCACCATCGCCACGCTCGCGGCGAGAGCGCCGCGCAAACAGGTGCTGGTCTGGCTGATGGTCGCCTTCGCGGCCGGCAACATCGGGTCCGCGCTCGCGCCCAACTACGTCACGCTGATGATCGCCCGGTTCGTGAGTGGGCTGCCGCACGGCGCGTTCTTCGGGATCGGCTCGGTCGTGGCCGCGTCCCTGGTCAGCCGCGAACGCCGCACCTGGGCGGTGTCGATGATGATCGCCGGCCTGACCGTCGCCAACATCGTCGGCGTGCCGCTCGCCACCGTGCTCGGCCAGCACCTCGGCTGGGAGTGGCCCTACGCGTTCGTCGGGCTGCTCGCGCTGGTCACGATCGGGGCGGTGTGGCTGTGGGTGCCGCGCCAGCCGGCCGACGTCGCCGCCTCGCCGCGGGGCGAGTTGCGGGCGCTCAAGGGACCGCAGGTGTGGCTCACCCTCGGCATCGGCACCGTCGGCTTCGGCGGCATGTTCGCCACCTTCTCCTACATCACCCCGACGATGACCGAACTCGCCGGCTTCGGCGACCGCGCGGTGCCGATCCTGCTGGTCGTCTACGGCGTCGGTATGACGGTGGGCGCGGTCCTCGCCGGACGCGTCGCAGCGCTCGGCATGATGCGCGGCATGTTCGGCTCGCTGATCGCGATCGCGGTCCTGCTCGCGCTGTTCGGGCCGATGGCCCACCAGAAGCCGACCGCGGTGCTCGGAGTGTTCCTGCTCGGCCTGCTGCCGTCCCTGCTGGTGCCGATGCTGCAGACGCGGCTGATGGACGTCGCGCACGAGGGTCAGTCGCTGGCCGCCGCGCTCAATCACTCGACGCTCAACATCGCCAACGCGCTCGGCGCCTGGCTCGGCAGCCTCGTGCTGTCGCACGGCCTCGGCTACGAGTGGCCGAGCCGGCTCGGTGCGTTCCTCGCGCTCGGCGGCGTCGGGATCACCGTCGTGTCGGCGCTGTTGGCCCGGCGTACCGCCGCGTCCGCGGCCTGACCCGCCGCGCACCGATTCGGGGCGATGGCGCGCGTCGTGGGAGACTGGAGAGTCACCACGCAAGCCCGGCACACCCCGAGGTAGTCACTTGTCACCCATGGCCCGCAACGCGCTGCAACCTGCCGCGACGCCGCCGGACCTGATCCGCAACTTCTGCATCATCGCCCACATCGACCACGGCAAGTCCACCCTGGCCGACCGCATGCTGCAGATCACCGGTGTGGTCGAGGAGCGGGCGATGCGCGCGCAATACCTCGACCGCATGGACATCGAGCGGGAGCGCGGCATCACGATCAAGAGCCAGGCGGTGCGGATGCCGTGGGAGCTCGAGGACAAGACCTACTGCCTCAACATGATCGACACCCCCGGGCACGTCGACTTCACCTACGAGGTGTCGCGCTCGCTGGCGGCGTGCGAGGGCGCGGTGCTGCTGGTCGACGCCGCGCAGGGCATCGAGGCGCAGACGCTCGCCAACCTCTACCTGGCGATGGAGAACGACCTCACGATCATCCCGGTGCTCAACAAGATCGACCTGCCGGCCGCGCAGCCGGAGCGGTATGCCGAGGAGCTCGCCGGCCTGATCGGCTGCGACCCGGGCGACGTGCTCAAGGTCTCGGGTAAGACCGGCGCCGGCGTCGAGGAACTGCTCGACGAGATCGTGCGACAGTTCCCGCCGCCCGTCGGCAACGCCGACGCCCCCGCGCGGGCGATGATCTTCGACTCCGTCTACGACACCTATCGCGGCGTGGTCACCTACGTGCGGGTCGTGGACGGTGAGCTCAAGCCGCGCGAGCGCATCGAGATGATGTCGACCCGGGCGACCCACGAACTCCTCGAAATCGGGGTGATCTCACCGGAGCCGGTGCCTGCGAAGGGTCTCGGGGTCGGCGAGGTCGGCTACCTGATCACCGGGGTGAAGGACGTCCGTCAGTCGCGGGTCGGTGACACCGTGACCTCCGCTCGCGACGGCGCGACCGAGGCCCTCGGCGGTTACCAGGACCCGAAGCCGATGGTCTTCTCCGGGCTCTACCCGATCGACGGCTCCGACTACCCGATCCTGCGTGACGCGCTGGACAAGCTGAAGCTCAACGATGCCGCGCTGGTCTACGAGCCCGAGACCTCCGCGGCGCTCGGCTTCGGCTTCCGGGTCGGCTTCCTCGGCATGCTGCACCTGGAGATCGTCCGGGAGCGGCTGGAGCGGGAGTTCGATCTCGACCTGATCTCCACGCTGCCGAGCGTGGTCTACGACGTGACCCTCGACGATGACCGCACGGTCACCGTGACCAACCCGAGTGAGTTCCCCGAGGGCAAGATCGCCTCGATCACCGAACCCGTAGTGCGCGCAACGATTTTGGCGCCCAGCGAGTTCATCGGCTCGATCATGGAGCTGTGCCAGTCGCGGCGCGGCAACCTGCTCGGCATGGACTACCTCTCGCCCGAGCGGGTCGAGATGCGCTACACCCTGCCGCTCGCCGAGATCGTCTTCGACTTCTTCGACGCGCTGAAGTCCAAGACCCGCGGATATGCCTCTCTCGACTACGAACCCGACGGTGAGCAGACCGCCGACCTGGTCAAGGTCGACGTGCTCCTGCAGGGCGACAAGGTCGACGCGTTCTCCACGATCGTGCACCGGGACAAGGCCTACGCCTACGGCGTGATGATGGCCGGCAAGCTCAAGGACCTCATCCCGCGGCAGCAGTTCGAGGTGCCGATCCAGGCGGCCATCGGCTCGCGGGTGATCGCCCGCGAGACCATCCGCGCCATCCGCAAGGACGTGCTCGCCAAGTGCTACGGCGGCGACATCAGCCGCAAGCGCAAGCTGCTCGAGAAGCAGAAGGAGGGCAAGAAGCGGATGAAGATGGTCGGGTCGGTCGAGGTGCCGCAGGAGGCCTTCATCGCCGCGCTGTCCCAGGACGGCAGCGCCGTCGAGAAGGCGAAGAAGTAGGTGTCCGAGGCGTTTTCGGGTCCGGCGGCGCGCACGCGGTCGTTCACCCGCCGTGGTGGGCGCATGCCTCCCCGGCATCATCGCGCGCTCGCCGAGCACGGCTCGTCATACCTGATCGATGTGCCGATGCTGGGGGAGGGCACGCTGGTCGACCCGGCCTACCGGCTCGACGTGGCGGAGGCGTTCGGCAGGTCGGCGCCGCTGGTCGTCGAGATCGGCTCGGGCGGGGGTGACTGCGTCGTACACGCGGCGCAGGAGCATCCGGAGCTCGACTTCCTCGCCGTCGAGGTATGGCGCCCGGGCGTCGCGCAGACGATCGCCAAGGCGGTGCACGAGGACGTGCGCAACGTCCGGCTGATCTGTGCGGACGCGGCGCAGGCCCTGCCGGCGATGCTCGGCGACGGCAGCGTGCGTGAGTTGTGGACGTTCTTCCCCGACCCGTGGCCCAAGACCAAGCATCACAAGCGCCGGCTGGTGCAGCCCGAGTTTGCTGACAGGGTCGCCGCACTCCTTGAGCCGCAAGGTGTTTGGCGGCTTGCGACCGACTGGTCCGATTACGCCTGGCAGATCCGCGACGTCGTCGAGGGCTGCCCTGCACTGCGCAATCCGCATGCCGGCCGGCTGGCCGACCCCGGCGACCCGGAGGTCGACCCGCGCGGTGACCACGGCGGCTTCGCACCTCGCTTCGACGGCCGGGTGCTCACGCGCTTCGAGCGCAAGGGTTTGCGGGTGGGGCGCGTGGTGCGCGACGTCGAGGCAATTCGCGACTGAGGGTCGCGGCCGGCGGTTACTCATGAGTAACATGCCGGCATGACCTCGACCTACCAGCTCTACCGGCGACTGTCGGCCCGCCCGCTCGGCAAGCAGGTGTTCGGCATCGGCTTCATGCTGCGCGCGCCCTACTTCTCCACCGTGCAGCCGCAGGTGCTCGAGATGGCACCGAACCGCGCGGTCGTGCGGATCCGCAAATGGTGGGGCGTGCACAACCACATCGGCACGATCCACGCGATCGCGGTCGCCAACGGCATGGAGGCGGCGATGGGTCTGCTGGCCGAGGCGACGGTCAAGCCCGGAACTCGCTGGATTCCCAAGGGAATCGAGCTGCACTACCTCGCCAAGGTGACCAGTGCCGTCGAGTGCATCGCCGAGACCGACCCGGTCGACTGGGACAAGCCGCGTCCGCACGAGGTCACGGTGCGCCTCACCGGTCGTCTCGGGGACGGGACCGAGGTGGTCACCGGCCACATCCCGATCTGGGTCACCGACAACCCGCGCGGCTGAGCCGGTATGGCGGGCGCCCGGCTTCCGGTCGGGCTCGTTGTCGGGCGGTCGGGTCAGGGACGGTCGGCTCGGTCGGGTCTGGAGCGGTCGGCTCGGTCGGGTCTGGGGCGGTCTGGCCGGGACGGCTCTGGTCAGGGAGGCTTTGGTCAGGGCGGCTCGGGTCAGGGCGGCTCGGGTCAGCGGCGGGCTCTGGTCAGGGGCGGCTCGCGACGGCGAGCAGGTCGGCTGCGGCCCCACCGAGCCGCCGGGGCCCGGTCCAGACCGCGCGCAGCGGGCGCCGCAGGTCGAGCCCGGCGACCGGCACCTCGCACAGTGATCCGGCGGCCAGCGCGTCGTCCACCGCCAGCCGGCTGAGCACGGCGGGCGCACCACCGGAGGCGACACTGACCCGCACGGCGGCATTGCTGGGCAGCTCCATCGCCGGTTGCACCGGCCGGCCGAGGGCCTGGTCGAGCGCGACGCGGGTGCCCGACCCGGATTCCCTTGTCACCAAAGGGGTTTCGCTCAGCTCGTCGGCCGTCACCGGTCGCGAGCGCGTGCTCCACGGGTGGTCGGGTGAACAGACCAGCACGAGCTCGTCCTCGGCCACCACCAGATGGTGCACACCGCCCGGCGGGCGCGGGCCCTCCACGAAGCCGACGTCGCACCGGCCGGCGAGGAGGGTGTCGACGACTTCCTGGCTGTTGTGCACCTGCACCATCACCCGCACCTCCGGGCGGCGGGCGCGGAAGAGCGCGAGCCACGCGGGCAGCAGGTGCTCGGCCACCGTCTGACTCGCCGCGACCACGATCGTCTCGGTGCCGTCGGCGGCCAATGACCGTGCTCCGTCGACCACCTCGCGGGCCGCGTCCATC
Organism: Flexivirga aerilata; assembly: GCF_013002715.1. Lineage (NCBI taxonomy): Bacteria > Bacillati > Actinomycetota > Actinomycetes > Micrococcales > Dermacoccaceae > Flexivirga > Flexivirga aerilata. The sequence goes on from NZ_JABENB010000002.1 coordinate 561,254, forward strand.
ACCGTGCGCGACCAGTCGACCACGAGCAGTCCTGCCGGGGTGAGGCTCGAGCCGTGCGTCGAGCGATGCAGCAGGGACACCCCGAGGTGGCGCTCGAGCCGGGCGATCGAGCGACTGGCGTTGGGCTGCGCCATACCGGTTGCGCGGGCGCCGGCCGACAGGCTGCCGTGGTCGGCGACGGCCACGAGCAGTTCGAGTGCGCTGAGGTCCGGCCACGTGCTCATATGCACAGGATATATCGGTATGGGAAAGCAATGTCTACCGGTCGGCGGCGCCACGGATCGATGCTGTTCGGTATGACGAGTGCAGAGGGGCATGCGGCGGGTCATGCGGGGCGGGGCGGCGCCGCGGAGTTCGACGGCGCGCGGGTGCTGCGGGCGCTCGGACCGCTGCTGCCCGGCCTGCCGATCACGGTCGTGATCGCTTGTGGCGCAACGCTGCTCGGGCATTTCTTCCCGGTCGTCGGTGGCCCGGTGTTCGGGATCCTGCTGGGGCTGCTGGCGGGCACGGCCGTGTCGTGGCTGCGTGACGGCCAGGTCGCCGTCGGCGCCAGGTTCGCCGGGCGAGCGGTGCTGCAGGCGTCGGTCGTCGTGCTCGGCACCGGGCTGTCGCTCACGCAGGTGCTGGACGTCGGCGGCGGGTCGCTGCCGGTGATGTTCGGGACGCTGGCCGTCGCACTCGGGGGTGCCTACCTGCTCGGGAGGGTGTTGCGCATCAACACCGAACTCGCGACGTTGATCGGGGTCGGGACCGGCATCTGCGGTGCGTCGGCGATCGCGGCCGCTTCGGCCGTCATGCGGCCGAAGCAGAGCAACGTCGCCTACGCGATCGGCACGATCTTCACCTTCAACATCGCCGCGGTGCTGCTCTTCCCGCCGCTTGGGCACCTGCTCGGGCTGAGTGGTCATGCGTTCGGGTTGTGGAGCGGCACCGCGGTCAACGACACCTCGTCGGTGGTCGCCGCCGCCTACAGCTTCGGTGACGGTGCCGGTCCCTACGCGATCGTGGTGAAGCTGACCCGGTCGCTGATGATCATCCCGATCGTGATGGTGCTCGCGGTGCTCACGGCCAAGCGGGAGGCCGCGGCGCAAGGGGAGCAGGTGCGCATCCCCGTGCGCAAGATCGTGCCCGGCTTCCTGCTCGGCTTCCTTGCCGCCGCTGCGCTCAACTCGGCCGGCGCGATCCCGGCGGGCTGGCACGACGGGCTGACCCTCCTCGGGACCTTCCTGATCACCGTGGCGCTGACCGGCATCGGCCTCGGCCTGCGGCCCACCCAGTTGCGGAACGCGGGGCACCGGCCGTTGCTGCTCGGTGCGCTGTTGTGGGTGTGCGTCGCGGTCACCAGCCTGGGCTTGCAGGCGGTGACCGGGACGATCTGACCGGAGTGGGTGGCAGGGAGTGGGCGGTAGGCGCGGGTTGTGGTCGGGGGCGGCAGAGCGCGGGTTGTGGTCGGAGGGTGACAGGGCACGGGTGGTGCGAGGCGGGTAGTAGTCGCGGCTGGCCCTGGCGCCGGCTGGTCAGGTGGAGGTGCGGCCGGCCGGGGTTGGGCGAGAGTGTGCGCGAATTGCGGCCAGGGAGGCCGTGATTCGCCTATGCGAGGCCGCGCTGACGTCGTATCCGGCGGCGCGCAGACTCATGACGACGGCTCCCGTCATACCGTCGGCGACCGGGGTGAGTCCGGTCCAGCCGTGTTCGGTGAGCAGTGCCGAAAGTCGGTCCCGCAGTGCTTGCTGGTGGAAGAGCACGCTGCCGCCGACGACGAGTGCGGCCGGGTCCGGCGGTGCTCCGAGCGCGATCACCGTGCGCGCAAGTCCGGTGGCCGCCTCGTCGACGATGCGACGGGCGGTGTCGTCAGTTTCGCTGTGGGCGAAGGCAATCGGCGCGAACGTGGCGATGCCCGGCGCGCCGATTCGGTAGGTCGCGGTGACGAGCGCCTGCGCCGTCGCCTCGCGATCGGTGAGGTCGGTCGGCTGCCCGATGCCGGCCAGGACGGCGGTGGTCATGGACGTCGGCGCGCCGAAGCCGTCGATGTGGGCGGTGACTGCCCGCAGCACCCGGCGGGCGATCCAGAAGCCCGAGCCGACGTCACCGAGCAGCCAGCCGCGGCCGTCGACGGTGCGGGCCACCGCGCCGTCACGGACCGCTACGGCCGCCGCGCCGGTGCCGGACACCAGCGCGGCACCGTCCAGCTGATGGGTGCCGCTGGCGAAGATCGCCTCCAGGTCGCCGGCGATGGTGAGCTCGGCGGTCACGCCGAGGCGGGCGAGACCGCCCTCGACGCCGGGTGCCGCGGTGCGCGAGCCGGCCATCGCGGCGAGTGCGAAACCGACCTGCACCGGCTCCGCGCCGGCCTGCGACAGCGCCTCATCCGCAGCCGAATACATAGCATCGGCAACGGCATTCGCGCCGACCGCCGTCGGGTTGCCGGAGCCGGCGACGCCATAGCCGAAGCTTCGGCCGTCGCTGTCGTGCACGACCGCCCGGGTCGAGGTGCCGCCGGCGTCGATGGTGAGGAAGAGCGTGGTGTCCGGTCGGGCGTCCTCGGGCGCGTGGTCGCCGGGCGATGCCGTGCGGGTGGGGGACGGCGTGCGGGCAGGTGACGGCTGGCCGGCCTGCGCTGTCTGGCGGTCGGCCATGGTGCTCCTTCGGCGGTTGGTCGGTGGCGGCTCCGATGTTTGCACACGTCCCGCTGCGCGGGGTGGTGGACGTGCGGGTTGCGGGTGCACCGTGGCGCGGGGCGAGGGACCGCCTTCGCGGCCTCACTCCGCTTCGCTCCGCTAGCGCTCCGCTTCGCTTCATAGGGCCGCTCACGCGGCCCCTCGCCCCGCTCGGTGATCTCGCTGCTCACCTGATCGTGCTCCGTCCGCAACCTGGCGGCTGGGGTTCCGTTGGCGCTGGTGGAGTAGGACACGAGCAGCCCCTGATGGTGGTCGAGTAGGGCGGAGGAGCGAAGCGGGGGGAGCCCGTATCGAGACCACCCACCCCACCACGCAACACCATCCCACCGGCCACTGACAACCCTGTCGAATCTCACGAATCGCACTGGAAACAGACCGGATTCATCGCGTTCAACCCTTCCCACCCGATTCGAACAGGTGTATGGTTGTGGTATGTCGCACCTGCAGCAGACCCTCACCGATCAGGTGATCGCCGCTGCCACCACGAGCGAACTCCTGGAGGCGGCGCAGACGCTGCTGCGCGCAGCGTTCGACAAGACCCGCGACGACGCCGACCGCGGACGGGGCGAGGGGTCGGGTCTCTCAGACGACCAGCTGCTCGATCAGGTGCTCGCGACGCAGCAGGTGCAGAACTCTGCCTGGGCGACCCAAACCCTGCGGCTGGAGCAACTCGCGCAGCGTGAATACGACAAGCACCCGCACGACCCGGATATGTGGACGCCGTTGGAGGTGGGTGCCCGGTTGGGGTGGACCGACCGGCAAACCAGTCTGCGACTGACCCAGGCGGTTGAGAGTGTGCGTCACACGCCGCTGCTGCTCGACCGGGCCGGGACTGGGGAGTTGGAGGGACGGAAGGTGGTCGCGGTCAGCGACGCCCTCGCCGATGCGGCCGGCGCGTTGGACACGCCCGGCGAGTCGACGAAGGTCGCAGACGCGATCGAGGCCGACATCCTCGCCAGTGACCCGGAAGCATCCACATCGACCAAACTGCGGCGGCGCACCCAACGCCTCTTGGTGCAGCACGCACCCATCGCAGCCTCCCAAGCGGCAACGGCACGGCGGCGGGACTGCACGAACGTGACCGTCGAACCCCATTGGGAGCCGGGCATGTCCACCCTCACCGCCGTGCTCCCCTCCCTTGACGCCGCGAAACTCATGGCCGCGGTCAACACCCACGCCCGCCTGCTGCACGACTCGACTACTGACAGCAAGAGCCTCGGGGAATGCCGCGTCGACGCCCTGACCGACCTGCTGCTGTCGAACGCGCACGTGACGACCGAATTGGTGCTGCATGTCCCGTTCCACCCGGACACCGCCCGGTCCACCAACACGAGCCCGGGAAACGGCACTGGCGTTGGCGGGGCCGAAGCGCCTGGCCGCCACGGGGCGACGGGCACAGGCGACGCGACGGGCACGGGTGAGACGACCGGCCCAAGTAACGCGACGAGCACGAGCGACGCATCGGGCACGGGCACGGGCGGTGGGGTCGGTGTGCTGGACCGGTCGAGCCTCATTGACGACGCAGCAGCAACCGGCGCGACACCCGGGGCCGTCGGCGCGTGGACGGCGAAGGTGCGACCGCCCGGTCCGCCGAAGGTCATCCTCCCCGTCAACCGGAGGGTCCTCGACCTCGGCAGCTACCGACCGATCAGTGAGGCCGAACGCCAACTCCAAGCGATGTTGTACGAAGCCGCACTCCGCACTGGCACCCGACCACCGCCCGAGCAGATCCGCTCCCAGCAGTTCACACCCAGTGAAGATCCCGCTCCCGCCGCGGACCCGGTGCGTTACCGCCTCGGCGACGTCCAGGTGCCCGGCGTCGGCGTCATCCCCGCCGGCGTGATCCGGGAACTGTCCGGCCTACTTGGAGCGAAGTTCACCCGCGCCCTGGTGAATGCGGAAACCGGGACCGTTGCCGAAACCGGCTGCGAGACCTACACCCCGGGCGCCCGGTTGGCGCGGTTCGTGCGCGCCCGCGACCAGCACTGCCGGTTCCCCGGCTGCACCCGACCCGCGAAGCTCACCGACCTCGACCACGTCACCGCCTACCCGGATGGTCCGACCGCGGCCCACAACCTGCAGTGCCTGTGCCGGCATCACCACCGTGCCAAGCACGAAGCCGGCTGGACCGTGTCCATGACAACTGATGGCGTGTGCGCTTGGACCAGCCCCGCCGGACACACCTACACCACCCAACCCGCCGACTAAGACACAGCTGATCTCGATACGGCCTCGCATAGCGGCTCGTCCTACTCGATCAGCGTGAGCGAGGGCTCGGCCTACTCGATCAGCGTGAGGGAGGGCTCGGCCTACTCGAGCAGCGGGGCAAGCGGCGGCTCGGCCCCGACGGACTCCCGACGACCGTCACTCGAGCCGGCGCGTTGGCTGCCCACTCCGCGCCCGTAGGATTGTGCGGTGCCCAGCGCGTTGCCCGAGGGCGAAGCGGTGCCGGTCGACGGCGCGCTTCCGGCCCAGACCGCCACATCATTGTCGACGCGACAATTCGGCATCTACCTGCACGTGCCGTTCTGCCGAGTGCGTTGCGGCTATTGCGATTTCAACACCTACACGCTCGCCGAACTCGGCCCGCACGGCGCCGGGGTGAGCAGTTACGCCGACGCCGCGCTCGCCGAGCTGGCACTGGCCCGCGACGTCATCGAGCGCACCGGCGCCGCCTTGCCCGAGGTCAGCACCGTCTTCGTCGGAGGCGGGACGCCGACCATGCTCGCCGCCACCGACCTCGCCAGGATGCTCAGCGGGGTGCGCGACACCTTCGGTCTGCGACCGGACGCCGAGGTGACCACCGAGGCCAACCCGGACACGATCACCCCCCAAGTCGCCGAGACGCTCGCCGCGGGCGGGTTCACCCGCGTCAGCCTCGGCATGCAGTCGTCGGTGCCGCACGTCCTGCAGGTCCTCGAACGCACCCACGACCCCGCCGGGGTCGCCCGCGCGGTGCGCGCGGTCCGCGATGCCGGGATGCAGGTCAGCCTCGACCTCATCTACGGCACGCCGGGGGAGACCCACGACGACTGGCGCCGCAGCATCGACGACGCGATCGCCCTCGCGCCCGACCACCTCAGCGCCTACGCACTGGTCGTCGAAGAAGGCACCAAACTCGCCGCCCAGGTCCGTCGCGGCCAGGTGCGCATGCCCGATGACGACGACGAGGCCAACAAGTACGAACTGGCCGAAACCGCTTTGGCCGCAGCAGGATTCGAGTGGTACGAGATCAGCAACTGGTCGCGGACCTCGAGTGGTCGGTGCCGACACAACGAGAGCTACTGGCGCGGCGACAACTGGTGGGGCATCGGCCCCGGGGCACACAGTCACGTCGGCGGAGTGCGCTGGTGGAACGTGAAGCACCCGGCGGGGTACGCACAACGAGTCCTCACGGGGCAGTCGCCCGGCGCCGGACGCGAACTCCTCACCCCCGCCCAGACGTATGACGAGACGGTCCTGCTCGGAGTGCGCGTCGCCGAAGGGCTGCCCCTCACCCACCTCGACGACATCGGCCGCGCCGCGATCCCCGCGCTGGTCGCCGATGGACTCCTCGACCAGTCAGCGGCAGTCGCCCCCGCACCGGCCGCGCGCCTCACCCTGCGTGGACGACTGCTCGCCGACACCGTGGTGCGCCGCCTGCTCGGCTGGTGACGCCGGCTGCGCCGCTCACCGCGACCGGCTCACGACCACCCGCTCAGGACGACCCGTTCACGACGACCCGCTCACGACGGCGCGCGATCACCCGCACAGGTCCAGCCCGAAATCGTGACAGCGCACGCTGTGCGTGAGGGCACCGATCGAGATAAGGTCCGGACCGGCCAGCGCGAGATCACGAACGGTGCGCTCGTTCACCCCGCCGGACACCTCGATCACGACCGGGGCGCCGTGGCGGCGCACCAGCTCGACCCCGTCGGCGATCTGCATCGGCACCATGTTGTCCAGCAACACCGCGTGCACCACGGGCTGTTTCCCCTCACGCAAACGGGCCGCATCGAAGGCAAGGACCTCGCGCAGCTGGTCGAGCGTGTCGACCTCGATCTCCACCCGCACCACGTGCCTGGAGTGCTCCGCGAGTCGTTCCAAGACCGGAGTCAGACCGCCGCCGAGCCCGATGTGGTTGTCCTTCACCAGGATTGCGTCGAATAGGCCGAAGCGATGATTGGCGCCACCACCGTCGATCACCGCCTGCTTCTCGAGCGCTCGGAGACCCGGCGTCGTCTTCCGGGTGTCGACGATCCGCGCACCGGTGCCGTCGACGAGACGCACGAATCCTGCGGTGCGGGAAGCGATCCCGGTGAGGTGACCGAGCAGGTTGAGCGCGCTGCGTTCCGCGGTGAGGATCGACCGAGCCGGCCCGGTCACAGTCGCGACCACGTCATTCGGCGCGAGCTCTTCGCCGGCACGACGCGACCACGCCACGCGCACCCATGGGTCAACGGTCCGGAACACCGCAGTGAACGCCTCCACCCCGGACAGCACACCGTCCTCCCGGCTCACGACGTATGCCGTGCCGGTCGCGTCCGCGGCCACCGTCGCGAGGGTGGTGATGTCGCCCGAGAGACCGAGGTCCTCGGCTAGCGCGGTGTCGACCACCCGTTGCAGATGCGCGTCGTTCATGCTGAAACTCCTTCCGGGAGAACACTGTCGGTGCGTCGGTGGGCTCCGACGCTGGCCGGGTGGGCGAGCGCGGAGCGGGCGATGAGCCAGGCGGCATAGGCGGCGTCGTTGCCCACGTGAGGTTCCAGCCGGTCGACGGCGGCCTGCAGCGTCGGGCCGTCGCGCAACACCCCGCAAGCGCTGTCGAGCGTCTCGCGCACCTGCGCGAGCAGCAGCGAGCCATCGTCGGACCGGGCACCGCCGCTACGCGCCCTGTCGGTGCGGCTGCGGATCGTCGCCGGGCCGGCCGGCTCGACCGTGCGCGGCCACGCGCCCGACCACGCAATCGCATCGGAGGCCGCGGCGCGCCCGGTGACGACCGCCTCGAGCAACGAGTTGGAGGCCAACCGATTGGCGCCGTGCAGCCCCGTGCGTGAGACCTCACCGATCGCCCACAAGCCGGGCACCGACGAGCGGCCGGTGTCGTCGACGGTGACTCCGCCCATCGAATAGTGCAGCGCCGGCCGCACCGGCAGCAGGTCGCGGGTGACGTCCAGACCCGACGCCGCCGTCAGGTCGGCAACGGCCGGGAATCGCGTTGCCACACGGTCGATCCCGCGTGCATCGAGACACACCGTCCGCCCCTCGGTCAGCTGCTCCCAGACCGCGGCGGCGACGACGTCACGCGGCTGCAACTCATCGACGAAACGCGCTCCGTCGGACAGCAGGTGTGCCCCGGCGCCGCGCAACGCCTCGGTCAGCAGCGGCATCGGATCGCGCGCGACATCGAGAGCCGTGGGGTGGAACTGCACCAGGTGCAGGTCGTCGGTGCGGGCACCCACCCGCGCCGCCAGCGCAACGCCCTGGCCTAGTGCGGTCGTCGGGTTCGTCGTGTGCGCCCAGAGGCCGCCCATGCCGCCCGTCGCGAGCATGACCCGGTCTGCGGGGATCACCTCGAGGCTGCCGTCGCGCCGGCGTACCTCGACGCCGCAGATCGCGCCGGACGCATCGGCGAGCAGCCGGGTCACGGTGTGGTGTTCGCGCACGTCGACCTGCGGCGCGGCGAGCACCGCCTGCGCCATGGCGGCGGTGACCGCGGCGCCGGAGTGGTCGCCGGCGTGGGCGACGCGCGACCGGCTGTGACCGCCCTCGAGGGCCAGGTCGATGCTCCCGTCCGGTGCGCGGTCGAACGGCACCTCGAGCTCGACGAGCAGGCGCACCACCTCGGGCGCGACACCGGTGATGCGGTCGATGACCGCCCGATCGCCCGCGAACGCCCCTGCACGCCAGGTGTCCTCGGCGTGCAGGGCAGTGCTGTCGTCGGGGGAGAGGGCCGCGGCGATGCCGCCCTGCGCCCACGTGCTCGCCGCGCCGTCCGTGAGCGCACCCGCGGTGAGCAGGATGCAACCCTCCGGGCCGGACGCCCAGGCGCAGGTCAGTCCGGCCAGGCCCGACCCGATGACGATGAGAGGGCGGCGTGCCATCACTTGACCGCCAACATCTTGTCGATCGCGCGACGCGCCGGCTCGGCGACCGCCGGGTCCACCTGGATTTCCGGACCACCGGTCTCCAGGGCGGTGCGAATCGCGCCCAGGGTGTTGCGCTTCATGTGCGGGCACAGGTTGCACGGCCGCACGAACTCCAGGTCCGGGTGATCCGCGGCGATGTTGTCGCTCATCGAACACTCAGTGATCAGAGCGACTTTCGCGGGGCGCTGCGTCTCGACATACCGCTGCATGTCGGCGGTCGAGCCGGCGAAGTCGGCCTCGGCCACTACCTCCGGCGGGCACTCGGGGTGCGCCAGCACGGTCACACCGGGGTGGCCCTGGCGGATGTCGACGATGTCGAGCGGGGTGAAGCGCTCGTGCACCTCGCACGCACCGGGGTGGGTGACGACCTCGACGCCGGTGAGTGCGGCGATGTTCCGCGCGAGGTATTGGTCGGGGATCATGATCACCTTGTCGACGCCGAGCGACCTGATCACCTCGACGGCGTTGCCCGAGGTGCAGCAGATGTCGCTCGCCGCCTTCACCGCGGCCGAGGTGTTGACGTAGGTGACCACCGGGGCGCCCGGGTGCTGCGCGCGCAGCGCGGCGATGTCCGCAGAGGTGATGCTCTCGGCGAGCGAGCAGCCCGAGCGCAGGTCGGGCAGCAGCACCCGCTTGGCGGGATTGAGCAGCTTGGCGGTCTCGGCCATGAAGTGCACGCCGGCCAGCACGATGGTGCCCGCCTCGACGTGCTGGGCCTCCCGGGCGAGAGCGAGCGAGTCGCCGCGGATGTCGGCGACGCCGTGGAAGACCTCGGGCGTCATGTAGTTGTGCGCCAGGATGACCGCGTCCTGCTCCCGCTTCAGCCGGTGGATGGCCTCGATGTCCTCGGCATACATGGCCCACTCGATCTCGGGGATCACGTGCCGGACGGCGTCGTATGCCGCCGCGTGGTCGTACGCCGGGTGGTCCTGCGTGATGCTCATGGCGCTCCTTCGTCGGAGATCAAATGCTCGAAATGAGTATTTGCTTGAAGTGAGCATAACACCGGCGATCAGGGGGTGGTGACGGGGTGTGTGCGGTGGCGGGGTGTATGCCGTCAGCGGGCGGCGCGCGGGATCGGCAGCTTGGTGCCGACCTGGTCGCGCTCCTGCCGGACCGAGCGGCGGAAGCGGTAGAGCTTGGCGGGCCGGCCGCCGGTGTCGTGGGAGACCTCGCCGGTGGACTCGACCAGCTCGTGCTGCACCTCGACCGCGCGGCGGAAGTTCTGCTTGTGCACCGGCTGGCCGGCGATCGTCTCGACCGTCTCCTGCAGCTCGCCGAGGGTGAACGTCTCCGGCATGAGTTCGAAGACCACCGGGCGGTATTGCAGCTTGGCCCGCAGGCGGGACAGGCCGGTCGCGAGGATGCGTCGGTGGTCGTGCAGCATCGGCCCGGCGGTGAGCGCGGAAATCTTTGCGGCGCTTGGAGATTCGGCGACGAGGCCGGTCTCCCACAGGAGCTCGTAACGCTGCAGCGCGAGGTCGGGACGCCAGGCCCGGTCGTCGTAGCCGAAGAGGAATCGGCAGCGTTCGAGACGGTCGGCGTCGTCGCCGGCCCACCGCCTGAGCGCCGCCTCCAGCTCCTCGCCGAGACGGTCGGTGGTGCCGGCGTCGGAGTCGAGGTGGCGACGGTCCTCCCACGGCAACAGGTCGTAGAGCGCGGACCAGTCGGTCGGGCGCTCACTGCCGGAGATGTCCGCCCGGGTGAGGCCGAGGTAGGAGATCGAGACGACCCGGCGCCCGTCGGTGAAGCGCCCGAGGTCGGCGAACGTGTAGAGCTGCTCGACATACCCGAGCTCGAATCCCATGTGTTCGCGCGCAAATTCGCGCACCCCGGCCTGCAGGGACTCCTCGTCCGCGCGGAGCGGCCCGGCCGGCAGCGCCGGTGGCTCGCCGCTCGCGACGACGAACGGCCGGCCGCGGTCGACGGTCATCACCACGGCAACCAGCTCGGCCGAGAGCCCCGCATCGGTCATCGGGCGGTCAGCCGTTCGCGGTGACGAAGTCGATGAGTTCCTCGACGCGGCCGAGGAGCTCGGGCTGCAGGTCGGCATAGGTGCGCACGGTGCCGAGGATGCGCTTCCAGCCCTGCGCGACATCGGCCTGATTGGCGTGCGGCCAGCCGAGCTCGGCGAGAATGCCGTGTTTCCAAGACGTTCCGCGCGGTATGACGGGCCACTGCTCCCAGCCCAGGCGTTCCGGCCGGACCGACTGCCACACGTCGACATACGGATGCCCGAGCACGAGCACGTCCTCCCGTGCCTCCGGTATGGCGAGAGCGTCGTCGACGATGCGCTGCTCCTTCGTGCCGGGCACCAGGTGGTCGACCAGCACGCCCATGCGCCGCTGCGCCGTCGGCGCGAAGTCACGAATGACCGCGCGCAGGTCGTCGACGCCGTCGAGTTGCTCGACGACCACGCCCTCGACGCGCAGGTCGGCGCCCCACACCTTCTCCACCAGCTCCGCGTCGTGCCGGCCCTCCACGAAGATGCGAGACCCGCGGGCGACGCGCGCGGGGGCGTCGGCGACCGCGCGCGAGCCGCTGGCGGTCCGGCTCGCGGCCTCGCGTGCCGCGGCCAGCCGGCCGGCGTCGGGGGAGGCCGGCGGGACCAGCTCGACCGGCGCGCCGTCGATCAGGAAGCCCGGGCCGAGTGGGAAGGCCCGCACCCTGCCGTGCCGGTCCTCGAGGTGCACCACCCGCATGCCGCCGGCCTTCTCGACGCCCACGATCGCGCCGCACCAGCCGGTCTCGACCTCCTCGACGACCAGGTCGCGCTCGGCCGGGATCTGCTGGGAGCGTCCGCGGGGCGGTGCCTTCCAGTCGCCGGAGAGCACGTCGGCACCGTATCTGTCGTTCACGGGGCCAAACATTAGTGCGCGGTCCGGCGCATTCCGGGGAACGACTCCCGAGCACGTAGACTTGGCACTCGGCATACCTGAGTGCCAATCAGCGTTGCACGTTGACGGCGACACCGTGGGAGGTGGACATGAGCGAGGACCGCAGGCTCGAAGTGCTGCGCGCGATCGTGCAGGACTTCGTGTCGACCTCGGAGCCGGTGGGCTCGAAGGCGCTGCTCGAGCGGCACAAGCTCGGCGTCAGTGCGGCCACCGTGCGCAACGACATGGCCGCGCTCGAGGACGACGGGCTGATCGCCGCGCCGCACACGTCGGCCGGCCGCATCCCGACCGACGCCGGCTACCGGATGTTCGTCGACAAGCTCAGCGAGGTGAAGCCGCTGTCGCGGGCCGAACGCACCGCGATCCGCACCTTCCTCGGCCAGTCGGTCGACCTCGACGACGTGATCTCACGCACCACCCGGCTGCTGTCGTCGCTGACCGGGCAGGCGGCGGTCATGCAGTATCCGTCGCTCAACACCGCGACGGTCCGGCACCTGGAGCTGGTGACGATGGCGGCCGACAAGGTGATGCTCGTCGTCATCCTGTCGACCGGGCAGGTGGAGCAGCGGGTGCTGGACCTGCCGCGTCCGCTCACCGTCGCCGAGGGCGACACCCTCGTCGGCGCGCTGCGCAGTGCCATCAACGAGCGCAGCTCGGGGCTGCGCCGGCCCGCGGCGTCGACTGCTCTGCGCGAGTGGGCGGGCGAGCTCGGCGGCGGCACGGCGGATGGCGGGGGTGCCGGCGATGGCGGCGGTATCGGGGATCCCGGCGACCACCGTGACGTGCAGGCCGCGCTGGTGCGGGAGATCGCGGCGGTCCTCGCCGAGGAGCGCGAGGAGCGGGTGATGCTCGCCGGCACGGCCAACCTGGCCCGGTCGAGCAACGACTTCCCGATGACGATCGGGCCGGTGCTGGAGGCGCTGGAGGAGCACGTCGTGCTGCTGCGGCTGCTCGCGCAAATGGACGGGCAGCAGATCGCCGACGGCGTCTCGGTGCGGATCGGCGCCGAGAACACCGTCGCCGGCCTCACCGGCACCTCGGTGGTCACCACGTCCTACACGGCCGGCAGCGTGGCCGGTCTCGGCGTGCTCGGCCCCACCCGGATGGATTACCCCACGACCATGGCGGCGGTGCGGGCGGTCGCTCGCTACGTCACCGACATACTCAACCAATAACCTTCTGTTGCAAGGACTTTCGTGAACGACTACTACGGTGACCTCGGTGTCGCACAGAACGCCACCCAGGAAGAGATCAAGCGCGCCTACCGCAAGCTGGCGCGCAAACTGCACCCCGACGTGAACCCCACGGAGGAGGCGTCCGACCAGTTCAAGAAAATCTCCCAGGCGTATGACGTGCTGGGCGACCCCGAGAAGCGGCGTGCCTTCGACATGGGCAGCGACCCCTATGCCGGTGCCGCGGGCGCGGCCGGCTTCGGCCAGGGTTTCTCGTTCAGCGACATCATGGACGCGTTCTTCGGCGGCACCGCCGCCGGCGGCATGGGTCCGCGCTCACGCGAGCAGCGTGGGCAGGACGCGCTCATCGGCGTCGAGATCGAGCTGGGCACAGCGGTTTTCGGGGGCGCCGAGGAGCTGACCTTCGACACCGCGGTCGTCTGCAACGTCTGCCACGGTGACGGTGCCCGGCCCGGCACGGGCCGGCACACCTGCGAGATCTGCCACGGCTCGGGACAGGTGCAGCAGGTGCAGCGCTCGTTCCTCGGCCAGGTGATGACCGCGCGAGCCTGCCAGGCGTGCCGCGGCTACGGCGACATCATCGACGACCCCTGCTTCAACTGCTCCGGCGAGGGCCGCGTGCGCGACCGGCGCACGATCTCGGTCAAGGTGCCGGCCGGTGTCGACAGCGGCACCCGCATCCAGCTGACCGGCGAGGGCGAGGTCGGTCCGGGCGGCGGCCCGGCCGGTGACCTCTACGTCGAGGTGCGGGTGCGCAAGCACCCGATGTTCCAGCGACAGGGCGACGACCTGCACTGCTCGGTCGAACTCCCCATGACCGCAGCGGCGTTGGGCACCTCGCTGCCGCTGGAGACCTTCGACGGCACGCAGGACGTCGCGATCGAGGCGGGCACCCAGCCGGGCGATGTCATCACCCTGCGCGGGCTGGGCGTGACCCACCTGCGCACCCAGCAGCGCGGCGACCTGATGGTCCACGCCAACGTGCGGGTGCCCACCAAGCTCGACCCGCAGCAGGAGGAGTTGCTCCGGCAGTTCGCCAAGGAGCGCGGCGAGGAGCGGCCGGAGGCACGCTTCGGCCGTGTCGAGAAGGGTTTGTTCGGCAAGCTGCGCGACGCCTTCCAGGCCAAGTGACCGCTCCGCTCTTCTTCACCGGCCCCGGCGCCCTGGAGGGTGCCGGGGTCGGTGACGTGATACGGGTCCTCGGCGACGAGGCGCGTCACGCCGCGGTCGTGCGGCGGATCGGCGCCGGCGAGACGGTGCAGGTCGCCGATGGCTCGGGGCGGGTGGCGGTGGGTGAGGTCGTCGCCGCAGCTCGCGACGAACTCACCGTGCGAGTCGCCGAGATCGGCGAAAGCCCAGTGCCCGCAACACGTTTCGTGCTGATGCAGGCGCTCGCGAAGGGCGGCCGCGACGAGCAGGCGGTGGAGTCCGCGACCGAGCTCGGCGTCGACGGTGTCGTGCCGTGGCAGGCAGCGCGCAGCATCGTGCAGTGGCGGGGCGACAAGGCCGAGAAGGCCCGCCGCAAGTGGGAGTCGCTCGTGCTCGCAGCGAGCAAGCAGTCGAGGCGACCGACCGTGCCGGCCGTCGAGCCCGTGGTGTCCGGGGGCGGCGCCGTGTCGCGTGCCGGCGCGGCGGATGCGCTGATCGTGCTGCACGAGGACGCGACCCGGCCGCTGCGGGAGGTCGAGCTGCCCGATGCCGGCGAGGTGCTGCTGGTCGTCGGTCCCGAGGGCGGGATCTCGCCCGAGGAGCTCGCGGCGTTCGAGGCAGCGGGCGGAGTGACCGCCCGCCTCGGGCCGACCGTGCTGCGCGCGTCGAGTGCCGGGCCCGCGGCTCTCGCCATACTCCTCGCGCGGGAGTGGTAGTCAGCCGGCGAGCTGCGGCGCCAGCCCGGCGAACGCGGCGGTGCCGGCGTCGGTGATCGCGAGCTCGCGAGGACGCGGACCCGGGCGCACCCAGTCGTTGTCGCGGGCGGTGCGCAGGATCGCCGCGCCGAGGCCGCCGGAGAGGTGATGGCGCTGCTCGGTCCAGTCGAGGCAGAAGCGCAGCACCGGGCGGCTCGCCCGCTGCACCTGCTCGAGGTCGACGCCCCAGGCGCGTAGCGCGGTCGCCGCGCGCGGTCCGAGTTCGAAGGACGGCTGCTCGATCGGCGCGGACAGCCGGTCGCCGTCGCGGCGGGTGTCGCAGGTGCCGTCCAGCGGACGCAGCACCCCGTCGGCGATGAGCGCCTCGGTGAGCGACACGCCGAGCCGGCCCGCGAAGTGGTCGTAACAGGTGCGCGCGGTGCGCAACCGCTGCAGGCGGGTGCCCTGCCGCAGCGAGGTGACCGGCGGCAGCGGCGTCATCGCGACCAGCGCCTCGAACGCGGCCGCGACCTGCGCGCTCGCCAGGTAGTAGTAGCGGTGCCGGCCGCTCGCCTCCACCCGCACCAGGCCGCCGTCGAGCAGCTTGCGCAGGTGACCGCTCGCCGTCGCCGCGCTCACCCCGGCCTCGGCGGCCAGCCGGGACGCCGGCAGGCGCCGCCCGTCGATCAGCGCGGCGATCATCCGGGCGCGGGCCCGGTCGGCGAACATCGCGGCGATCGGCGACACGTCGCCCTCGTCGGCGCGGGTGCTCTCGGTCATGCCACCCATCCTCACCCGGGATCGCTTCGGCGGCCACCGAAGGTTCACCCGCCCACGCTCGTCGTATGACGGCAGCCACGCCCCGCACACCGACCCGTCCCGCTCCGCTCACGCCTCGTGCGCCCCTCCTCGTCCTCTGCGCCGCGATGTTCCTGGTGTTGCTGGACGTGTCGGCGGTCAACGTCGCACTGCCCAGCATCGACCGCGATCTGGGCGGCGGCACGGCCGGCGCCCAGGGCGTCGTCGACAGCTACACGGTGCCGCTGGCGGCGCTGCTGCTCACCGCGGGCGCCCTGGCCGACCGCTTCTCGCCGCGCCGCTGCTTCGCCGCCGGTCTGGCCGGCTTCGGGGTTGGGTCGCTGGTCTGCGCTGTTGCGCCCGGGCTGCCGATCCTGTTGAGCGGCAGGGTGATCCAGGGCATCGGTGCCGCGGCGATGCTGCCGGCGAGCCTTGCACTGATCGGGTCCATCTGGACCGACGCCGGCCGACGGGCCCGCGCGATCGCGGTCTGGTCCGGCATCTCCGGCTCCGCAGTCGCGGTCGGCCCGCTCGCCGGTGGCGCACTCGTCGCGATGGGCGGCTGGCGGCCGGTGTTCGCGGTCAACCTGCCGGTGATCGGCGCCGCCCTGCTCGGGTGCCGGGTGCTGCCGCGCGGCGCCCATGCGCCCCGCCGCACCGACTGGTGGGGTGCGGTCCTGTCGGTGCTGTGGCTCGGCGCGCTCATCACCGCGGTGATCGTGCTCGGCGGCGGCCCCGCACCGGCGGCGGGCGGGCTGCTCGCGCTCGCGGCCGCCGGGATCGCGGCTTTCGTCATACAGCAGGGCAGAGCGGGTGAGCAGATGGTGCCGCGGGCGCTGTGGCGCAGCGGCCGGCTGATGCGCTGCTGCGGCGGCTCGCTGGCGATGAACCTGGTCGGCAACGGCACGCTGCTGGTGCTGACGTTCCTGCTGCAGGGCGTGCAACGGCACAGTGCGCCGGTCGCCGGGCTGCTCACGCTGCCCACCTTCCTGCCGCTCACGGTGGTGCCGCTCCTCGCCGGGCGGTGGATGCTGCGGCTGCGGGGCAGCACGCTGATCCGCAGCGGTTTCGCGATCGGCGTCGCCGGTCAGCTGGGTCTCGCGCTCGCCGTCGGAAGTGCGGCCGGCCGGTTCTGGCCGCTGGTGCCCGGGATGGTCCTCACCGGGGTGGCGCTCGGCCTGCTCGTGGCCCCGCTGGTCGCCGGCTCGGTGGCCGCGGCGCCGGCGCACGGCGGGCTCGCCGGAGGCCTCAACAACGCTGCTCGCCAGACCGGCACGTCCCTCGGCGTCGCGGTCTTCGGCGCGGTGACCGGTGCGATCGCGGCACCCGGGGTGGGCGGCCGGATGGCGGTCTGCTTCCTGCTCGGCGCCGGGATCTGGGCAGTCGCGGGCCTGATCGCGGGCTCACGGGCCGTGGGGGCGTGAAGTGGGTCGAGGCCTGCGTCATACGCCCGTAGACTGGGGGGACGATGACAAGTGACGATCATGATCGGCTGCCCGGCGAGTTGCACCGCGCGTTGAACGACACTACCGACACCACGAGCGGCCCGCCGGGCACATCCGACGCACCCCCGCAGCCCCCCGGCGACGTGCAGGCCGAGCACACGGTCGAGATCGCCCCGGACATCGCGATGGTGACGCTGCTCGGTCCGCGCGACGAGTTGCTGCGCACCATCGAGCGCGCCTTTCCGCGGCTGCAAATCCACGTGCGCGGCAACGTCTTCCACCTCGCCGGGCCGCCCGCCGACATGGCGCTGGTCGAGGAACTGCTCGACGAACTCCTCACGATCATCGACGCCGGCCAGCCGCTCAATCGCGACGCGGTCGAGCGGTCGATCGGCATGCTGCGGGCCCGCACCCGCGAGCGCCCGGCCGACGTGCTGACGATGAACATCGTGAGCAACCGCGGCCGCACGATCCGCCCGAAGACGTTGGGGCAGAAGGAGTATGTCGACGCGATCGATGCGAACACCGTCGTCTTCGGCATCGGCCCGGCCGGCACCGGCAAGACCTACCTGGCGATGGCCAAGGCGGTCGCGGCCCTGCAGGCCAAGGAGGTCAACCGCATCATCCTGACCCGGCCCGCGGTCGAGGCCGGTGAGCGGCTCGGCTTCCTGCCAGGCACGCTCAACGACAAGATCGACCCTTACCTACGCCCGCTCTACGACGCACTGCACGACATGGTCGACCCCGACTCGATCCCGCGCCTCATGGCGAGCGGCACGGTCGAGGTGGCGCCGCTGGCGTACATGCGGGGCCGGACCATCAATGACTCCTTCATCATCCTCGACGAGGCGCAGAACACCACGGCCGAGCAGATGAAGATGTTCCTCACCCGGCTCGGATTCGGCTCCAAGATGGTCGTCACCGGCGACGTCACGCAGGTCGACCTGCCGGGCGGCACCAAGTCGGGTCTGCGGGTGGTGCAGGACATCCTCGAGGGCATCGACGACGTGCACTTCTCCCGGCTGACCTCGCACGACGTCGTGCGGCACCGGCTGGTGAGCGCGATCGTCGACGCGTATGACGAATTCGATGCGCGCACAGCCCGATCCGGCCCGAGCCGGGCGTCCGGCGGCGAACGGCGGGATCGTTCGTGAGCATCGACCTGCTCAACGAGACCGACGTCCCGGTCGACCTCGAGGAGCTGCACGACTGTGCCGCGTTCGTGCTGCACGAGATGCGGGTGCACCCGGGTGTCGACCTCTACATCGGCGTCATCGACGAGGCCGCCATGGAGACGCTCCACAAGCAGTGGATGGACCTGCCCGGCCCCACCGACGTGATGAGCTTCCCGATGGACGAGCTGCGTCCCGGCACCGACGGTGACGAACCGGTCGAGGGCATGCTCGGTGACGTCGTGCTGTGCCCAACGGTAGCGGCCAAGCAGGCCGCCGAGGCCGGGCACACCACGGCCGAGGAACTGCTGCTGCTCACCGTGCACGGCATCCTGCACCTGCTCGGCTACGACCACGCGGAGCCCGACGAGCGCCGGGAGATGTTCGAGCTGCAGCGCCGGCTGCTGCTGACCTTCCTGGCCGGCCGCGGCCGCACCGGTGCCGCCGTGAGCATCACCCCACCCTCGGGGGAGTGACGCTTCGATGGTGCCGTTACTCATCGCCGCGCTGGTCGCGGTGGTCCTCGGATTTGGTTTCGCCGCAGCCGAATCCGCGCTCAGCCGGATCGGCCGCAACTCCGCCGACGCGCTGATCGAGGAGGGCCGCCGTGGGTCCGGCGCACTCGGCAGACTCGTCGACGACAGCTCGGCCGTCGCGATGGTGCTGACCTTCCTGCGCAACATCGCCGAGGCCACCGCGGCCGTGCTGGTCACCCTCGCGATGCGCGAGGCGTTCGGCAACTTCTGGATCGCGCTGCTGGTGGCGATCGCGGTCATGGCGCTGGTGTCGTTCGTCCTGGTCGGCGTCTCGCCACGCACGCTCGGGCGGCAGCACGCGATCGGCTTCGCGCTCGCCACCGCGCCGGGCGTGCTCTGGCTGCACCGGGTGCTCAGCCCGGTCGCCCGGGCGCTGGTAGCCGTCGGCAATGCCGTGACGCCCGGGCGGGGCTACCGCGACGGACCGTTCGACTCCGAGGCCGAGCTTCGCGAATACGTCGACCTGGCAACGGATTCGGCGCTCATCGAGGACGACGAGCGCAAGATGATCCAGTCGGTCTTCGAACTGGACACCACGGTCGCGCGGGAACTCATGGTGCCGCGCACCGACATGATCACGATCGACCGCGACAAGACCCTGGGCCAGGCGATGTCGCTCTTCCTGCGCTCCGGTTTCTCCCGGGTGCCGGTGACCGACGGCAACCCCGACGACATCGAGGGCGTGCTCTACTTCAAGGACGTCGCCGCCCGGGTGATCGGGCACGAGTCGCTGCTTGCCCAGCCGGTCACCGAGGTGATGCGCGACGTCACCTTCGTGCCCGACAGCAAGCCGGCCGACGACCTGCTGCGGGAGATGCAGACCGCGCGCCGGCACTTCGCGATCGTCATCGACGAGTACGGCGGCACCGCCGGCCTGGTGACCCTCGAGGACGTGGTCGAGGAGGTCGTCGGCGAGATCGACGACGAGTACGACCGGGTCACCCCGGGGGTGGAGGACCTCGGCGACGGCCTGACGCGCGTGCCGGCCAGGATGGCCGTCGACGACCTGGCCGACCACTTCGACGTGACGATCGAGGAGGACGACGTCGACACTGTCGGCGGCCTGCTGGCCAAGCTGGTCGGCCGGGTGCCGATCCCCGGAGCGTCCGGTGAGGTCGCGGGCCTGCGCCTCACCGCCGAGCGTATGGCGGGGCGTCGCCACCAGATCGCGACCGTGACCGTCGAGCGCGTCGCGGATGACGCGGGCGGCGTGGACGATCAGTCGGCCGGCGACTCGCCGGAGGCCGAGCGCGGGACGGCTCTCGTCATACAGCAGGATGGGCGGGAGTCGGCGAAGGAGACAGCGAGATGAGCGAGTACCGCGCGGGATTCGCGTGCCTGGTGGGCCGCCCCAACGCGGGCAAGTCGACCCTGACCAACGCGCTCGTCGGGCAGAAGGTCGCGATCACCTCCAACAAGCCGCAGACGACCCGGCACACGATCCGCGGCATCGCCACCACCGACGACGCCCAGCTGATCCTGGTCGACACCCCAGGCCTGCACAAACCGCGCACCCTGCTCGGGCAGCGGCTCAACGACGTGGTCCGCGAGACCCTGCTGGACGTCGACGTCATCGGCTTCTGCCTGCCGTGCGACCAGCGCATCGGGCCGGGCGACCAATACATCGCCAAGGAGCTCGAGGAGCTGCGGCGCGGACGCAAGCGGCCGGTGGTGGCGATCGCCACCAAGTCCGACACGGTCGACCGGGACCGGCTGGCCGAGCACCTGGTCGCGATCGAACAGCTCGGCGACTGGGACGAGATCGTGCCGTGCTCGGCGACCAACGGCGAGCAGGTCGACACCGTGCGCGAGGTGCTGATGAAGTATCTGCCGCCGTCGCCGAAGCTCTACCCGGACGACGTGCTCACCGACGAGCCCGACGACGTGATGGTCGCCGAGCTGGTCCGGGAAGCCGCGCTGGAAGGCGTGCGCGACGAGCTGCCGCACAGCATCGCGGTCGTCGTGGAGGAGATGCTCCCGCGTGAGGGGCGGCCGGCCGACAAGCCGCTGATGGACGTGCGGGTGAACATCTTCGTCGAGCGCTCCAGCCAGAAGGCGATCATCATCGGCCGTGGCGGCTCGCGGCTGCGCGATGTCGGCACGCGGGCGCGCACCGCGATCGAGGAGCTGCTCGGGCAGAGGGTCTTCCTCGACCTGCACGTGAAGATCGCCAAGGACTGGCAGCGCGACCCCAACCAGCTGTCCAAGCTGGGTTTCTAGGAGGACGCACCGGCGATGGCGCGGGACAACGACAACCTGGTCTGGGCCGAGTTCGGGGAGGTGCTGCGCCTGCCGGTCGACCGCGATCGCGACTATGTGCACGGCATCCCGTGGGACGCCGCAGGCTTCCTGCCGCAGCTGCCGCTCGTCGACATCGGCTCCGGCACCGGCCTGACCACCATCACCCTGGCCGAGCGCTTCCCGGACACCGAGATCGTGTCGGTGGAGCCGGAGCCCATGTCACGCTCGCTGCAGATGCTGCGCATCGCCGAGCGCGACGAAATTCGCTCCCGCACAACGGTTTTGCCGGAGCCGATCCTGCAGGCGTGGCTGCCGGAGCAGTGCGGGGGAGCGTTTCTCTTCAACGTCATCTACTTCCTCGGCGGCCGGGAGCGCGACGCGTTCTGGCAGCGGATGGCTCGCGTCATGGCGCCGGGCGCGCCGATCCTGCTCAGCCGGTCGTATGGCGGGGTGCCGGACAAGCCGGTCGAGCGCGAGCTGGTGCAGTCGGCCGCCATGGGCCGGATGGAATACCAGCGGTGGTTCGAGGCTCACCCGGTCGCCGGCGGCCGCGTCGAGGTCACCAACACCTTCCGGGTGCTGCGCGACGGCGAGCAGGTGCGCGAGGTCGTCTCCACGATCCACCCCTTCGGGCTCGACGAGGACGTCGTGCTGGAGGAGGTGCCGATCGGCCAGTTCGGCATCGAGGAGCTCGACGACCGCTACTTCGCGATCCGGCGGCTGCCGGACATCGTGCGCTGACCGAGGCAGCCGTGCGGCGAGGCAACCGTGTGACTAGGCAACCGGGAACCGGGCCGGGTGCTGCACCGTTGTCCGCATGCAATCGGCCCGCAGTGGCATCACACGAGAAAATGGAGACCCCCGGTGAGTGAGCCGTCGTCCCGGCAGGACAAGTTGAAGCGACTGCAGAAGCAGCAGCGTTCGGGGGAGCGGCGTCGGGGTGCGCTGATCTGGGGTGTGGCCGCGGTCGCCGCGCTGGCGGTCGCCGGAGCGGGAGCGTTCGTGGTGGTCCGCGACCAGAAGTCCCAGCCGAGCCTGGCCGCTGTCAAGAGCTATCAGGAGCAGGCCGGCCAGCACGTGACGACGCCGGTGAAGTATCCGCAGACGCCGCCGGTGGGCGGCGAGCACAACCCGGTCTGGCTCAACTGCGGCGTCTACAACCAGCCGGTGCCCAACGAAAACGCCGTGCACGCCCTGGAGCACGGCGCGGTGTGGGTGACCTACCGGGAGGGCACGCCCGCAGCCGACGTCGCCAAGCTGCGCGCCGCGCTGCCCGACACCTACAGCGTGCTGTCGCCGATCAAGACCCAGCCGGCACCGGTCGTGGTCACCGCATGGGGCAAGCAGCTCGCCCTGACCGGAGCCGACGACAAGCGGCTGCCGGAGTTCATCAAGACCTACCGGCTCGGCCCGCAGACCCCTGAGCCGGGCGCCGCCTGCACCGGCGGCCTGGACGCGCCGGGCAAGCAGTCATGACCGATGGTCGTGACGGCACCGACGATCGGGAGGATGTCGACGGCGGCGTCGAGGGCGGCGTCGGCGGCGGCGACGGCGGCGGTGTGGACCGTGCGGCGGCCGACGACCTCGACGAGGCGGACGACGACGGCGACGGGACCGACGCCCGGCATACGGCCGGCGGCAGCCGGCGCGCGGTGCTCACGACGGTCATCGCCGCGGTCGCCGTGCTCGCGGTCGTGTTGAGTGGCCTGATCGGCTATCGGATGGGCAACTCGACACCGGGGGACAACAGCGTCGAGGCCGGGTTCGCCCGGGACATGCAGACCCACCACCAGCAGGCGGTCGAGATGTCGTTCATCATCCGCGACAAGACCTCCGACCAGGCGATCCGCACGCTGGCCTACGACATCATCACCAGCCAGCAGCAGCAGATGGGCCAGATGTACGGGTGGCTCCAGGTGTGGGGGCTGCCGCAGACCGGCTCACGTCCGCCGATGGCCTGGATGGCCGGTGGCCACGGAGGCATGCGGATGGGCAGCGCGTCGAAGACCGGGACGGGCGCGTCCGGCTCGAGCACGGGGTCCGCCGCCGCGATGCCCGGCATGGCGACGCCCGCCCAGCTGCAGCAGCTGCGCGACCTCAAGGGGCGCGCCGCCGACCGGCTCTTCCTGC
The DNA here is from genome assembly GCF_013002715.1 of Flexivirga aerilata. Taxonomy (NCBI): domain Bacteria; kingdom Bacillati; phylum Actinomycetota; class Actinomycetes; order Micrococcales; family Dermacoccaceae; genus Flexivirga; species Flexivirga aerilata. The sequence continues at coordinate 584,316 of NZ_JABENB010000002.1, forward strand.
AGCTGATGACCAAGCACCATCAGGGTGGCCTGGAGATGGCGCGAGCCGTGCAGGGGCGCACCACGGTGCGCGCCGTGACCGTGCTCGCCCGCGCGATCGAGACCGCGCAGACCGCCGAGATCGCCCAGATGCAGCAGATGCTCGCCGAGCGCCCGGCGACGACCTGACCGGCCGGGAACGAGGGGCTGAGGGGGGTCAGCCGCGGAGCAGCCGGGTCACCCGGTCAGCGCTGAGCAGTCGGGTCACCCGGTCAGCGGTGAGCAGCCGGGTCATCCGGTCAGCGCTGAGCAGCCGGGTCACCCCGTCAGCACCTTGACCGTGACCCAGGCCTGCTGCACGGCCTGCTCCTCCTTTCCTCCGGCTCCGAAGATCGACCCGGCAGATTTGATCGTCGCCTCCGCGAAGCCCTTGAAGTCGACGTCCTTCGGCAGGTTGCCCGCGGTCATCACGTCGTACCAGATGCGGCCGGCTCCCTCCCACGAGTTGCCGCCGATGCCGGTGGCGGCCAGGTAGAACGCCCGGTTGGGGATGCCGGAGTTGACGTGCACCCCGCCGTTGTCGTTCTGCTCGTCGTGCGGCAGGTCCTGGTAGCCGTCCATGTCGGCCGGTTGCGGGTCCTTGCCGAGATGCGGGTCGTCATACGCCGTGCCGGGCGCCTTCATCGAGCGCAGGGCGACGCCCTTGACCTTCTCGGTGAACAGCCCCTGCCCGATCAGCCAGTCGGCATCGGCCGCGCTCTGCTTGTTGACCCGCTGCTTGACCATCGACCCGAAGCAGTCGGACACCGACTCGTTGAGCGCACCGGACTGGGCAACGTAGGTGAAACCCGCTGTGTACTGGGTGAATCCGTGGGTCAGCTCGTGGCCGATGACATCCACCGAGTCGGTGAACGACCGGAAGTAGACGCCGTCGCCGTCGCCGAAGACCATCTGCTCGCCGTCCCAGTAGGCGTTGTCGAAGTCCTTGTCGTAGTGGACGGTCGCGAGCAGCGGCAGGCCCTTGCCGTCCAGCGAATCGCGGTCGTAGACCTGCGCATAGAGCGCGAAGGTGTCGCCGAGCCCGTCATACGCCTCGTTGACCGACTCGTCGGCGACGGCGGGCTGCCCCTCGTCGCGCACCTTGGTGCCGGGCAGGTCGGTGCCGTTCTTGGCGTCGAAGATCGTGCGCTTCGGGCTGTATGACGCGGCGGCCGCGCTCTGTCGCGCGCGTTTGCGGTCGCGGGCCGTCGACGGCAGCTCACGCTCCTGGGCGGACTCGGCGCGGTGTCGCAGGTCCTGCGGGATCAGCCCGGCGTTGCCGGCACCCGGCGACCCGGTCAGGCCGGAGCTGCGCACCGACCGCCGGCCGACGATCGCGCCGCTCACCGCCAGGGTGCGTTCGGCGGCGCGCACGACCGCGGGTTCGTCGCTGTCGAGCAGGCGACGCAGGATCTGGGGCGGGACGATCAGACAGTGGCTCATGTCCTTCATCGTGCCTCGCGACACCGACAACCTGGGCTCTGCGAAGCACACAACTCGAATCCGCGGCGTGCAGAAGTCGCGACGGTTGCGGGGTGCGCACGCGAAACCTGCCCGGGGCGTGCAGAAGTCGCGACGGTCGCGGGGTGTGCACCCGAAACGTGCTCAGGGCGTGCCCGACCATTCGACCGCGTCCGAGTGATGGACGTCATGCCCGAACCATGGACACCGTGCGACGGGTGCCATAGGCTGCGGAGCGTGCGTGCGGCATACGTGCTTCTCCTTCGCTGCCGCGGCGAGGCCTGACTTTCGGCCTTCCTCGCCGCGGAGGTTCTGCTGCCCGGGCCGAAGCCCAGCACCCACCGCAAAGGCGAGAACAGTGAAGCACCCCCAGCAGCCGACCACGATGCCGATCGGCAAGTACGTCCCCTTCCACGAGCAAATCAAGGTCGACCTGCCCGACCGGCAGTGGCCGGACCGGATCATCGACAAGGCGCCGCGCTGGTGCGCGGTCGACCTGCGCGACGGCAACCAGGCGCTGATCGACCCGATGAATTCCGAGCGCAAGATGCGGATGTTCAACCTGCTGGTCCGCATGGGCTACAAGGAGATCGAGGTCGGTTTCCCGAGCGCCAGCCAGACCGACTTCGACTTCGTCCGGGAGCTCATCGAGGGCGGTCACATCCCCGACGACGTCACCATCCAGGTGCTGACCCAGTCCCGCGACGCGCTGATCGAGCGGACGTATGACGCGATCCGCGGCGCCAAGCAGGCCATCGTGCACTTCTACAACTCCACCAGCGTGCTGCAGCGCCGGGTGGTCTTCGGGCTGGACCAGGACGGCATCGCCGATATCGCCATCCAGGCGGCGCGGCTGTGCAAGAAGCTGGAGGAGACGATCCCGGACACCGACGTCTATTACGAATACTCCCCGGAGTCCTACACCGGCACCGAGCTGGAGTTCGCGGCGCGGATCTGCAACGACGTCATCGACATCATCGAGCCGACGCCGGACCACAAGATGATCATCAACCTGCCGGCGACAGTCGAGATGGCGACCCCGAACGTCTACGCCGACTCGATCGAGTGGATGAGCAAGCACCTCAACCGTCGCGAGTCGGTGGTGCTCAGCCTGCACCCGCATAACGACCGCGGCACCGGCGTCGCCGCCGCCGAGCTGGGCTACCAGGCCGGCGGCGATCGCATCGAGGGCTGCCTGTTCGGCAACGGCGAGCGCACCGGCAACGTCGACCTGGTGACGCTGGGGCTCAATCTGTTCGGGCAGGGCATCGACCCGCAGATCGACTTCTCCGACATCGACTCGATCCGGCGCACCGTCGAGCACTGCAACCAGCTGCCGGTCCACGAGCGCCACCCGTATGGCGGTGACCTCGTCTTCACGGCGTTCTCCGGCTCGCACCAGGACGCGATCAAGAAGGGCTTCGACGACATGGCCCGCCAGCAGGCGGAGACCGGCAAGTCGATCGACGAACTCGTCTGGGGCGTCCCCTATCTGCCGATCGACCCGCACGACGTCGGCCGGTCCTACGAGGCGGTCGTGCGCGTCAACAGCCAGTCCGGCAAGGGCGGCGTCGCCTACCTGCTCAAGACCGAGCACCAGCTGGACCTGCCGCGCCGGTTGCAGGTGGAGTTCAGCGGCGTCGTGCAGCGGCACACCGACACCTCCGGCGGCGAGGTCACCCCGGCGCAGCTGTGGACCGCGTTCGAGGACGAGTACCTGCCGGGCACCGGTTCGGGCGAGACCGCCTGGGGCCGTTTCGCGCCGGTCACCCACCGCATCGAGAGCGGCGACGAGGGCCGCGACCACATCGTCGCGACGATGACCGACCACGGCCGGGAGATCACCGTCGAGGGCGAGGGCAACGGCCCGATCGACGCCTTCATCAACGCGCTCGCGACCATCGACGTCGACGTGCGCGTGCTCGACTACGCCGAGCACGCGGTGTCGGCCGGTGAAGACGCCCGCGCCGCCGCCTACCTCGAGTGCGCGATCGGCGACCGGGTCATCTGGGGCGTCGGCGTGCACAGCTCGATCGTCAAGGCGTCACTCACCGCGATCCTGTCGGCGGTCAACCGGGCCGAGCGTGACACGAAGTCCGCCGAAAGCGCTGAGCACGAAGGGGATTCGGCCGCGCAGCCGCTGCAGGCCTGACGCGCGCCTACTGCAGCCCCTCCTGGAGTATGGCGTCAAGGGCCGCGAGCGCGTCGGTGTCGCCGGTGCGGTGCAGCGGCGCGCTCGTCGGCCGGTTCCACAGCCACAGGTCCAGGTCGGCGGCCGGCCCGCTGACGGTCGCGACGGCGGTCGCGTCGTCCGGGGCCGGCCGGAAGTTGGCGTCGTCATACTGCTCGCCGCTGTCGGGGTCGGTGCCGGTCTCGCGGCCGAGCTGCAGCGGCCACCGGCGGCCGGTATCGATCGCGACGAGGGCGACGACCTGACCCTCCGTCGGCGCGAAGGTGAGCAGCCGGTGTTCCCGGCCGTACATCACCCGCACCACCTCGTCGACGCCGTCAGCGGCGAGCGTCGGGTCGATCGGGCCGACCGGCCCGCCGGCGGTGAGCTCGGCGTCGACCCGGTGGATCAGCGCCTCGTGCGCCTGGCGGCGGGCGATGTACCCGGCGGTGTGCAGCGCGTCGTCCTGCGCCCACATCCAGCGACGCTGGTCGGGCGTGGTGTCGGCGAGGGCCCGCCGGAGCGCGGCACTGGCATCGTCGAAGGCCGCGAGGGTGGCGGCGCGGCCGCTCGGCCGCTCGGGGTGCTCGAGGGTCTGCGGGTCGGACACGTCATCGGCGACGATCGTGCCCCAGAACCACTGCACCTCCGTGAGGTGCCAGAGCAGGTCGTCGGTGCTCCAGTCGGGGCAGGTCGGCACGGCCCGGTTGGGCGCGGTCGCGAGGGCGGCACGGAAGCGGGCGGACTCGTCGGTGATCAGCTGGCGGAACGGCGGCTCGGTCGTCATACGGGGGACCCTAGGGTCTGGCCCCGACAGCCGCAGTCGATATTTTCGTGCGGGACAACCGGCATCGAGCAGGGAAGAGGGTGCGCTGTGGGCGCGTTCTGGCATCCGTTCTCCGACATGGGCGCCGTCGAGCGCGGGGGCGAGTTCGTCGTCACCCGGGCCGAGGGAGTGCACGTCTACGACGACAAGGGCAACCGCTACCTCGACGCGACGGCCGGCCTCTGGTTCGCCAATGTCGGTCACGGCCGGCGGGAGCTCGCCGACGCCGCCGCGGAGCAGATGACCAAGCTGGCGCACTACTCGACCTTCGGTGACTACGTCCCGGACGTGACGCTGCAGCTCGCCGAGCGACTGGCCGGGATCGCGCCGGTGCCGGGCTCCAAGATCTTCCTCACGTCGGGCGGGTCGGACTCGGTCGAGACCGCCGCCAAGATCGCGCGGCGCTACTGGGTCGAGATGGAGCAGCCGAGCCGCCGCATCATCATCGGCCGCCAGAAGGCTTATCACGGAATGCATTACGCCGGCACGTCGCTCGGCGGCATCCCCGGCAACACCGAGGGGTATGGCGAGCTCATCGAGGACCAGGCCCACGTCGTCTGGGACGACCCGGAGGACCTGCGCGCGACGATCGAGCGTCTCGGCGCGGACAATGTCGCCGCGTTCTTCTGCGAGCCGGTGATCGGTGCCGGCGGCGTCTACCCGCCGCCGGAGGACTACCTGACCGCGGTCCGCAAGATCTGCACCGAGAACGAAGTGCTCTTCGTCGCCGACGAGGTCGTCACCGGTTATGGCCGCATCGGCGGATCATGGTTTGCCTCAACGCGATTCGGCCTCGAACCCGACTTCGTCACCACCGCCAAGGGCCTCACGTCCGGCTATCTGCCGATGGGTGCGGTGTTCGTGGCGCCCAAGGTCGCCGAGCTCTTCTTCGCCCCGGACGCCGGACGCTGGCTGCGGCACGGCTACACCTACTCCGGGCATGCCGCGGCGGCGGCGGTCGCGCTGGCCAATCTCGACCTGATCGAGCAGGAGGGTCTGCTTGAGGACGCCGCGCGGCTGGAAACCACTCTGCAGACTCGGCTTTCGCCGATCGCCGAGCACGAGCGGGTGAGTGAGGTGCGCAGCGGCACCGGGGCGCTCGCCGCCGTGCAGCTCACCGAGCCGTCCGAGGCGGCCGGCCTCGCCGCGTCCCTGCGGCAGCACGGTGTCGCGACCCGCGCGGTCGGTGCGGGCGGCATCCAGATCTCGCCGGCGTTCGTGATGACCGACGCGCAGGTCGACGAGTTGGGCACCGCGATCGAGACCGCCCTCGGCTGACCGGCGCCCCCGCTAGGGTGCCGGTATGACGCATCCAGGTGGGGGACAGCAGGATCCGTGGCAGGCGCCGCAGGGTTACCCGGGTCAGTCGCAACACCAGCCGCAGAGCTATCCGGGCCAGCCGGGGCAGCAGCCACAGCAGGGTTACCCGGGCCAGCCGCCCCAACAGCAGGCGCCGCAGGGCTATCCGGGACAGCCCCACCAGCCGGCCCCGCAGGCCTACCCGCCCGCCGGCGCGCCCGGGATGCCGAGCGGGCTCATCCGGCTGACCCTGCAGGGCAGCCCGTTGACCTCCAACATCCTCACCCCGAAGGTGCAGATCGACGGCTACCCGGTGGCGGTCTCCTACGGCGTCAACACGATTCCGGTGCCACCCGGTCCGCACCGGGTCAGTGCACACGCGACCTGGATCGTGCGTTACGGCCAGGCGTCCTACGACGTAGACGTCGCGCCGGGCCAGACCGCCGAGGTCTACTACGCGGCGCCGTTCGTGCAGTTCATGAAGGGCGCGATGGGCCCGACCAAGCAGCGCCGCAAGGGTGTGTCGGTGCTGGTGGCGCTGATCGTCGTGGTGATCCTGCTCGTCACGCTGATCGCCGTCGCGGGCAACTGAACCTCAGCAGTCCCTCAGCGGTCCGTCACCGGGCCTCAACTGAGCGGGACGCGCAGCGCGTCATACAGGATCCGCGACACGCCGTTGATCGTCGTCAGGCCGTAGCTGTAACCGGCCGGGGCACGGGTGAGGATGACGGCGTTGTAGTCGCGTCCGTTGCCGTAGATGTGGCCGACCGAGTTGAGCCGGTAGCCGCCGGCGCGCGGGCCCCAGCCGTTCTTGGTCATCCACACGTTGCTGGTGGGCAGCGGGGGAGCGCACACTCCCCAGCGCTGGGACGAAACCACCTGGGACATCAGCGATTTGAGATATTCACGGTGGGCGCTGGTCAGCACCGTCGTGCCCCAGATGATGCCGGTCATCAGGGTGATCTGGTCGCGCGCGGTGGTGGTCGAGTAGCCCCACCAGTCGGCCGCGCCGGCCGCGGTGCCGCCCTGCACGACGGTGGCGCTCATGCCGTAGAGGCCGGCCACCCGGCGCACGTTGCTCGCCCCGGCCCAGATGAGCAGCGAGTTGGTCGCGGTGTTGTCGCTGCGGGTGATCATCGCGGTCGCCTGTGAGCGCTGCGCGGCGCTCAGCTCGATGCCGCGTTCCTGGCAGCGGCGCAGCACGGTGGCGAGGATCAGCACCTTGATGATGCTGAGTGTCTCGTTGCGCCACCCGTCGTAGAAACCCCAGGTGGTGCGGTTGCGCCGGTCGTAGACGCACAGCGCGATGTTGCCGCCGCGCGAGCGCTGGTAGGCGGTCAGTTGGGCGCTGAGCTGCGCGCGGGTGGTGGCAAGGGCTCGGTCCGGCATCGCAAGGGACGCGCCGGCGGTCAGCCCGGTGGCACCTACGAGCAATGCGAGACGTCGAGTGACGGGTCGACTCTCCATGGCGCGGGACAGTAGCGGCGCCATGGTGGCGCGGTGCGCGGTTTCGGGTCGCGCCGCGCCGGCCGAGATCAATTCGTGTCCGAAGCACCTCGGGGTGGTGCTTAATGGGTGCCATGGCGAGCACCCCCACGCGTTTCGAGCGCGCCCTGCTGCGCGACGGCGACCTGCTGCTCCGCGAGCCGGTCGAGGCCGACGTGCCGGCCATCGTTGCCGGTTGCCGGGACCGGCTCACCCAGGAGTGGCTCCCGCTGCCCGATCCGTATGACGAGAGCCACGCCCGCGGCTTCGTCGCCGACTTCGCCCCGCGGCAGCTCGACTCCGGCGCCGGCATCGTCTGCGCGCTGGAGCACCAGGGGGACTACGCCGGGATGATCGACTGCAAGAAGACCGACTGGCGCGGCAGGACGACGGAGATCGGCTACTGGGTGATGCCCGGGCACCGAGGACACGGACTGGCCGGTCGCGCGGCGCGGCTGCTCGCCGACTGGGCACTGTGCGACCAGGGCATAGAGCGCGTCGAAATCCGTGCTGCGACAGGCAATTTCGGCTCACAGAAGGCGGCTCTGGCGGCGGGCTTCCAGCGCGAGGGTGTGCTTCGCTCGGCCGGGTTCGTGCATGCCGGCCGTGTCGACCTGGTCGTCTTCGGCAAGCTGCGCAGCGAGGTGGGCAGTGTCGGCGGTGCCGGCAGTGCGACGGGTCAGCGCACGTCGTAGGGCCGGAACTGGATGCTGATCCGCGGGCCGACCGGCTTGCTGGTCTTGGGGATGGCGTGTTCCCAAGTCCGTTGGCAGGAGCCGCCCATCACCAGCAGGTCGCCGTGGCCGAGCGTGTGCCGGATCGAGCTGCCGCCGCCGACCGGGCGCAGTGCCAGCGTGCGCGGGTGGCCGATCGAGACGATCGCGACCATCGTGTCCTGTGTGCTCGACCGGCCGATGCGGTCGCCGTGCCAGGCGACCGAGTCGTCGCCGTTGCGATAGAGGCACATGCCCGCCGTGGTGAACGGCTCGCCCAGCTCCGCCCGGTAGTAGCCGGACAGCGCCGAACGCGCCTGCGCCAGCACCGGATCGGGCAATTGCTCGTGCTGGTGGTAGAAGCGCAGCAGGCGCGGGGTGTCGACCTCGCGCTCGTACATCATCCGGCGCTCGCCCTGCCAGTCGACGCCTGCGCTGCCGCCGAGGGCGAGGCGGGCGAACAACTCGTCCGCGCCGGTCAACCAGCCGGGCCGCAGGTCGATCCAGGCGCCGCGGGTCAGGGTGGTGCGCCGGACCGCGCCGGCGAGTGGGCGCAGCCCCACCTCGTCGACCTGGTCGAGCAGGGAGCCCTGCAGCGGCATACTCACCCGGCCAGTGTAGACAGGTGTTCGAACCGATGTCGAGTGGATCAGTCGCCGAAGGACTCCAGCGCGGCCTGCGCCGCGTGATAGCCGCCGAGGCCGCTCACTCCGCCGCCCCGGCGAGATCCCGCGCCCGCCAACAGGATCGGCCCGTATGCCGTTGCCACTCCCCACCGCTGCGCGGGCGTCCGCAGCGGTTCGTCGTCGTCCGCCCAGGGCCAGCTCAGCGGGCCGTGGAAGATGTTGCCGCCCGGCATCGCGAGGGTCCGCTCCAGGTCGCGCGTGGTCTTGGTCTCGATGCAGAGGTTGCCGCCTGCATCGCGCAGCACGACGTCCTCGATCGGCTCGGCGAGCACGCTGGAGAGCGAATCCAGCACGGCCCGCTCGAGTTTCGCCCGTTCGGCGTCGCTGCCGTCGAGCAGCCGGTCCGGGGTCTGCAGGGAGAAGACGGTCAGCGTCTGCGCTCCCGACGCCCGCAGCTCCGGCGACAGGATCGTCGGATCGGTGAGCGAGTGGCAGTAGATCTCGGCCGGCATCGGAGTCGGAGCGGCGCCCGAAATCGCTTGCTGGTAGGCGGTTTCCAGACCGGAGTAGGTCTCGTTGATGTGGAACGTGCCCCCGAAGGCGGCCTCCGGCGCGACCTCGCCGTCGCGCAGCCGGGGCAGCCGCGACAGCAGCAGGTTGACCTTCACCTGCGCGCCCTCGGCGGGTGACGGCGCGGCACCCATCAGCCCGTCGAGCACCGCCGGCGCGGCGGCCCACAGGACCTGGCCGGCCGTCGCGGTCAGCTCGTCGTCGTCGCTGTGCCAGGTCACCGCGCCGTCGTCGAGGGCGGTGACCGTGGCGCCGGTGACCAGCTCGGCGCCGGCGTCCCGCGCGGCCCGCTCGAGCGCGCCCGACACCGCACCCATCCCGCCGACCGGCACGTCCCAGTCGCCGGTCCCGCCGCCGATCACGTGGTAGAGGAAGCAGATGTTCTGTTGCAGGTCGGCCTGGTGCGCCCGCGCGAAGGTCGAGATCAGCCCGTCGGTGAGCATCACCCCGCGCGTCAGGTCGTCGGCCACGCTCGCCTCGATGACCTCGCCGAGCGGCCGCCGCAGGAAGTCATCGACCAGCGAACCGTCGCCGATCAGCTCCTCCACCTGCGCCGCTCTGCGCAGCGGCTCGGTCACCGTCGGCCACAGCGTCTGCGCGAGCCGGCCGGTGCGGGCGTAGAAGTCGTGCCAGCCGTCGACGTCCCCGGCGGCGCCGATGGCGGCGAACGACGCGGCCGTGGCCGCCGCGTCCTGGTTGTCGATCAGCAGCCCGCGATCGCCGCCCGGCACCGGTGTGTAGGACGAGTAACGCCGCCGCCGCAGCGTGATCGCGAGGCCGAGGTCACGGATGATCTGCCGCGGCAGCAGGCTGACCAGGTAGGAGTAGCGCGACAGCCGGGCGCCGGTGCCGGCGAACGCCTCCGCCGAGACCGATGCCCCGCCGAGGTGGTCCTGCCGCTCCAGCAGCAACACCGTCCGTCCGGCCCGGGCCAGGTAGGCGGCCGCGGTCAGGCCGTTGTGACCGCCGCCGACCACGATCACGTCATACGAGCGTTGAGGCATGGGGGCAGGGTACGGCGGGCCTGCGCGCCCATCGCCCGCCCGTCGGCGACAATGGACGTCGTCATGGCCACTTATCGCGACGTCGGCATCGTGCTGCGCACCCACAAGCTGGGGGAGACCGACCGCATCGTCACCATGCTCACCCGCGGGCGGGGCAAGGTGCGCGCGGTGGCCAAGGGCGTGCGTCGCACCAAGTCCCGATTCGGCGCCCGGCTGGAGCCGGGGATGATCGTCGATCTGCAGTGTTACGAGGGTCGTTCGCTCGACACGGTGACCCAGGCGGAGATGCTGGCGCCCTACGGCGAGCAGCTGGTGCGCGACTACGGCGCGTTCACCGCCGCGACGGCGATGCTCGAGACCGCCGAGCGGCTCAGCGAGGAGCACGAGGCGGTGCCGCAGCAGTTCAACCTGCTCGCCGGCGCGCTCGCGTCGCTGGCGCACCGAGAGCACCGGCCCGAGCTGGTGCTCGACTCCTACCTGCTGCGGTCGGTGTCGATCGCCGGCTGGGCACCGAGCTTCGTCGACTGCGCCGGGTGCGGGGCCGCCGGCCCGCACCGCGCCTTCAATCTCGCGAGCGGCGGCGCGGTCTGCTACTCGTGCCGCACCCCGGGCAGCGCGGCCCCGCACCAGGAGACCTTCGTGCTGCTCGCGGCGCTGCTCACCGGCGACTGGACGGTCGCCGACGCGAGCGACGACACCGCCCGCCGGGAGGGCAGCGGGCTGGTGTCGGCCTACGTGCAGTGGCACCTCGAACGCGGCGTGAGATCGTTGCGTCTCGTGGACCGCAGCAGCTCTCACCTCGAAACGACGCGATGACCCGGCAGCACGACCACCTGCGTCCCGACCCGCATCCGAGCGGTGCGAAGCCCCCCGTCATACCGGCGCGGCTGGTGCCGCAGCACATCGCGATGGTGATGGACGGCAACGGCCGCTGGGCCAACCAGCGCGGACTGCCGCGCACCAAGGGCCACGAGGCGGGCGAGGCGCAGCTGATCGACGTGATCGCCGGCTGCATCGAGGCGGGCGTGCCGAACCTGTCGGCATACATGTTCTCCACCGAGAACTGGCGGCGGTCGCCGGACGAGGTGCGCTTCCTGATGGGCTTCAACCGCGACGTGATCCGGCGCCGGGTCGACCTGCTCAACTCGTGGGGCGTGCGCTGCCGCTGGTCGGGGCAACGCCCCCGCCTGTGGCGGTCGGTGCTGAAGGAGCTGCAGCGCGCCGAGGAGATCACCGCCGGCAACACCGTGATGACCCTGCAGATGTGCGTCAACTACGGCGGCCGCGCCGAGATCGCCGACGCGACCCGGCGCATCGCCGAGCAGGTGCAGGCCGGCAAGCTCAAGCCGAGCTCGATCAGCGAGAAGACGATCGCGCGCCACCTGACCTGGCCGGACATGCCCGACGTCGACCTTTTCGTGCGGTCGTCGGGGGAGCAGCGCACCAGCAACTTCATGCTGTGGCAGTCGGCGTATGCCGAAATGGTCTTCCTCGACACGCTGTGGCCCGACTTCGACCGCCGTGACCTGTGGCGGGCGATCCAGATCTACGCCGACCGCGACCGGCGCTTCGGCGGCGCCGTGGACAAGGCGGGCGCGCCGGCCGGGTAACCGGCTACTGCTTGGCGCTGCACTCCGCGCACACGCCGAAGATCTCGACGGTGTGCTCGACGCCGGTGAAGCCGTGTGCCGCACTGACTTCGGCGGCCCAGTGCTCGACCTGCGGTCCCTCGACCTCGACCGCGCGGCCGCACTCCCGGCAGACCAGGTGATGGTGGTGGGACCCGGTGCTGCACTTGCGGTAGATCGCCTCGCCGTCCGGGCCGCGCAGCACATCGACGTCACCGTCGGCGGCCATGGTCTGCAGCACCCGGTAAACCGTTGCCAGACCGACGGATTCGCCCGCCTGGCGTAGCGAGGCGTGCAGGTCCTGGGCGGAGACGAAGTCGTCCTGGCCGTTGAGCTGCTCGGCGACGGCCACCTGCTGCCGGGTGGTCCGGCGCACCGGTTGGTTCCCGCTGGTCATCGCGCTCATCCTGCCGCACACACCACGGTCAGCGCCACGGCGAGGAAGAGCACCGCGATGCGCATCATGCGCTCGATCGGCTCGATGCGGGGCCAGGCGAGATAGAGCAACCAGCCGACCACGGCCGCGCAGATCCCGAAGCACACCGCGCCGACCGGGCCGCGGAAGATCGCACCGATCACGATCAGCAACAGCGCGATCCCGGCGGGGAGCGCGCGGGGGGCGCGGGCAATCGCCTGCACCGCGGGGCCGCTGGCGTGCTCGACGCGGACGCGCAGCGGCGAGGAGTGGACCTGAGGACGGGACGGAGCGCTCATCGCTCCCAGGATATCCGCCGGGCGCTGCACCTCGGGCCGACCCATGACCGATGTCATGGCGCGGTGGTGACGCGCGGCAGATACGGCGTGCGACGGTCGGCGGCAGGCTGCTGGGCATGATGACGACGACAGCGACGGGCGGGCCGGTCACCGGCGGCGGCCCGCAGGGGGCACCGGCGATCGCGCTGGCCGGTCTGCGCAAGAGCTTCGGCACGGTCGAGGCGGTGAAGGGCCTCGACCTCACGGTGCAACCGGGCGAGGTGGTGGCGTTCCTCGGCCCGAACGGCGCGGGCAAGACGACCACCATCGACATGATGCTCGGCCTGTCCAGGCCCGACGAGGGCACCGCGCGCGTCTTCGGCATGGAGCCGCGCGCCGCCGTCGCCCGCGGCCTGGTCGCGGCCGTCATGCAGACCGGCGGTCTGCTGCGTGACCTGACCGTGCGGGAGACGGTCGACCTGACCGCGAGCCTGTTCGTGCAAACCCGCTCAGTGGAGGAGTGCCTGCAGCGCGCGGGCATCGCCGACATCGCCGACCGCAAGGTGCACAAGTGCTCCGGTGGTCAGCAGCAGCGGCTGCGGTTTGCGATGGCGCTCGTCTCCGACCCGGCGTTGATCGTGCTCGACGAGCCGACCACCGGCATGGACGTGACCGGGCGCCGCGACTTCTGGTCGGCCATCCGCCAGGACGCCGAGCGTGGCCGCACGGTGCTCTTCGCCACCCACTACCTGGAGGAGGCGGACCTCTACGCCGATCGCATCGTGCTGATGCGGCACGGGCAGATCGTCGCCGACGGCACCGGGTCGCAGATCAAGGCGATGGCGTCCGGGCGGACCGTGCGGGCCACCTTGCGCGGGCTGAGTGATCGGGAGCTGGCCGCCATACCCGGTGTGGAGTCGGTGGAGGTGCGCGGTGAGTCCGTGCTCCTGCACGCCAACGACAGCGACGCGGTCGCGCGGCACCTGCTGACGCAGACCGACGCCAGGGACATCGAGATCACCGCGCGCGGGCTGGAAGACGCCTTCGTCGCGCTCACCAGCGACGAGCGCTCAGATCACTGAGATTACTGAGTTCACTCACGAGGGGAAGACCTGAAATGTCGAATCTGTCTGTAGTGCAACCGATCCCGGCCGACGAGCCGATCAACCTCGACCGCCGGGTGCCGGCCCGCGGCGGCTTCAGCGGGCGACTGCTGCGCATCGAGCTCGGCCGGGTGCTGCGCAACAAGCGCACGATGATCTTCACGGTCCTGCTGCCGGTGGTCTTCTACGCGGCCTTCGGCGCGACCCAGAGCGGCACGTTCCCGGACAGCTCGATCGACGTGAAGGCCTACGAGATGATCACCTTCGCGGTGTATGGCGCGGTCGCCGCCGCCGCTGCCATCGGCGCGAGCGTCTCGGTCGAGCGGGCGCAGGGCTGGAGCCGGCAGCTGCGGCTCACCCCGCTGACCGGCTCGGCATACATCGCGGTGAAGGTGGTGTGCGCGATGGCCGCCGCGGCGCTGCCGGTGCTGATCGTCTTCGCGATCGGGGCGGCGACGGGGGCGAAGCTCTCGGCGCTCGAGTGGCCGGTCGCGATGGTGCTGGCCTGGGTGTGCGGCAGCTGCCTCGCCTCGCTCGGGCTCTTCGTCGGCTACCTGGTGCCGTCCGAGAACGCCATGCAGATCCTCGGACCCGGCATCTCGCTGCTGGCCTTCGCCGGCGGCCTCTTCCTGCCGCTGCAGGTGATGAACCACACCATGCAGACCGTCGCGTCGTTCACACCGCTGTGGGGGCTGTCCCAGATCGCCCGCTACCCGGTGCTCGGCGGATCCTTCGACGCGATGTGGGCGGTCAGTGCGGTCGCCTGGATCGGGCTGTTCTTCGCCGGTGCGGTGTGGTGCTTCCGGCGCGACACCCAGCGGGTCTGAGGCCCGCTCAAGAAGTTCGTGCAAAGCTGACCGGCGATGACCACTGAGAAGCAGCGGCCGCACCCGGGGGATCCCCCCGGGTGCGGCCCCGATCGTCACGGCGCGCGCACCGGTGACGCCCATGAGCGGCGCGGCTCGCTCGCGGTGATGTTCTTCTGGGGCGGCATCTGGCTGTTCTGGATGATCCAGCCGTTCGTCGACGCGGTGCAGCGCATCGACACCCCGCGCGGGATGCTCGGTGTCCTCGTCGTGCCGGCCTTCTGCGTGGTCTACCTCTGGCACTTCTACGCGCGCCGCGAGATCTTCATCCAGGCGGCCCGCCCCGGCTGCCGTATGACGCTGCCCGCGTGGGACCTGCTGCGCTACGGGCTGATGGGCCTGCTCGCGGTCGCCTGTGTCGTCACCGTCGGTCAGAACGGCTACACCGCGGCCGTCTTCTTCGCATTGTCGGCGCTGTGGACGTTCACGCCGCTCGTCGGCTGGGGCGTGGTGGTCGCGGTCGCGCTCGGTTACATGGTGCTGTGGCAGGCCGCCGACTGGCGCCAGGACTGGAGCATGTTCGTCGGTCTCGGGTTCGGCGCGCTCGCGATCACCGTGGGCCGGGTCGCCGGCCGCCGGCAGCGTCAGCTGCAGGAGTCGCAGCAGGTCAATGCCGAGCTGATGGTGCAGCAGGAGCGCAACCGGATGGCGCGCGACCTGCACGACATACTCGGGCACTCGCTGACGGTCATCACAGTCAAGGCCGAACTCGCCGGCCGCCTGCTCGACGCCGACGCCACCGAGCGGGCGCGCGCCGAGGTCGCCGACCTGGAGACCCTCTCGCGCACGGCGCTCGCCGACGTGCGCCGGGCCGTCGAGGGCTACCGGGAGATCTCGCTGTCCGGCGAACTCACCCGCGCGCGTGAGGCGCTCGCGGCCGCCGGCATCGAGGCACGCACCCCGACCGCGCTCGACCAGGTGCCGGCCGACCTGGTCGAACTGTTCGCGTGGACGGTGCGGGAGAGCGTGACCAACGTGCTGCGGCACAGCCGGGCGCAGCACTGCGTCATCACGGTCACCCCGCGCGCGCTCACCGTGGCCGACGACGGGGTCGGCGGCCCGGAAGTGTCGCCGAGCGGCAACGGCCTGCGTGGGCTGCGCGAGCGGGCCAACGCGTCGGGGGCAGTGCTGATCACCAAATCCGAGATGCCCCACGGGTTTTCGGTGACGGTTGCGGTGCGGGAGGACGAACACGTGACACGGCCGACGACGGCACAGGTGGCG